>NZ_JBITDM010000025.1:0-100309 GCF_044454195.1 Streptomyces sp. NPDC051561 | reverse complement strand
CCGTCGAGCTCTCTGGTACCCCCAGGACCTCCCCAACTAGCCCTCACCCCACCACCGGGGGGGCCCCCCATCCAGGGGCCGCCCCCCCCCAAAACCCCCCCCCCCCCCCCCCCCGCCCCCCGGCCCCCCCCCCCCCCCCCCCCCCCCCCACCCCTCACTGCCCCCGCGCCCGCCCGCCCGTCTCAGTCCTCCAGCCCCAGCCCGGCGAGGTCCTCCCCCGCCCAGCGGCCCCCGATCCCGTCGAGCCGCACCTTCCGTACGTCGTCGTCCGTGTCCCCCGTCGCCCTGTCGATCACCACATGCAACCGGTCGTCCGACAGCTCCTCGACCTTCCCGTCGCCCCACTCCACGACGATCACGGACTCCGGCAGCGAGACATCCAGGTCGAGGTCCTCCATCTCGTCGAGCCCGCCCCCCAGCCGGTACGCGTCGACGTGCACCAGCGCGGGCCCGTCACCGAGCGGCGGATGGACCCGGGCGATCACGAAGGTCGGCGAGGTCACGGCCCCCCGCACCCCGAGCCCCTCGCCGAGCCCCCGGGTCAGCGTGGTCTTGCCCGCGCCGAGCTCCCCGGTGAGCATCACCAGGTCGCCGGGGCGCAGCAGCTTCGCCAGCGCACGCCCCAACTCCCCCATTTCCGCAGGTGAGTTGACGACGACGGAGGCCGTATTGATCGAACGGACCGGATCGGTACCGGGGGCGTGCTCAGCCGCCCCGCTGTGCGGTGCTTCCATGCCGGTCAACGTTACGACGTGGCGGCACGGCCCCCACCCTGGCCAGCAGCTCCGTCAGCCGCCCGTTCACCAGATCGGGGAGCTCCAGCATCACCAGGTGCCCCGCGTCGGGCACGATCACCAGCTCCGCGTCCGGCAGCAGCGCCGCGATGGCCTCGCTGTGCGAACTGGGCGTGACCAGGTCCTTCGTACCGGCGAGGACCAGCACCGGGACCTCCGCGAAGATCTGGAGGGCCGCTGCCTTGTCGTGGTCCTGGAACGCAGGGTAGAACTCGGCGACCACGTCGATCGGCGTCCCCTCGATCAGCCGCTCCGCGAACCGGGCCACCGCCGGGTCCACGTCCCGCGACCCGAACGAGTACCGCTTGACTATCCCCGCGAAGAGGTCGGCCGTCGCCCGCCGCCCCCGCTCCACCAGCTCCGTCTGCGAGCCCAGGGTGCGCAGCACGCGCGGCAGGACGCGGCGCACCGCGTTCATCCCGGCGACCGGGAGCCCGAAGTTGACCTCGCCCATGTGCCCCGACGACGTGCCGACGAGGGCGACCCCGACGACCCGGTCGCGGATCAGCTCCGGGTACTGGTCGGCCAGCGCCATCACCGTCATGCCGCCCATCGAATGACCCACCAGCACCAGGGGCCCCTCGGGTGCCGTCGCGTCGATGACGGCCTTCAGGTCGCGGCCGAGCTGGTCGATGTCGACGGGGGTGCCGTCGGCCTGGGCCATGCCGCGTGCCGAGCGGCCGTGGCTGCGCTGGTCCCAGTGGACACTGCGGACCGCGCCGCGCAGGGCGAGGCGCTGGAAGTGCCAGGAGTCCTGGTTGAGGCAGTAGCCGTGGCTGAAGACGACGGTGACGGGGGCGGTGGGGCTACGTCGCCCGAAGAGCTTCCGGCGCTGCTTGCCTGCCGACGCGCTCTCCTCCGGATCCACCTCGTCCGTCTCGAAGTAGAGCTCGGTTCCGTCGTCGGCGAGAGCGGTACCGGGCGTTCCGCGCAGTGCGCCGTACGGGCCGGCCGCGTCCAGGGCGAGGCGGGCCTTCTTGCGCATGCCCCGGCCGACGGTGAGCCGCTCGATGGCGACACCGGCGGCGGCGCCCGCGGCCACCACGCCTATCGCCGCGCCCGCCAGTCCGGCCCGGCGCCAGCTGCCCGGCGCAGCGGAATCGGCCGCCTGGACCGCCGCCTGTGCCGCGGCGGCCACGCCCTCCGCGCTGCTCTCGCTCACGTGCCGCTCCTAGCTGGTGCCCCGACCCTGACCTCTAGCCCTGATCCTGACCTCTAGCCCTGATCCTGACCTCTAGCCCTGACCCTGTCCTCGGCCCTGACCCGGTCCTTGACCCTGATCCGGTCCTCGGACTTGATCCTGCCCCCGGCCTTGATCCTGATCCTCGGGGACATGGTCCTCGTTGACATAGACGCGCGGAACCCGCTGACCGATGCGCGTGACGATCTCGTACGCAATCGTGTCCGCGGCCCGCGCCCAGTCCTCCGCGGTCGGCTCGCCCCGGTCGCCCGGTCCGAACAGGATCGCTTCCGCCCCGGGTTCGACCGTCTCACCGCCGAGATCGACCACGAACTGATCCATGGCGATACGTCCACGGGCCCGCCGCCACCGCCCGCCGACCAGCACCGGGCCACGTCCCGACGCGTTGCGCGGCACCCCGTCGGCGTACCCGACCGGGATCAGACCGAGGGTGGTGTCGCGCTCGGTGACGTAATGGTGCCCGTAGCTGACGCCGTGACCTGCGGGTACGTCCTTCACCAGGGCGACGGACGCGGCCAGCGTCATCACCGGGCGCAGGCCCAGCTCGGCGGGTGTGCCCAGCTCCGGGCTCGGCGAGACTCCGTACATCGCGATGCCGGTGCGGACGAGGTCGAAGTGGGTGTCCGGCAGGGTCAGGGTGGCAGGGGAGTTGGCGAGGTGGCGCACCTCGGGGCGCAGGCCCCGGCCCTCCGCGTACTCCACCATCTCGTGGAACGCGGTGAGTTGGAGCGGGACGGAGGGGTGCCCCGGCTCGTCCGCGCAGGCGAGGTGCGACCAGAGTCCGGTGACGCGGGCGGTGCCCTCGGTCTCGGCGGCGCGGGCGGCGGCCACCAGTTCGGCCCAGTCGCCGGGCTGGCAGCCGCCGCGCCCGAGTCCGGTGTCCGCCTTGAGCTGGATCCTTGCCGTACGTCCGAGGGCCCGGGCGGCGTCGGTGACCTCGCGCAGCGCCCACATCCCGCCGATGCCCAGGTCGAGGTCCGCCTCGATCGCCTCGCGCCAGGGGCCGCCAGGGGTCCACAGCCAGCACATCACCCGGGCGTCGGCCGGGGTGATCCCGGCGGCGCGCAGGGCGAGTGCCTCCTGCGGGGTCGCCGTACCGAGCCAGGTCGCGCCGGCCTGGAGGGCGGCGCGGGCGCAGGGCAGCGCGCCGTGGCCGTACGCGTCCGACTTCACGACGGCCATCAGGGCGGCACCCGGGGCGCGTTCGCGCAGCGAACGGACGTTGGCGCGCAGGGCGGCGAGATCGATCTCGGCGCGGGCCCGCAGCGGGGCCCGCGTCGTCGCCTCGGCCATCGGCCGGCTCGTCGCCATGCTCATCACGTCGCTCGCCACGGTCTCGTCTGTCACGGTCATCGCGTTCAGTCTCTCAGAGGGGTACGACAGCGCCGGTCGAGGCCGTGTGTTGGGTGACCGATCCCACCGCGGGTCGGGCGTCCAGGTTCCTGTACGTATGCGGTAATTCACCCGATGTCACACATTTGGCCGGACTGTTCACCCTTGCGGCAGACCGTGCGTGGCGCGCGGGGCCCGGGGGCCGCCCGATGGGACGACAAGGCGGTGCGCGTTCAGGGCCCCGCCGGACGCTGGAGGAGCTGAGGAACCATGAAGCGCGCCCATCTCGCCCGTATGCCCGCGCTGGCCGGTCTGGTGGCCGTGGCGGTCACCGCGGTCGCCCCGGTCGCGTCGGCGGCGGCCACGCCCGTGACGTCCGGCGGATCCGTCGTCCCGGCCGCGTCGGCGGCGCCGGAACCACCGTGCACCGCGGCCACCGGCCCGTACCAGAGGCAGCTGGAGCGCAAGCTCGGTCTCCGCGTAGACGGCAAGCAGTCCACGGCGGACTGCGTCGCCATCCGCAAGCTCCAGCGGCAGCTGGGCATCAGGCCGGCGAACGGCCGGGCCACCGCCAAGACCCACGGGCTGCTGCTGGTCCGCGAGGCCACCAGGAACCCCAACGCGGCGGGCAAGTGCCCGGTCCGCAGTTACCTGGTCACCTGCGTCGACCTGCCGCGCCAGCTGCTCTGGGTGCAGAAGGGCAAGAAGGTCGTCTTCGCCCCGGTACCGATCCGCAGCGGCATCCGCGGCAAGGAGACCCGCACCGGGTGGCACAAGGTCTACTGGAAGCACAAGAACCACTTCTCCACCCTCTACAACAACTCCCCCATGCCGTACAGCCAGTTCTTCGACGGCGGCCAGGCCCTGCACGGCACCTACGGCGATCTCTTCAAGTCGGGCTCGGGCGGCTGCGTGAACCTCTACGTCAAGGACGCGCAGCGCCTGTGGAGCCAGCTGCGCGTGGGCAGCAGGGTGTACGTCTGGGGCGCCAAGCCGGGCACCCAGGTGCGCAGCTGGGAGGGCCACGACCGGCTGCTCACCGACGACGAGCTGGTGATCAAGGGGTTCGGCGGTGAGGACATTCCGATCGAGTGGGACCTGAACACTCCGATCGACCCCCGGGTGCAGCAGGGCTGACGGCCCCTGTGGGAGGCGGCGCACCCCGCCCCCTCCCACAGGCCCCGCTCCCCTCAGAGACCCCGCACTCCCCGCCACGCCTCCCCGATCCCCTCCGCCACCTCACCCGCCGAGATCGGCGCCCCCTTCGCCGCGCCCCTGGCCGCGAGCCCGTGCAGATACGCCCCCACCGACGCCGCGTCCATCCCGGAGAGCCCCGCCGCCAGCAGCGACCCCGTCACCCCCGACAGCACGTCCCCGCTCCCGGCCGTGGCCAGCCATGCCGTCCCCGTCGGATTCACCCGCACCGGCCCCCCGTCCGGCGGCGCCACCAGCGTGGTCGACCCCTTGAGCAGCACCGTCGCCCCGTAGAGCACCGCCAGCCGTCGCGCGGAGTCCAGCCGGCGCGCCTCCACCACCCCCCGCTCCACCCCGAGCAGCCTTGCCGCCTCCCCCGCGTGCGGCGTCAGCACGGTGGCCGCGCTCCGCCCCCGTACCGTCTGCGGATCGAGCTCCCGCAGCCCGTCCGCGTCCACCAGCACCGGCACGTCGGAGGCGAGCACCTCCTCCAGCGCGCCCTTCGCCCCGTCGTCGAGCCCGGGACCGATCACCCACGCCTGCACCCGGCCCGCCTCGCCCGGCGTCCCCGTGCTCACCAGCGTCTCCGGGAAGCGCGCGAGAACCGCGTCCCCGCCCTGCCCCACGTACCGCACGGCACCCGCCCCGCCGCGCAGCGCCCCGGCCACCGCCAGCACCGCGGCACCGGGGTAGCGGGCCGATCCGGCGACCACCCCCACCACACCCCGCCGGTACTTGTCGCTCTCCCCGCCCGGCACCGGCAACAGCCCTGCCACGTCGGCGTGCTGAAGCGCCTCGACATCCGCGGGCACCCCCGCCGTCTCCAGCCCGATGTCGACGAGGCGCAGCGCTCCCGCGTACTCCCCGGCAGGGTCGATGAGCAGTCCCGGCTTGTACGCCCCGAAGGTCACCGTCGCGTCCGCCCGCACGCACTCCCCGCCGACCTCGCCGGTGTCCGCGTCGACCCCGCTGGGCAGGTCCACGGCGACCACCGCGGCCCCGGAAGCCCGCGCGGCCCGCACCAGCGGCACGGCCTCCGGGCGCAGCCCGCCCCGGCCGCCGATACCGACGATGCCGTCGAGCACCAGATCGGCACGGGCGATGACGGCGTACGCCCCTGCGGCACGGGCGGCCACCACGGCATCGGCGTCCTGGACAGCACCGGCAGCCGTGGCAGCACCGGACACACCGGAAGCACTCGAAGTACCGGACGCACCGGACGCACTGGAAGCACCGGAAGAAGCAACGGCACCAGCGTCCCCGTGCGGCCCCTCCAGCACCCGCCCGCCCGCCTTCCGCAGCGCGGCAAGCCCACCCGCGTGGGTGCGCTCCGGAGCCAGCAGTACCGCCACGACCCCCGCCCCGCGCCGCGCCAGCCTGGCCCCCGCGTACAGCGTGTCGCCGCCGTTGTCCCCGCTGCCGACCAGCAGCACGACCCGTGACCCGTACACCCGCCGCCCGAGGAGATCGGCGCAGGCGGCGGCCAGTCCGGCTGCGGCGCGCTGCATCAGCGCGCCCTCCGGAAGCCTGGCCATGGCCTCGCGCTCGGCGGCCCGTACGGTCTCGACGCTGTAAGCGGTACGCATGCTCCGAGTCTGCCCCAGCACCCGGAACCATGCCCCGGCCACGGGCCCGGCCGCACCGGGCCCCTGCCCAGCCCTCAGCCCCCTCGCGGTCACCCCTCCGCGATCACCACCGCCGAAGCGATCCCCGCATCATGGCTGAGCGACACATGCCACGACCGCACCCCCAGCGCCTGGGCCCGCGCGGCCACCGTCCCCCACACCTCCAGCCGAGGCTGCCCCGACTCCTCGACGCACACCTCCGCGTCGGTCCACAGCAGCCCGGCCGGCGCCCCCAGCGCCTTGGCCAGCGCCTCCTTGGCGGCGAACCGGGCCGCCAGCGAGGCGATCCCCCGCCGCTCCCCGCTGGGAAGCATCAACTCCCGCTCCACAAAAAGCCGTTGGGCCATCTGCGGGGTGCGGGCCAGCGCCGCCCCGAACCGCTCGATCTCCGCGACATCGATCCCGACCCCAACAATCACGCGCCCACTCGCCCACTCACTCGCTCACTCACTCGCTCACTCCACAGTCACGGACTTCGCCAGATTCCTCGGCTGGTCCACCTCATTGCCCCGAGCCGTAGCCAGCTCGCAGGCGAACACCTGCAACGGAACCGTCGTCACCAACGGCTGAAGCAGCGTAGGCGTTCGCGGCACCCGGATCAGATGGTCGGCGTACGGCACCACCGCCTCGTCCCCCTCCTCCGCGATCACGATCGTCCGCGCCCCGCGCGCCCGGATCTCCTGGATGTTGGACACGATCTTGTCGTGCAGCACCGAGCGCCCGCGCGCCGAGGGCACCACGACGACCACCGGCAGATCCTCCTCCACCAGTGCGATCGGCCCGTGCTTGAGCTCTCCGGCCGCGAACCCCTCCGCGTGCATGTACGCCAGCTCCTTGAGCTTCAGCGCACCCTCCAGCGCCACCGGATACCCCACGTGCCGGCCGAGGAAGAGCACCGTGTTCTTGTCGGCGAGCGACCGCGCCAGCTCCCGTACCGGCTCCATCGTGCCGAGCACTTCCTCCACCGCCCCGGAGATCTCCGACAATTCCCTTACGACGTCCCGCACTTCGTCGCCCCACTTGGTCCCCCGCACCTGCCCGAGGTACAGCGCCACCAGATAGCAGGCCACCAGCTGGGTCAAAAACGCCTTCGTCGACGCGACCGCCACCTCGGGCCCGGCGTGCGTGTACAGCACCGCGTCCGACTCCCGGGGAATCGTCGACCCGTTGGTGTTGCAGATGGCGAGCACCTTCGCGCCCTGCTCCCGGGCATGGCGCAGCGCCATCAGGGTGTCCATGGTCTCGCCGGACTGCGAGATCGCGATCACCAGCGTGCGCGGGTCCAGGATCGGGTCCCGGTAGCGGAATTCGCTGGCCAGCTCGGTCTCGCAGGGCAGCCGGGTCCAGTGCTCGATCGCGTACTTGGCGATCATGCCCGCGTGGTACGCCGTCCCGCAGGCGACCACCACCACCTTGTCGACCTCGCGCAGCACGGAGTCGGGGATCCGCACCTCGTCGAGCGTCAGCGCACCGGCGGCGTCGATCCGGCCCAGGAGGGTGTCAGCGACCGCCTTGGGCTGCTCGGCGATCTCCTTGAGCATGAAGTAGTCGTAACCCCCCTTCTCAGCCGCCGAAGCGTCCCAGTCCACGTGGTACGCCCGCACGTCGGCCGGCGCACCGTCGAAGTCGGTGACGGTGACCCCGTCCCGGCGCAGCTCCACCACCTGGTCCTGCCCCAGCTCGATCGCGGAGCGCGTATGGGCGATGAACGCGGCCACGTCCGACGCGAGGAAGGACTCACCTTCTCCAACGCCCACCACCAGCGGGGAGTTCCGCCTCGCCCCGACCACCACGTCCGGCTCGTCCGCGTGGACCGCGACCAGTGTGAACGCGCCTTCCAGCCGTCGGCACACCTGCCGCATCGACTCCGCCAGGTCGCCACTCGCCGAGAAGTGCTCGGCCAGCAGATGCGCGACCACCTCGGTGTCCGTCTCGGACGCCAACTCATGGCCGCGCTCGGCGAGTTCGGCCCGCAGCGCGGCGAAGTTCTCGATGATCCCGTTGTGCACGACGGCGACCCGGCCCGCGTTGTCGAGGTGCGGGTGCGCATTGACGTCGGTGGGGCCGCCGTGGGTGGCCCACCGGGTGTGCCCGATCCCCGTGCTCCCGGCGGGCAACGGGTGCCCCACCAGCGCCTTCTCCAGATTGACGAGCTTGCCCGCCTTCTTCGACGAGGCCAGCGAGCCGTCCGCGAGCACCGCGACCCCCGAGGAGTCGTACCCCCGGTACTCCAACCGCTTCAGCCCCGCCACCACGACATCGAGTGCCGACTGTCCACCGACGTAACCCACGATTCCACACATACTCGGCAGCGTAAGCCGCACCGAGCCCGTGGCCGGGGAACCGCACAGCACGAAAAACCGGGGAGCCGCACAGCACGAAAAACCCCGCCCCGGCCCGAAGGCCGGAACGGGGTCGCCGGGCTCAGCCCAGCTTCTTCAGCTGCGCCTCGATGACACCGGTCGGCTGCGCCGTCACCGCGCCGCCGAGGCTGATCGTGTAGAAGCTGGCGAGCGCGTTGCCCTTGCGTGCGGCCGCGACCCTGATCGGCATCGGCTTCTCACCGTCCATATCCATGGTGAGAATCCAGCCCTGGGCCTCGTCGCCGCCGGTCACCGGGTCCGCGACCACCTTGGTGATCTTGACCTTCTCGCCGGCCTGGGTGGCGTTGAAACCGCCCGCGCAGTCCTTGCCCGCCTTGGCGAGGGCGGCGAAGGCGTCCTGGGCACCCGTGCCGTCGTAGGACGCGACCCGGTCCGCGGTGACGGGCTGAGTGAGGGCACCCATGCCGGCCTCGAACTTCTCCTCGTCCGTGGCGTTCGGGTCGACCTTCATCTTGTCGGGCTTCTGCACGGCCTTGACCAGCGCGTGCGCGCTCGGCTTGCCCAGCGGCGCACTGGAAATGGCCTCCAGCAGCGGGGAGCACTCGGGCTTGTCGGCCTTGAGCGCGCTCAGCTCGACCTCGTCCGCCTTGGTGCCCTTCTTCACGAGGTGGGTGGCGAGGTCCGCCTGCGTGAGCAGCACCTTGTCCAGCTCGGCCGACGTCAGGGCCTTCCCGGCCGGCGCCTCCGCGCTCTTCTCCGGAGCCGCCGACGCCCCCTTGTCCTTCCCCTTGGCATCCGGAGCGGTCGCGTCCGCGCCGCACCCGCTCACCAGCAGGGCGAGTGACGCAGCGGACACGGCAGCGACAGCGGTACGACGGAACAGAGTGCGGCGCATGAAAGGGTTCCTCCGAAAGGCATACGAACACCGCGAATGCGGCGAATGATGAACAACGGCCAGAAATGGCCAACAACGGTCCCCCCGCGTGCAGTTCACCAAGCCCTCTCACGCGGAATCTGTTGTGCTCACGCAATGTAGAGCCCGCCCCGCCCCCCGGAACACCGAATTCCTGCCCGTCCCAAGATCGTGACGCCGCCGCGACCCCACCTCCCCCCAATCGAGACGCAGCCCCGTACAACCTCTCCCGGAGCGCCCCCACGTGACCGAGCCCACCACTCCAGGCCCCCCACGGCCGCCGGACAACCCCGACAATGATCCAGTGATCACTTCGCCGCCACGAAGCTCCCACCGCCGGTCGGAGTCGTCCCCGTACCTGGACCTCACCCGCGCGGAGTGGAGCGCCCTGCGCGAGAAGACGCCGCTGCCCCTCACCGCCGAGGAGGTCGAGCGGCTGCGAGGCCTGGGCGACGTCATCGACCTCGACGAGGTGCGCGACATCTACCTCCCGCTCTCGCGTCTGCTCAATCTGTACGTCGGAGCCACCGGCAATCTGCGCGGCGCCCTCAACACCTTCCTCGGCGAGAACGGCACCCAGCGCGGCACCCCCTTCGTCATAGGGGTCGCCGGCAGCGTCGCCGTCGGCAAGTCGACCGTCGCCCGCCTCCTCCAGGCCCTGCTGGCCCGCTGGCCGGAGCACCCGCGCGTCGAACTCGTCACCACCGACGGCTTCCTCTACCCCATGAAGGAGCTGGAGAAGCGCGGCCTGATGGCCCGCAAGGGCTTCCCCGAGTCGTACGACCGGCGCGCCCTGACCCGCTTCGTCGCCGATGTGAAGGCCGGAAAGGACGAGGTCACCGCACCCGTCTACTCCCACCTGATCTACGACATCGTCCCCGACGAGCGCCTCACCGTGCACCGCCCCGACATCCTGATCGTCGAGGGCCTCAACGTGCTCCAGCCCGCCCTCCCCGGCAGCGACGGCAAGACCCGCGTCGGCCTCGCCGACTACTTCGACTTCTCGGTGTACGTCGACGCCCGCCACGAGGACATCGAGCAGTGGTACCTCAACCGGTTCCGCAAGCTCCGCGCCACCGCCTTCCAGAACCCCTTCTCGTACTTCCGCAAGTACACCCAGGTCTCCGAGGAGGAGGCGATGGAGTACGCCCGCAACACCTGGCGCACCATCAACCGCCCCAACCTCCTGGAGAACGTCGCCCCCACCCGGGGCCGCGCCACCCTGGTCGTCCGCAAGGGCCCCGACCACAAGGTCCAGCGCCTGTCACTGCGCAAGCTGTGAGTACGGGTTCTCGCCTGCCGGGCCGACCGCCGGGCCGGAGCCCGGGGCCCGACTGGTACGCCGACGGGGCCGCCGGTAGTGCTACCGGCGGCCCCATCGACGTCAAGAATCAGACGCTCAACCCGCTTGGCCCAGCGCGGACTTGACCACATCGGCGAGCCGGCCCGCGACCGCCTGCGCCTGGTCGATGTCGGCGGCCTCGACCATGACCCGTACCAGCGGCTCGGTGCCAGAGGGGCGCAGCAGCACCCGGCCGGTCGAGCCCAGCTCGGACTCGGCGGCGGTGACCGCGGCGGTCAGCTCGGCCGAGGTGGCGACCCGGGACTTGTCCACGTCGGGGACGTTGATCAGAATCTGCGGCAGCCGCGACATGACGCCCGCCAGGTCGGCCAGGGTGCGGCCGGTGGCGGCGATCCGCGCGGCCAGCATCAGGCCGGTCAGGGTGCCGTCACCGGTGGTGGCGTGGTCCAGGACGATGACGTGCCCGGACTGCTCACCGCCCAGCGCGTAGCCGTGCTCCTTCATCGACTCCAGGACGTAGCGGTCGCCGACACCGGTCTGGACGACCTCGATGCCTTCGCCCTCCATGGCCAGCTTGAAGCCGAGGTTGGACATCACGGTGCCGACCACGGTGTTCTTGCGGAGCTGACCGGCCTCGCGCATGGCGAGGGAGAGGACGGCGAGGATCTGGTCGCCGTCGACCTCGTTGCCCGCCGCGTCCACGGCCAGGCAGCGGTCGGCGTCGCCGTCGTGCGCGATGCCGAGGTCGGCTCCGTGCTCCACGACGGCGGCCTGGAGGCGCTCCATGTGGGTGGAGCCGTAGCCGTCGTTGATGTTGAGGCCGTCGGGCTCGGCGCCGATGGTGACGATCTGGGCACCGGCGCGCGCGAACGCCTCCGGGGACACCCGGGAAGCGGCACCGTGCGCCTCGTCGAGGACGACCTTGAGGCCGTCGAGGCGGTTCGGCAGTACGCCCATCAGGTGGGCGATGTACTTGTCGAAGCCCTCGTCGTAATCGGAGACACGGCCCACTCCGGCGCCGGTCGGGCGGTCCCAGGCCTCGCCGCTGCGGTGCTGCTCGTAGACGTTCTCGATGCGCACTTCCAGCTCGTCGGCCAGCTTGTGGCCGCCGCGCGCGAAGAACTTGATGCCGTTGTCGGGCATCGCGTTGTGGCTGGCCGAGAGCATCACGCCGAGGTCGGCGCCCAGCGCACCGGTGAGATACGCCACCGCGGGGGTGGGCAGCACACCGACGCGCAGGACGTCCACGCCCGCGCTCGCCAGACCGGCCACCACGGCGGCCTCCAGGAACTCACCCGAGGCACGCGGGTCACGCCCGACCACGGCGGTCGGCCGGTGGCCCTCAAAGGTGCCTGCCTCGGCGAGCACGTGTGCCGCCGCGACCGACAGACCGAGCGCGAGCTCCGCCGTCAGATCCGCGTTGGCGACGCCGCGCACTCCGTCTGTACCGAAGAGTCGTCCCACAGTTGTCCTCCGAAATACTCCGAAAACACAAACCCCTGGGCGCTTTCTGCCCGTTGGAACGCCCGAGGGGATCGACAAGGTTCAAGTCCCGGACCCCATGATCGGATGTGATCGGTCCGGGCTAAACGAACGCCCCGGTGGCACGGAGAGTGCCACCGGGGCGAACGGTGAAGCGTCTGGCAGCCAGCAGGGGCGTGATTAACGCTTGCTGTACTGCGGCGCCTTGCGGGCCTTCTTGAGACCGGCCTTCTTGCGCTCGACCGCACGGTCGTCACGCGAGAGGAAGCCGTTCTTCTTCAGGATGGCGCGGTTGTTGTCGACGTCGGCCTCGTTCAGCGCACGGGCGACACCGAGACGGAGCGCACCGGCCTGACCCGAAACGCCGCCACCCGAGATGCGGGCGATGACGTCGTAGCGGTCGTCCAGTTCGAGCACCTTGAAGGGCTCGTTGACTTCCTGCTGGTGGACCTTGTTCGGGAAGTAGTCCTCAAGCGTACGCCCGTTGATCTTCCACTTGCCGGTGCCCGGAACGATCCGGACGCGGGCGATGGCGTTCTTGCGACGGCCAAGGCCGGCGGCGGGCTGCGGGTCGCCGAAGCGGCCGGCGAGCGACTCGCTGGTGTACTCGCCCTCGACGGGAACCTCCGACTCGAAGGTGGTCACCTCAGCGAAGGTCTCTTCGCCCTCGGTGCCCTCGACGGGGGTCTCAACAGTGGTCTCGGCCACGATGCTCCTCAGATCTTTCTGTACGTCTTGGGGGGTGTGGCCGGAACTACTGCGCGACCTGGGTGATCTCGTACGCGACCGGCTGCTGAGCAGCGTGCGGGTGCTGGTCGCCTGCGTAGATCTTCAGCTTCGAGAGCATCTGACGGCCCAGGGTGTTCTTGGGGATCATGCCCTTGATGGCCTTCTCGACGGCCTTCTCGGGGCTCTTCTCCATGAGCTCGTCGTAGCGCATGGAGCGGAGGCCGCCCGGGAAGCCGGAGTGGCGGTACGCCATCTTCTGGGTCTTCTTGTTGCCGGAGAGGTGGATCTTCTCGGCGTTGATGATGATGACGAAGTCACCCATGTCCATGTGCGGGGCATAGGTCGGCTTGTGCTTGCCTCGCAGGAGGTTCGCTGCCGTGGTCGCCAGACGGCCCAGGACGATGTCCTGAGCGTCGATGATGTGCCACTGGCGAGTGACATCGCCGGGCTTGGGGCTGTACGTACGCACTTCGTAGCCTTCGCTTCTTCAGTGGATGGGGTACCAGACACACCTGAAGCGATCATGCAGCTGGGGCTCGCACTGCCGGGTACACCGCCCGTATGCGAACCACTGGTAACTGCTCCAGGGAACCTACGCAGGGGCCCCTCCGCGCAAAACCGGGGGCGCCCATACGTATAACAACCCCCGACATTACCCGCACTCCCCCGACCAGGTCAAAACACCCCCGCCAGCCCCCTCGGCGGGCGCCGCCGCCCGCCACTCCCGTCCCGTCAGCCCCTTGGGCGCGGGGCCGTCCCCTCCCCGCCATACCTCGCCCGCTTGGGCGGCGGGGCCGCCCCCCGGGGGGCGGAACGGGCGGGCAAGGGGGCGGCCCCCGACGGAGTCGCACCCCCCGCCCCGGACCACCCCGGCCCCGTACCCCCACCGCACCCCTACCTGGCCCGCTCCACCCTCCGCTCGTCCCACACCGGCTCCGCCGTCTCCCTCACCACCCCATCCGACCCAAACACCAAATACCGGTCGAAGGACTTCGCGAACCACCGGTCGTGCGTCACCGCCAGCACCGTCCCCTCGTACGCCTCCAGCCCCTCCTGCAACGCTTCCGCCGACTCCAGGTCAAGGTTGTCCGTCGGCTCGTCCAGCAGCAGCGCAGTCGTGCCCCGCAGCTCCAGCAGCAGAATCTGGAACCGCGCCTGCTGCCCACCCGACAACCGGTCGAACCCCTGATCCCCCTGCCGCTCCAACTCGTACCGCCGCAGCACCGACATCGCTCCGCCCCGGTCCTTCGAGTGCTCCGCCCACAGGATGTCGACCAGCGTCCGCCCCATCAGCTCCGGATGCGCGTGCGTCTGCGCGAAGTGCCCGGGCACCACCCGCGCCCCCAGCTTCCACGCCCCGGTGTGCTTGACGTCCTCCCCGGCCAGCAACCGCAGGAAGTGCGACTTCCCGGACCCGTTCGACCCGAGAACGGCCACCCGCTCCCCGTAGAACACCTCCAGGTCGAACGGCTTCATCAGCCCGGTCAGCTCCAGTTGCTCCACGGTGAGCGCCCGCACCCCGGTCCGGCCACCCTTCAGCCGCATCCGGATGTCCTGCTTCCGCGGCGGCTCGGGCGGCGGTCCCGCGTCCTCGAACTTCTTGAACCGCGTCTGCATCGCGTGATACCTCGACGCCATGTCCGGGCTGATCGCCGCCTGCCCGCGCAGCCGCAGCACCAGCGCCTTGAGCCGCGCGTGCTCCTCCTGCCAGCGCCTCAGCAGCTCCTCGAACCGCTCGAACCGCTCGGTACGGGCGTCGTGGTACGTCCCGAAGCCGCCACCGTGCACCCACACGTCCGACCCGGCGGGCCCCGGCTCCATGCTCACGATCTTCTCGGCGGCCCGTGACAGCAGCTCCCGGTCGTGGCTCACGAAGAGCACCGTCTTCCGCGTCTCCTTGAGCTTCCCCTCCAGCCACCGCTTGCCCGGCACGTCCAGGTAGTTGTCCGGCTCATCGAGCAGCAGCACCTCATCGGGCCCCCGCAGCAGCGCCTCCAGCACCAGCCGCTTCTGCTCACCACCACTGAGCGTCCGCACCTCGCGGAACTGTGCCTTGTCGTACGGCATCCCCAGCGCGGCCATGGTGCACATGTCCCAGACCGTCTCGGCCTCGTACCCCTGTGCCTCGGCCCAGTCGCTGAGCGCCTGCGCATAGTTCATCTGCGCGGCCTCGTCATCGACCGTCATGATCAGGTGCTCGGCCTTGTCGACGGCGGCGGCGGCCTCCCGAATCCTGTCGGGCGACACCGAAACCAGCAGGTCACGCACGGTCCGCTCGTCGCGCACCGAACCCACGAACTGCCCCATCACACCGAGCCCGCCACCCACCGTGACCGACCCGCCGTGCGCCTGCAGCTCCCCCGCGATGATCTTCAACAGGGTGGTCTTGCCTGCCCCGTTCGCCCCGACGAGCGCCACCACGGCGCCTTCTCCCACCCGGAACGAGACGTCACCGAGCAGCACCCGCCCATCCGGCAAGTAGTACTCGATATGTCCGACCTCAAGATGTCCCATACCGAGCATTCTCGCCGCCCGGCCCTCCTCGCCCCAACCCGATTACCTGGCCCCCGGGCGCCCGCGCCTCCCCTCGCTCCCGCCACTGCCACCGCCGCCGCCCCACATGGGCCTGCCTGACCCGTACGCCCCCAGGGCCCAGGTCGTTAAGATGCGCGGCATGAGCTTCGGGCACGGGGGACCCACCAGCGGCCCCGCGGGACACCCCCCGCAAGACAACAACCCACCCCAGCAGGGCGATTACACCCCCTCGCCGTACGGGAACCCCCCGAGCCAGCCGGGCCCGTACACCCCCTCCCCGCAGCCGCATCCGTACGCCGGCCCGGGCGACCCCCAGCACTCCACCCCGAACCCCTACCTGTCGGACCCGCCCCAGCAGTCCCAACCGCCCCGCCAGCCCGCCGCCCCCATGCCCCCGGTCCAACTCGTCCACAACGAGCCCGACCGGCCCCCGCACGGCCAGGCCCCGCACGGCAGGCCCCCGCTGGGCCAGCCCCCGCACGGCAGGCCGCCCAGCACCTCCGGCCCCACCCCCGACTGGTCCGCCCTCGCCGACGCCGCCGCCTCCCGCACCCGCCGCAAGCGCCTCCTCTACATCGGCGGCGGCGTACTGGCCACCCTCGCCGTCGGCGCCCTGGTCGCCACCGCAGTCGTCTCCACCGGCAGGTCCACCTCCTCCGACGGGAAGAACTCCGCACTCCCCTCCCCGGAGACCCTCCCCACCGAGAGCGCCCCGGCACCCACCTTCTCCCCCGTCGCACCGCCGCCCCCGCCGGACCCCAAGGACTTCATCTCCAGCGCGGAGAAGGACAGGGCCCCGCTCAACGCGAACACCCTCTTCCCGGGCAAGTCCCTGACTCTGGAAGGCCGTTCGTACGCCAAGGGCGCCACCAACCAGACCACCAACTGCGCCGCCGCCACCCAGGGCGCCCTCGGTGGCATCCTCACCCGCAACGGCTGCGACCAGGTCATCCGCGCCACCTTCCACAAGGGCGGCGCAGCCGTCACCGTCGGTGTGGCGGTCTTCAAGACCGAGGCCCAGGCCCTCAAGGCCAAGAACCAGGTGAAGGACGGCATCGCCTCCCTCCCCGGCGCGGGCGTCCCCACCTTCTGCCGCAACGGCACCATCTGCCGCAAGACCGCCAACTCCTACGGCCGCTACGCCTACTTCACCGTCGCCGGTTTCACCGACAACAAGAAGAACGTCACCACCGGCGACAAGGCCGTCTTCGCCCTGGGCGACGACACCGCCAAGTACACCTTCCTGCGCATCGTCGAGCGTGGCCGCACCCAGGCCTCCGCGGCTGCCTCCGCACCCACCCTCAACAGCTGACCCACCCCTCACCGGGCCGAAGCCCCGGCCCCCCTCCGCCCCTGGCGGCTCTCCCACCCCCTGACTAACCTGTCCGCCGAGGCGGCAGGGGGCCGCCACAGTCCGGGGGCTGAAAAACATGAACACCAACAACGGCCAGGACCACCCGTCCCCGGACCGCCGCCCCGCGGGCGCCAACTCCACCGGCCCCACCGAGGAAAGCCGCCAGAGCCCCACCGACTCCCCCGAGCCGGAAACCTCGACACCCCCCTTCCCCCATCCCACCACCCCGGAGCCCGGCACCCCCACGCCCCGCACTCCGGCCCCGGGCCCTTCGAAGCAGCGCACCCCGGGGGAACCGGCCCCCACACCACCGGACCCATCGATTCCGCGCGCCTCGACCCCGGACGCCCCAAACCCGAACCCCCCGGAGCCGGCCTCCCCCTCCTACGATTCCGACTCCGACTCCGGGGGCGGCCCCAACTCCGACTCCGGGGGCGGCCCCGACTCCGCCAAGCCCAGGGCCGCCTCCCCCCACCGCCCCCGCTCCCCCTGGCCCAGCGTCCCCACCACCCCCTACCCCCAGGCCTCACCCCCCGGCATCCCCAGCTCCCCCACCCCCGCGGCTCCCCGCACCCCCCGAGCCCGCCGCCCCCAGGACCCACCCACCACAGCCCTCCGCAAGGGCACCACCCCCCACGACCCACCCACCACCTCCCTCCGCCCCACCCCACCCAGCCGCGCCGGCACCCCGCGCACCCCCGGCCCCGCCAACACCCCCACCCGCGCCGGCACCTCCCGCCGCCCCGGCACCCCCACCCCGGCCGGCCCGCCCCCCTCCAGGGGCCCCCGCGCCCGGGCCGACTCCGGGGCGTACCCCACACCCCAGTTCCACCAGCACCGCCAGTCCCCGGGCGACGACTCCCCGGACCCGGCCAGGCACCCGGACCTGACCGGCGCAGCGCTCCAGGAAGCACGCCGCCGACGGGCGACCGGCTTCACCACCGGGGCCCTGCACGCCCTCGGCTTCACCCTGCTCGCGGTCTACGAGTACTTCCGGACCATGGCCGGCAGCCTCTCCCCGGCCCAGATCGCCACCGGCGGCCCCGCCGAACTGCGCCACATCGCCTCGCTGCAGGCCGACTTGATGAGGCAGAACTGGTACGAGGCGATCAGCGAACTCGCCCGAATCCTCACCTTCGACCAGCCCCGCGCCGTCCTGTGGGCGGCCGTTCTCATCGCCATCGTGGTGCGCTTCAACCGCAGCGGCCCCGCCCTGGTCCAGATCGGTCTCTCCGGCCTGGCCGCCGGCTACTGCGCCCTGCTCTCCGTGGTCTGGTTCCCCTTCCTCCACGGACTCGGCGCCCCCTCCGCCGTCGTCTTCGCCCTCTCCGGCGCCCTCCTCTGGGCCACCACCCGCCGCTGATCCACCAGCGGCACCCACCCGGCCGCACCCGGCGGGCCGGCCCTGTCCCCTACCCCGCGTACACCATCGTGCAGAGCAGCGTCCCGTCCCCGTCGACCTGCCAGGACCAGTAGTACGTCCGGTCCCCGGTCGCCCGCGCACACTGGCCGGGACCACGCCCCGACGAGGGCTCGTACACCCCGGTGATGTGCAGGATCGTGTTGTAAGGAGCCGCCGGTTCGCGGGACTTGCAGTCGACGGCCGTCATCGCCCCCAGCCGCATGCTGATGCTGCCGCCCTCCACCTTCTTCTCCGCGAGGACGCAGTACCCCGGCTGGTAGTGCCTGGTCAGGCACAGCACCCGCTTCTTCCCGTCCTTCACGCTCACCACATAGGACAGCCCGTCGCCCGTCGGGCAGGCGCTCCACCCGGTCCGCACCGCACTGACCCGGCTCAGCCCGGCCTCCCCCGAGCAGTCCACCTTCTGGGGTATCCGGGTGTTCCAGCCCTTCCCGGTGTCGAAGAGGGCGAGGCAGTCCCCGGCCCGTACCGCCTCGAAGGCCGCGGCCCGCTCCTCCGCGTCCGGCTCGTCCGCCCGCTCGCCCCCGTCGGGGTCGTCGACACCTGCCGAAGTACCCCCGGGGGACTTCCCGGACGCCCCGCCCGAAGGCACCGTCCCCGAGGAACCCGACGTACCCGACCCCCCGGGAGTCTCCGCAGGCCGCGGAATACCCATCGCCGCCCCGGCCCGGCCGACCCGCTGCTCGCCGCCGCCCTTCTCCACCACCCGCGGCAGCACCCCCACCACGAACAGCAGCACCGCCACGAACAGCACCACCAGCCCGCGCTTCTCCGCCCCCGTCATCGCACCGCTCCCCTCAGAGTCCCTTCACGAGCGGAGTCCCGTCACGGGCAAGCCCCCCGGAGCCCCCGTGCACCACCCGAGTCGATGTTGAAAAACACCATCGCACAGCCCACTGACAATGCTCCAGGACAAGTCCCCCCACACCCTCAGGGCCCCAAAAGCCCCAAGAACCCCACCCCTGCTCCTCACCCCTTCAGCAACAACCGCCCCCGGCAACCCCGTTGTCCGAGGCCCCCGGCAACGTCCGCACATTCCGCGCCTCCAAGGCACGGGCCGCCAGCAACTCATCCGCCGGATACGCCACTTCCTCCAGCGTCAGCCCGTGCGCCTTCACCACGTGCACCGACGAGTCCCGCACCCGGGCCGCCAGCACCCGGGCCGGCCACTCCGCCTCCCGGTGGCCGTCACCGACGTACAGCAACGCCCCCACCAGCGACCGCACCATGTTGTGGCAGAAAGCATCCGCCCGCACGGTCCCGGTGACCACCCCGTCGGCGCCCCGCTCCCACCACAGTTCCTGGAGGGTGCGAATCGTCGTGGCCCCCTCTCGCTTCTTGCAGTAGGCCGCGAAGTCGTGCTCCCCGAGCAGCCCCTTGGACGCCGCGTTCATCGCCTCCACGTCCAACTCCCAGTCGTGCCAGAGCACATGACTGCGAATCAGCGGATCCACCCCGCCCGGGTGGTCCGACACCCGGTACTGGTAGCGACGCCAGATCGCCGAGAACCGTGCGTTGAAACCCTCCGGCGCCCGCGCAGCCCTCCACACCCGTACGTCATGGGGGAGCCGCCCCGCCAGCCGCCGCAGCAGCTTCTCCTCGTGCTCCGCCCATACCTCCACGGGCAGATCCACGTGCGCCACCTGCCCGCGCGCATGCACCCCGGAGTCGGTCCGCCCGGCCACCGTCAGGTCGTAGTTCACCTCGGACCGCGTCACCGTCCGCAGCGCCGACTCGATCTCCCCCTGCACCGTGCGCCGCCCGCTCGGCTGCTTCGCCCACCCGGAGAAGTCCTTGCCGTCGTAACTCAGATCCAGCCGTACCCGCACATGCCCCGGAGCGATCTCTTCCGCCACTGCTCTCACCTTTCTGGAACCCACGAATTCCGTACCCCGAACGCAGAACAGGCCCGCCCCCGAAAGGGGCGGGCCTGCTCCGTCAGCACGCCTTAGGCGTCCTTGGACTCCTCGGCCGGGGCCTCGACGGCCTCCGACTTCGCGGCGTCTTCCTTCACGGCACGCTTCGTGGCCGCCTCGGCCTCGCCGACAGCGTTCTGCTGCACGGTGAGCGCCTCGACGAGCTCGATCACGGCCATCGGGGCGTTGTCGCCACGACGGTTGCCGATCTTGGTGATGCGCGTGTAACCACCGGGGCGGTTCTCGAAGCGCGGGGCGATCTCGGTGAAGAGCGTGTGCACGATGCTCTTGTCCGTGATCGTCTGAAGCACCAGGCGACGGTTGTGAATGTCGCCCCTCTTCGCCTTGGAGATGAGGCGCTCGGCGACGGGGCGCAGGCGGCGGGCCTTGGCCTCGGTCGTGGTGATGCGACCGTGCTCGAAGAGCGACTTCGCCAGGTTGGCGAGGAGCAGCTTCTCGTGCGCGGCGCTGCCGCCCAGACGGGCACCCTTTGCGGGACGCGGCATGGTGTTTCTCCTAGTGTCTGCACCGGCCGTATCAGGTACCGGTGTCAGGGCCCCACGGGCGGACGCCCACGGGCAGATTGTGCGGGCGCGCCCACTAGGAGCGCGCCCGGATAAAGCCGTAAAACCTTAGTACTGCTCGGTCTCCACGAAACCGGCATCCGCGTCGTCGTCGGCGCCGAAGGCGTCGGCGGCAGCGGTCGGGTCGAACCCGGGGGGGCTGTCCTTGAGGGCCAGGCCCATGCCGTTGAGCTTCATCTTGACCTCGTCGATCGACTTCGCACCGAAGTTGCGAATGTCGAGCAGGTCCGCCTCGGAGCGGGCCACGAGCTCGCCCACCGAGTGGATGCCCTCGCGCTTGAGGCAGTTGTACGACCGAACGGTGAGCTCAAGCTCCTCGATCGGCAGGGCGAGATCGGCGGCGAGCGCGGCGTCCGTCGGGGACGGGCCCATGTCGATGCCCTCGGCGTCGATGTTGAGCTCGCGCGCCAGACCGAACAGCTCGACCAGGGTCTTACCGGCCGACGCCATGGCGTCACGGGGACGCATGGCCTGCTTGGTCTCGACGTCGACGATCAGCTTGTCGAAGTCGGTGCGCTGCTCGACACGGGTCGCCTCGACCTTGTACGTGACCTTGAGCACCGGGGAGTAGATGGAGTCGACCGGAATACGACCGATCTCCTGGCCCACCTGCTTGTTCTGGACGGCGGAGACGTAGCCGCGACCGCGCTCGACGGTCAGCTCCATCTCCAGCTTGCCCTTGCCGTTGAGCGTGGCGAGGACCAGGTCCGGGTTGTGCACCTCGACGCCGGCCGGCGGCGCGATGTCAGCAGCGGTGACCAGGCCGGGACCCTGCTTGCGCAGGTACATCACGACCGGCTCGTCGTGCTCCGAGGAGACGACCAGCTGCTTGATGTTGAGGATGAGGTCGGTGACGTCCTCCTTGACGCCCGGCACGGTGGTGAACTCGTGCAGGACACCGTCGATCCGGATGCTGGTGACAGCGGCACCCGGGATGGACGACAGGAGGGTACGGCGCAGGGAGTTACCGAGCGTGTAACCGAAGCCCGGCTCCAGCGGCTCGATCACGAACCGGGAGCGGTACTCGTCGACGACCTCTTCGGTCAGCGACGGGCGCTGAGCAATAAGCATGGGGTTCCTTCTTGTTCTTGGCGCCCACTATTTGACGCCAACTACCACAAGGGTACGGGCGATACGGCCCCGAAGAGCTGTACCGCCCGAAACGCGAGGCGAGCGCCGCACGGAGGTCGGTCTCCGTGCGGCCACTCACGACACGAGGTCTTGCGGACACGCCACCCGCGAGGGCGGCGCATCAGACGCGTGCTGCGTCCCGTGTGCGGCGGAGCCGCACAAGGTCAGACGCGGCGACGCTTCGGCGGACGGCAGCCGTTGTGCGGCGTCGGGGTGACGTCCTGGATCGAACCGACCTCAAGGCCAGTGGCCTGGAGGGAGCGGATCGCGGTCTCGCGGCCGGAGCCCGGACCCTTGACGAAGACGTCAACCTTGCGCATGCCGTGCTCCTGCGCGCGACGGGCGGCCGACTCGGCGGCCATCTGCGCGGCGAAGGGGGTGGACTTGCGCGAGCCCTTGAAGCCCACGTGGCCGGCGGAGGCCCACGAGATCACGTTGCCGGTCGGGTCCGTGATGGACACGATCGTGTTGTTGAACGTGCTCTTGATGTGCGCGTGGCCGTGAGCGACGTTCTTCTTTTCCTTGCGGCGCACCTTCTTGGCGGCGCCCTGACGTCCCTTGGGGGGCATGTCTTAACTCCAGATGGAGAGGGAGGTGATCGGTCCTACAGCGAAGACCGCTTGAAAAGCGTCCGGCTGAGGACTACTTCTTGCCCGGCTTCTTCTTACCGGCGATGGCGCGACGCGGGCCCTTGCGGGTACGCGCGTTCGTGCTGGTGCGCTGGCCGTGGACCGGCAGGCCGCGACGGTGACGCAGACCCTGGTAGCAGCCGATCTCGACCTTGCGGCGGATGTCGGCCTGAATCTCGCGACGGAGGTCACCCTCGGTCTTGACGTTGGCGTCCACGTACTCGCGGATCTTGACGAGGTCTTCCTCGGCAAGGTCACGGACGCGGGTGTTCGGGTTCACACCGGTGGCGGCGAGGGTTTCCTTCGCCAGGGTGCGGCCGATGCCGAAAACGTAGGTGAGGGCGATCTCCACACGCTTTTCGCGCGGGATGTCAACACCTGAAACGCGTGCCATTCAATGGCTCCAGTTGTTATTTCGGGGGTCTTCCACAGAGCTGCTCCCGACCGCCGACCTCACGGATGAGGTGGTACGTCCGGGTCCCCGGCCCCCGCCGGAGGTGCCGCCAGTCACTACGGACCGGTCGTGCCCTGCGTATGTACGTTGCTTGCGTCGCGCGAAGAACTGCGAGATGCAGGAAAGGTCGTGCGTCAGCCCTGGCGCTGCTTGTGGCGCAGGTTGTCGCAGATGACCATGACCCGGCCGTGACGGCGGATCACCTTGCACTTGTCGCAGATCTTCTTGACGCTCGGCTTGACCTTCATGGGATGTCAGGTTCTCCGGGTCAGTGCCACATGCCCCCCGGAAGGGGCCTGGCAAGATCTACTTGTACCGGTAGACGATCCGGCCACGCGTCAGGTCGTACGGAGAGAGCTCCACGACGACCCGGTCATCCGGGAGGATGCGGATGTAGTGCATACGCATCTTGCCGCTGATGTGCGCGAGGACTTTGTGACCGTTCTGCAGTTCCACCTTGAACATTGCGTTCGGGAGGGACTCGATCACGGTGCCCTCGATTTCGATGGCACCTTGCTTCTTGGCCACGCTTCGCCCTTCGAATCGGCTACCTTGATCGACTCTCGCATCAGAATGCAGGCACACGGATGCACGAGAGCCGACGAGTCAGTCTACGTCAGGCCACCCGAAAAGACGAATCCGTCAAGTTTGCCCAACACTGATGATCGTTATGCGGCTTTCACCCTGCTGGCCCCTTCCCGACACAGGGCTCACCCAGGGCAGGGCTCACCCGGAACAGGGCTCACCCGCGCCGGGTTCAGCCCAGCGGATCCGGCGCCGCCGTGATTCCGTACTCCGCCAGCTTGGCCTTGCCGCCGTCGACGGCGGTCAGGACCAGCGGGCCGTTCTCGGTGAGGGCGATCGAGTGCTCCCAGTGCGAGGACCAGGTGCCGTCCGTGGTGATGACGGTCCAGTCGTCGGCGAGGGTCTCGGTCTGCGCCGTACCCAGCGAGACCATCGGCTCGATGGCCAGGCACACCCCCGGGACCATCTTGATGCCCTTGCCGCGCTTGCGCGTGACGTAGTTCAGCAGATGCGGGTCCATGTGCATCTCGGAGCCGATGCCGTGCCCGCCGAAGTCCTCGATGATCCCGTACTTGCCGGTGACCGGACGGGGCTGCCGGCGGATGTACCCCTCGATGGACTTGGAGATGTCGACCAGCCGGTTGCCCAGCTTCATGGCGGCGATGCCCGCCCACATCGACTCCTCGGTCACCCGCGACAGCTCCAGCAGCTCGGGCGCGTGTCCGCTGCCGACGAAGGCGGTGTACGCCGCGTCGCCGTGCCAGCCGTCGATGATGGCGCCGCAGTCGACGGAGATGATGTCGCCGTCCTTGAGGACGGTCTTCTCGTCCGGGATGCCGTGCACGACGACCTCGTTGACCGAGGTGCAGATGGTGGCCGGGAAGCCGCCGTAACCAAGGAAGTTGGACTTGGCGCCGTGCTCCGCGAGCACCTTGCGCGCGACCTCGTCGAGGTCCTTCGTGCTGGCGCCGGGAACGGCCGCCTCACGGGTCGCCGCGTGAATGGCGGCGACGACCAGCCCCGCCTCACGCATCTTCGCGATCTGCTCGGGAGTCTTGATCTCCACCATGGATGTGCCTTCCACGCTCGTATGACTTCAGCTTCAACAGTACGGCCGAAACGGGGCGGCCGAACGGCAACGGCCGCGGTGCCCCAAGGACACCGCGGCCGTCACCTTCGTACGTCTGAGAGAAACCGGGCCGGAGCCTAGTCCTTCTTCATCTTCTTCAGGGCGTCCATCGCGCGCTCGGTCACCTCGGCGACCTTGCCTTCCGCGGAGAGGGTGACCACCAGGCCCTGCGCCTTGTAGTGGTCGATGATGGGCTCGGTCTGCGTGTGGTAGACGTCGAGCCGCTTGCGTACGACTTCCTCGGTGTCGTCGCCGCGCTGGTAGAGCTCGCCACCGCAGATGTCACAGACATCCTCGGTCTCCGGCGGGCTGTACGTGGCGTGGAAGACATGAGCGGAATCGTTGCGGCAGATACGCCGGCCGGCGATCCGCTTCACGACCTCTTCCTCCGGGACCTCCAGGTCCAGGACGGCGTCCAGCTTCTGCCCCTGCTCCTTCAGCGCGGCGTCGAGCGCCTCCGCCTGGAAGACGTTGCGGGGGAAGCCGTCGAGGAGGAAACCGTTCACGGCGTCGCTCTGGGCCATGCGGTCCAGAGCCATGCCGATCGTGACCTCGTCGGGGACCAGATTTCCGGCGTCCATGATCGCCTTGGCCTGCTTGCCGAGGGCGGTGCCCTGGCTGATGTTGGCCCGGAAGAGGTCTCCCGTGGAAATGTGCGGGATCGACAGGTTCTTGGCGAGGAACGCGGCCTGCGTTCCCTTGCCCGCGCCCGGCGGCCCGACGAGGACGATACGCATCAGCGGAGGAACCCTTCGTAATTGCGCTGCTGGAGCTGGCTCTCGATCTGCTTCACGGTCTCCAGACCCACACCCACGATGATGAGGATGCTTGTGCCGCCGAACGGGAAGTCCTGGCTGGCACCGAAGCCGGCCAACGCCATCGTCGGCACGAGAGCGATCAGACCCAGGTACAGCGACCCCGGCCACGTGATGCGGTTCAGCACGTAACTCAGGTACTCAGCAGTAGGTCGACCTGCCCGGATGCCCGGGATGAAGCCACCATACTTCTTCATGTTGTCAGCGACTTCTTCGGGGTTGAACGAGATCGCCACATAGAAGAAGGCGAAGAACACGATCAACAGGAAGTACGTGACGATGTAGTAGGGATGGTCGCCCTTGACCATATTGTTCTGGATCCACTGGGCCCAGCCGGCCGTGGATCCGGAGAACTGCACGATCAGGGCCGGGATGTAGAGCAGCGAAGAAGCGAAGATCACGGGGATCACGCCCGCCTGATTGACCTTCAGCGGGATGTACGTCGAGGTTCCGCCGTACGACTTCCGGCCGATCATCCGCTTCGCGTACTGAACCGGGATCCGGCGCTGCGCCTGTTCCACGAACACCACTAGCCCGACCATCGCGAACCCGACCAGGATCACGACCGCGAACTCGATCCAGCCGTCGGCCAGCTTGCCCGACTTCTTGATGGCCCAGAGCGAGCCGGGGAAGCCGGCAGCGATCGAGATGAACATCAGGATGGACATGCCGTTGCCGATGCCGCGGTCGGTGACGAGCTCACCGAGCCACATGACCATCGCGGTGCCGGCCGTCATCGTGATGACCATGACGGCGGTGGTGAAGATGGACTTGTCCGGAACGATCTGCGAGCGGATCGAGTCGGGGCAAGCCTGGAACAGCGCACCGGAGTTGGCGGTGGCCACCAGGCCGGTGCCCTGAAGGACGGCCAGCGCCACGGTCAGATAACGCGTGTACTGCGTGATCTTCGCCGTGCCGGACTGCCCCTCCTTCTTCAGGGCTTCCAGCCGCGGGATGACCACGGTCAGCAGCTGAAGGATGATGCTCGCCGTGATGTACGGCATGATGCCCAGCGCAAAGATGGTGATCTGCAGCAGCGCGCCACCGCTGAACATGTTCACCAGCCCGAAGAGGCCGCCGGCCCCGTCCTTGGACGCGAAGTCGATACAGGTCTGTACGTTCTTATAGCTGACGCCCGGAACGGGAATGTGCGCTCCGAGCCGGAACAGCACAATGATGCCCAGTGTGAAGAGCAGCTTCTTGCGCAGGTCGGGCGTCTTGAACGCCCGGGCGAACGCGGTGAGCACGGTGCCTCCTGCGACCCCCGCGCTACTGCGTCGAAGGGTGACGGTATTGAGGATCGACGAATACGTATCAGTCAAACAACGAGCGGACAGCGTTGTGGGCACACCGCGCGATAGTTAACAGTGCACGCCACCATACCGGCGGACCCCGCCCCCTAGGAACGACCAACCGGGGATGCCCCTTTTGAGAGGCATCCCCGGTCGGATGTTCAAGCCATCGAGCTGTCTCAGACGAGCTCGGTGACGCTGCCGCCAGCGGCAGCGATCTTCTCCTTGGCGGAGGCGGAAGCGGCGTCAACCGAAACCGTCAGTGCCACGGAGATCTCGCCCTGGCCCAGGACCTTGACGAGGTGGTTGTTGCGCACGGCGCCCTTGGCGACCAGATCGGCCACCGTGACCTCTCCACCCTCGGGGTAGAGCTCGGCCAGCTTGTCCAGGTTCACGACCTGGAACTCCGTGCGGAACGGGTTCTTGAAGCCCTTGAGCTTCGGCAGACGCATGTGGAGGGGCATCTGCCCACCCTCGAAGCGCTGCGGAACCTGGTAACGGGCCTTGGTGCCCTTGGTACCACGGCCTGCCGTCTTACCCTTCGACGCCTCACCACGACCCACACGGGTCTTGGCGGTCTTGGCGCCCGGAGCCGGACGGAGGTTGTGGACCTTCAGCGGGTTGTTCTCCGCCATGTCAGTCGACCTCCTTGACCGACACGAGGTGACGGACGGTGTGCACCATTCCGCGGAACTCGGGGCGGTCCTCCTTGACAACCGTGTCGTTCAGGCGCTTGAGCCCGAGCGAACGCAGGGTGTCGCGGTGGTTCTGCTTGCTGCCGATGTACGACTTCGTCTGCGTGATCTCGAGACGGGCCATTACGCACCCGCTCCCGCACGTGCACGAAGCAGAGCCGCCGGGGCGACGTCCTCAAGGGGCAGACCACGGCGAGCCGCGATCTCCTCGGGACGCTGCAGGCCCTGAAGGGCCGCGACGGTCGCGTGCACGATGTTGATCGCGTTCGAAGAACCGAGCGACTTCGACAGAATGTCGTGAACGCCGGCGCACTCGAGTACGGCACGCACCGGGCCACCGGCGATAACGCCGGTACCGGGGGAAGCAGGCTTGAGCAGGACGACGCCCGCGGCCTTCTCGCCCGTGATCGGGTGCGGGATGGTGCCCTGGATACGCGGGACCTTGAAGAAGCTCTTCTTGGCTTCCTCAACGCCCTTGGCGATGGCCGCGGGAACTTCCTTGGCCTTGCCGTAACCGACACCTACGGTGCCGTCACCGTCTCCGACCACGACGAGCGCGGTGAAGCTGAAGCGACGACCACCCTTGACAACCTTGGCAACGCGGTTGATCGCGACAACGCGCTCAACGTAAGCGGTCTTCTCGGCGGCAGCGCCACCGTCGCGACCCTTCCGGTCCCGCCGCTCGCCGCCACCGGCACCGCTTCCGCGGCGCTGGGGTCCAGCCATTGGATTTACCTCTCTCTGTTACGTCCGTTAGTCCCGGAACCGGGGCTTAGAACTTCAGCCCGGCTTCGCGGGCGGCGTCAGCCAGAGCGGCAATGCGCCCGGCGTACCTGTTGCCACCACGGTCGAACACGACGGTCTCGACGCCGGCAGCCTTCGCACGCTCGGCGACAAGTGCGCCGACCTGCTTGGCGTGGGCGCTCTTGTCACCCTCGTTGCCGCGGATCGAAACGTCCAGGGTCGACGCCGACGCGAGCGTGTGGCCCGCGATGTCGTCGATGACCTGGGCGGTCACGTTGCGGTTGGACCGCGTCACGACCAGGCGAGGACGCTCCGGCGTGCCGGAGACGTGCTTGCGGATGCGGATGTGACGACGCTTGATGGCAGCGCGCTTGTACGCGTCACCCTTGGCGATCTTTACACCGTATGCCATGGCTTACTTACCCGCCTTTCCGACCTTGCGGCGGATGACCTCGCCGGCGTACTTGACGCCCTTGGCCTTGTACGGGTCGGGCTTCCGCAGCTTGCGGATGTTAGCGGCGACCTCGCCGACCTTCTGCTTGTCGATGCCCTCGACGCTGAGCTTCGTGGGCGACTCGACCTTGAAGGTGATGCCTTCGGGAGCCTCGATCACGATGGGGTGGCTGTAGCCCAGGGCGAACTCCAGGTTGGAGCCCTTCGCCTGGACGCGGTAACCGACACCGCTGATCTCGAGCGCCTTGCTGTATCCCGCGGTCACGCCGGTGATCATGTTCGCCACCAGCGTGCGGGACAGGCCGTGCAGGGCCTTGTTCTGACGCTCGTCGTTGGGGCGGTTGACGTTGAGCACGCCATCCTCGCCCTTAACAATCTCGATCGGCGCAGCAACAGTGTGCGTGAGGGTGCCCTTGGGGCCCTTCACGGCAACCGTGCGGCCGTCGATGGTGACGTCCACACCAGCGGGAACCTGGATGGGGAGCTTGCCGATTCGCGACATTAGCTTTCCTTCCTTTCCCGACTACCAGACGTAGGCGAGGACTTCCCCACCTACGCCCTTCTTGCCTGCCTGCTGGCCGGTCAGAAGACCGTGCGACGTGGAGATGATCGCCACGCCGAGGCCGCCGAGGACCTTGGGCAGGTTGGTGGACTTCGCGTACACGCGCAGACCCGGCTTCGAAATACGCTTGATGCCGGCAATCGAACGCTCGCGGTTCGGACCGAACTTCAGGTCGAGAACGAGGCTCTTGCCGACCTCGGCGTCCTCGACCTTCCAGCCGGTGATGAAGCCCTCCTGCTGGAGGATCTCCGCGATGTGCGACTTGATCTTGCTGTGCGGCATCACGACGGTGTCGTGGTACGCCGAGTTCGCGTTACGCAGACGCGTGAGCATGTCTGCGATGGGATCAGTCATGGTCATGAATTGGCCTTCGGCCTCTCTCGCCGGGGTTTCCTGTATGCGCCATCCCTCTCCCCACTCAGAGGCGGGACGGGTGCGGTGCGGGGACCTACGGCGTAGTAAGTCGTTATGGGCGGCAGGCGCCCAACCCTTCTAGCCTACGGCATTCGGGGTGGGGCTCCTGCCGACCAGATACTTACCGAGAGCCCTGGAAAATCCGTACGCCCAAAGGGCAGTACTGACTACCAGGAGCTCTTGGTCACGCCCGGCAGCTCGCCACGGTGAGCCATCTCACGAAGGCACACGCGGCACAGGCCGAACTTGCGGTACACGGAGTGGGGCCGGCCACAGCGCTGGCAGCGCGTGTAGGCACGCACGCCGAACTTCGGCTTGCGAGCGGCCTTAGCGATCAGAGCCTTCTTCGCCATCTCGGTTACGCCTCCTTGAAGGGGAAGCCGAGGTGACGAAGGAGGGCGCGGCCCTCGTCGTCGTTCGTCGCCGTGGTGACCACGGTGATGTCCATTCCCCGGACTCGGTCGATCTTGTCCTGGTCGATCTCGTGGAACATGACCTGCTCCGTGAGACCGAACGTGTAGTTGCCACGGCCGTCGAACTGCTTCGGCGACAGACCACGGAAGTCACGGATACGCGGCAGCGCGAGCGACAGCGTACGGTCCAGGAACTCCCACATGCGGTCACCGCGGAGGGTGACGTGGCAGCCGATCGGCTGACCCTCGCGCAGCTTGAACTGCGCGATGGACTTCCGGGCCTTGGTAACGGCCGGCTTCTGACCCGTGATGGTCGTCAGGTCCTTGATGGCCCCGTCGATCAGCTTCGAGTCACGGGCGGCGTCGCCGACACCCATGTTGACCACGATCTTGACCAGACCGGGGATCTGCATGACGTTCTCGTACGAGAACTCCTCACGCAGCTTGCCGGTGATCTCCTCGCGGTAGCGCAGCTTGAGGCGCGGTGCGGTGGTGGCAGTCATCAGATGTCCTCACCAGTCCGCTTGGCAACGCGGATCTTGTTGCCCTCGTCGTCAAAGCGGTAGCCGACGCGGGTAACGACCTTGTTGCCGTCCTTCTCCACAACCAGCTGAACGTTGCTGACGTGGACCGGAGCCTCGGTCGTCACGATGCCGCCGGCCTGGTTCTGGCCGGCCTTCGTGTGCTTCTTGACCCGGTTGACACCCTCGACCAGGACGCGGTCCTCGCGGGGGAAGGCCTGAACGACCTTGCCCTGCTTGCCCTTGTCCTTACCGGTGATGACCTGAACCAGGTCGCCCTTCTTGATCTTCATGCTTACAGCACCTCCGGCGCGAGCGAGATGATCTTCATGAACTTCTTCTCGCGCAGCTCACGGCCCACCGGGCCGAAGATACGGGTGCCGCGGGGGTCGCCGTCGTTCTTGAGAATGACAGCGGCGTTCTCGTCGAAGCGGATGTACGAGCCATCCTGGCGACGACGCTCCTTGACGGTGCGAACGATGACGGCCTTGACGACGTCACCCTTCTTCACGTTGCCACCGGGGATCGCATCCTTGACGGTGGCGACGATGACGTCACCGATGCCCGCGTAGCGGCGACCCGAGCCACCGAGAACACGGATGGTGAGAATTTCCTTCGCACCCGTGTTGTCGGCGACGCGAAGTCGCGACTCCTGCTGGATCACGTCTATCTCCTGATCGTCTGCCGGTTCCCGGCGGGGGGCCGTATCTCTACGGCCACCCCACCGAGCCTGGCGGAACTACTTAAAGGGAAACCCCTTTAAGGCGAATCAATGCCAACTCCCTTGCGGGAACTGACTACTTGGCCTTCTCGAGGATCTCGACGATGCGCCAGCGCTTCGAGGCCGACAGCGGACGCGTCTCCATGATGACAACGCGGTCGCCGACGCCTGCGGCGTTGGACTCGTCGTGAGCCTTGAGCTTGTTCGTACGGCGGATGACCTTGCCGTACAGGGCGTGCTTGACGCGGTCCTCGACAGCGACGACGACGGTCTTGTCCATCTTGTCGCTGACGACGAGACCCTCACGGGTCTTGCGGAAACCGCGCTGCTCAGTCGTCTCAGTCACATTCTTCTCGCTCATCAGGCACTCTCCACCGTCTCGATGCCCAGCTCGCGCTCGCGCATCAGGGTGTAGATCCGGGCGATGTCCTTACGGACGGACTTGAGCCGGCCGTGGTTTTCGAGCTGCCCGGTCGCCGCCTGGAAGCGGAGGTTGAACAGTTCTTCCTTGGCCTCACGGAGCTTCGCGACGAGGTCCTCGTCGTTCAGCTCGCGCAGCTCAGTCGCCTTCGTACCGGCCACCATCACGACTCACCTGCCTCGCGCCGAACAATCCGGCACTTCATCGGAAGCTTGTGAGCAGCGCGGGTGAGCGCCTCACGAGCAATCTTCTCGTTCGGGTAGGACAACTCGAACATCACCCGACCGGGCTTGACGTTCGCGATCCACCACTCCGGGGAACCCTTACCGGAACCCATGCGGGTCTCGGCAGGCTTCTTCGTCAGCGGACGGTCCGGGTAAATGTTGATCCAGACCTTGCCGCCACGCTTGATGTGGCGGGTCATCGCGATACGAGCCGCTTCGATCTGGCGGTTCGTGACATACGCGGGCGTGAGCGCCTGGATGCCGTACTCGCCGAATGCGACCTCAGTACCACCCTTGGCCATACCACTGCGCTTGGGGTGGTGCTGCTTGCGGTGCTTGACCCTACGAGGGATCAGCATGTCGGTCAGGCCTCCGTTCCGGTGCTCTCAGCCGGAGCAGCGGCGGCGGGAGCGTCGGCCTTGGGGGCCTCGGCTGCCGGCGCGGACTGCTGCGGCTTGCGGCCGCGGCCGCCACGCTCGCCACCACGGCCACCACGGCCGGCGGGACGGTCGCCAGCGCCGGCGCCACGGGCCGGGCGGTTACCCGCACGGGCCGCAGCGTTCTCGGCGCGGACCTCGGCGATGTTCTTGACGTCGCCCTTGTAGATCCAGACCTTGACGCCAATGCGACCGAAGGTCGTCTTGGCCTCGAAGAAGCCGTAGTCCACGTTCGCGCGGAGCGTGTGCAGCGGCACACGGCCCTCGCGGTAGAACTCCGACCGGGACATCTCGGCGCCGCCGAGGCGACCGCCGCACTGGATCTTGATGCCCTTGGCGCCGGCCTTCATCGTGCCCTGCATGCTCTTACGCATGGCGCGACGGAAGGAGACGCGGGAGGAGAGCTGCTCGGCAACGGCCTGAGCAACCAGCTGAGCGTCCATCTCGGGGTTCTTGACCTCGAGGATGTTCAGCTGGACCTGCTTGCCCGTGAGCTTCTCGAGGTCACCGCGGATGCGGTCGGCCTCGGCGCCACGGCGGCCGATGACGATGCCCGGACGAGCGGTGTGGATGTCCACACGCACGCGGTCACGGGTGCGCTCGATCTCAACCTTCGAGATGCCGGCGCGCTCCATGCCGGACGTCATCATCCTGCGGATGGCGACGTCTTCCTTGACGTAGTCCTTGTACAGCTTGTCGGCGTACCAACGGGACTTGAAGTCCGTGGTAATGCCGAGCCGGAACCCGTGCGGGTTTACCTTCTGGCCCATTACCGGGTTCCTTCCTTGCTGCTGACGACCACGGTGATGTGGCTGGTCCGCTTGCGGATGCGGTAGGCACGGCCCTGAGCACGCGGACGGAACCGCTTCAGGGTCGGACCCTCATCCACGTACGCCTCGCTGATGACCAGCGAAGAAGCGTCGGAGTGGTCGTAGTTGTGCGCGGCGTTGGCGATGGCGCTGTCCAGCACCTTGCCAACCGGCACGCTCGCGGCCTGCGGGGCGAAACGCAGGACCGCCTGAGCCTCCGTGGCATCCATGCCACGGATAAGGTCCACCACTCGGCGGGCCTTCATGGGCGTGACGCGGATGTACCGCGCCTGGGCCCTGGCTTCCATGGTTGTCCCTTCGGTGTCGTTCATAGTCTTCGCACCCCGCCTTAGCGGCGCTTCGACTTGCGGTCGTCCTTGACGTGGCCGCGGAAGGTGCGGGTCGGCGCAAACTCGCCGAGCTTGTGGCCGACCATCGACTCGGTGACGAACACCGGGACGTGGATCTTGCCGTTGTGCACCGCGATGGTGTGACCCAGCATGCTGGGGATGATCATCGAGCGCCGGGACCAGGTCTTGATGACGTTCTTGGAGCCTGCCTCGTTCTGTACGTCCACCTTCTTGACAAGGTGTCCGTCGACGAAAGGCCCCTTCTTGAGACTGCGCGGCATCTAAACCCGCTCCTAGCGCTTCTTGTTCGACTTGCGGCGGCGGACGATGTACTTGCTCGAAGCCTTCTTCGGCGAGCGAGTACGACCCTCCTTCTGACCCCACGGGGAGACCGGGTGGCGACCACCGGAGGTCTTACCCTCACCACCACCGTGCGGGTGGTCGACCGGGTTCATCGCAACACCGCGAACGGTCGGGCGAACGCCCTTCCAGCGCATGCGGCCGGCCTTGCCCCAGTTGATGTTCGACTGCTCGGCGTTGCCGACCTCGCCAATGGTGGCGCGGCAGCGGGCGTCGACCAGGCGAATTTCGCCGGAAGGCATACGAAGGTGGGCCATGGTGCCCTCCTTCGCCAGCAGCTGCACGGAGGCACCGGCGGAGCGGGCGAACTTCGCACCGCCACCGGGCCGCAGCTCGATGTTGTGGATGGTGGTACCAACCGGGATGTTGCGCAGCGCGAGGTTGTTGCCCGGCTTGATGTCGGCGCCAGGGCCGTTCTCAATCCGGTCACCCTGCGACAGGCCACGCGGGGCGAGGATGTAACGCTTCTCGCCGTCCGCGTAGTGCAGCAGCGCGATGCGCGCGGTGCGGTTGGGGTCGTACTCGATGTGCGCGACCTTGGCCGGCACGCCGTCCTTGTCGTGACGACGGAAGTCGATCACACGGTAGGCGCGCTTGTGGCCGCCACCCTGGTGACGAACAGTGATCCGACCGGCGTTGTTACGGCCGCCCTTGCTGTGCAGAGGGCGAACCAGCGACTTCTCCGGCGTGGACCGCGTGATCTCGACAAAGTCGGCTACGGAGGAGCCACGGCGGCCCGGCGTAGTCGGCTTGTACTTGCGGATTCCCATTTCTCAGTCCTCGTCCGATTTCGGACGATCCAGACCGCCGTCAGGCGGTCGGACCGCCGAAGATGTCGATACGGTCGCCCTCGGCGAGGGTCACGATGGCGCGCTTGGTGTCAGCGCGCTTGCCGAAACCGGTCTTGGTGCGCTTGCGCTTACCCTGCCGGTTGATCGTGTTGACCCCCGTGACCTTGACCGAGAAGACCGCTTCCACGGCCTGCTTGATCTGGGTCTTGTTGGAGCCGGGCGCGACGATGAACGTGTACTTGTTCTCGTCGAGCAGCGCGTAGCTCTTCTCGGAGACAACCGGCTTGACAAGAATGTCGCGGTGGTCCGTGAAGGTCTTGCTGGTAACGATCGCAGTCATCAGGCGTCGCTCCCTTCGGTCTCATCGGCCTTGGGGCCAGACACGAAGGACTCGAAGGCGGCCTTGGTGAAGACCAGGTCGTCCGAGACGAGCACGTCGTACGTGTTCAGCTGGCCCGGCTCCAGGATGTGCACCTGGGGCAGGTTGCGGGCGGAGAGCCACGCGGCCTCGTCCGAACGCTCGGCAACCAGGAGCACGTGCTTGCGCTCGCTGACCTTGCCCAGCAGGGACTTCGCGGCCTTCGTGGAAACCGCACCCTCGACCACGCCGGTGACGACGTGGATACGAGCGTTGCGGGCCCGGTCGGTGAGGGCACCGCGCAGGGCGGCGGCCTTCATCTTCTTGGGCGTGCGCTGCGAGTAGTCGCGCGGCTGCGGGCCGTGGACGACGCCACCGCCTGCGAACTGCGGGGCGCGGGTCGAACCCTGACGGGCGCGGCCGGTGCCCTTCTGGCGGTAAGGCTTCTTACCGCCACCACGGACTTCGCCGCGACGCTTGGTCTTGTGCGTGCCCTGGCGGGCAGCTGCCAGCTGAGCGACAACGACCTGGTGGATCAGCGGAATGCTGACCTTGGCGTCGAAGATCTCCGCGGGGAGGTCGACGGTCCCGGCCTTGTCACCTGCCGGCGAAAGGATGTCAATGGTGCTCATCGGTTCCTCAAACCCCCTTGGCCGCGGTGCGGACCAGGACGAGGCCACCGTTGGGGCCGGGGACGGCGCCCTTGATGAGCAGCAGACCCTTCTCGGCGTCAACGGCGTGGACGGTCAGGTTCTGGGTGGTGACCCGCTCGTTACCCATGCGACCCGCCATGCGCATGCCCTTGAAGACACGGCCGGGGGTGGCACAGCCACCGATGGAACCAGGCTTACGGTGCACGCGGTGGGCACCGTGGGAAGCCTTGCCACCGTGGAAGTTGTGACGCTTCATCACACCGGCGAAGCCCTTGCCCTTGCTCTTGCCCGTGACGTCAACCTTGACGCCGGACTCGAACACCTCGGCAGTGATCTCCTGGCCCAGCGTGTACTCGCTGGCGTCCGGGGTGCGCAGCTCCACGAGGTGGCGGCGCGGGGTCACGTCGGCCTTGGCGAAGTGACCCTTGAGGGGCTTGTTCACCTTGCGCGGGTCAATCTCGCCGAAGGCGATCTGGACCGACTCGTAGCCGTCGTTGTCGTTCGTACGTACCTGCGTCACGACGCACGGACCGGCCTTGACGACGGTCACCGGGACAACCCGGTTGTTCTCGTCCCAGACCTGGGTCATGCCGAGCTTCTCGCCCAGGACGCCCTTGATGTTCTTGCTCATCTCGGCCCGTCCCTTCAGAGCTTGATCTCGATGTCGACGCCCGCCGGCAGGTCGAGACGCATGAGCGAGTCAACCGTCTTCGGCGTGGGGTCGAGAATGTCGATGAGGCGCTTGTGCGTGCGCATCTCGAAGTGCTCGCGAGAGTCCTTGTACTTGTGCGGCGACTTGATGACGCAGTACACGTTCTTCTCAGTGGGCAGCGGCACCGGGCCTGCGACCGACGCACCAGTGCGGGTCACCGTCTCGACGATCTTCTTCGCCGAGGAGTCGATGACCTCGTGGTCGTAGGCCTTGAGCCGGATGCGGATCTTCTGTCCCGCCATGGCTACTAGTAGTCCTGTCTCTCATAACGCTCTGGAACCCGGGCGGCTGTGCCTCTCAGCACTGCGCCCCTCCGACCCACGCGGTCGGGCGTGTCGCATCCGCGCCAGCAAGAAATCCCAAGGAATTTCCCTGCTCTAAGGGATGCGGTCCGCGACCGCGAGCCGGGGGAGAACACCCACCGGGTGCCTGGCCGGTACCGCACTAACACTTCCCGAAAGATTCCCGTACGTCCGCTCCAGCGCTGCCCAAGGGGCAGTTGGGGCGACGAGTACTGTGGGACTCGCTTCCGGTCCTCCCGGCGGGAGGCGTGCAGCATCGATACTCAACCGAGCAACCCCAACAGTCTGCCATACGGGGCACGGTGCACGCCAATCGGGCGGAAGAGATTACCCGCAGAGTGACGGAGGTCAAACCGGGGCTCTCCCTGCGGACGGGTGAACCCGCCCCACCGCCCCCGAGAAGCGTCGGCCGCCGCCCTCACCGAGGCTCCGCGCCGGCCGGGTGAGCAGCTCCGCGAGGTGCTCCCACTCCTCGACGTCGAAGTTCGGTCTACCAGCTGTCCTGGTCGCCCTGAAGCGCCCTGACCCTCATGCCGCTGGGGTTCTGCCCGCACACGCGGTCTCCGCCGCCCTCCCCGTACCGAACACTCCGCAGTCGCAAGCAACCCCCGCCCCTCCCCCGCCGTCTAGCTGAGCGCGGCGGGGTGAGCGCGGGCCCAGGGCCCCTTTCTCCGCCGAGAATGACCGGACGCAGCACGGGACGACCGTCCGCTGCGCACAGACGCGGACGGAGTACACGGACAGATGCGCAGCGGTACGGGATCCACCCTGCCCCGCCGGACCCTGCTGGCCGCCGCCGCGGCCACACCGGCCGCCCTCGCCCTCTCCTCCTGCACGGTCCCTGCGCCCCGGCGCCGCACCCCGGTCGCCGACCCCGCCCCCGGCCGCCCCATCGCCCACGCCGAGCGCTCCCTCCTCCTTCAGTTCCTCGCCCACCCCGACGACGACCTGTACTTCATGAACCCCGACGCCCGCCGGATGCTGGACGCGGGCACCCCGGTGGTCTCGGTGTACGTCACCGCGGGCGAGGCCAACGGGGTCAACCATGCTCCCGGTCACCCCCGCCCGGAGGCCGACAAGTCGGCGTACATCTCCGCCCGTCAGCAGGGCCTGCGGCAGGCGTACGCGACCCTGCTCGGCCTGGACAAGTTCGCCCCGTGGCAGCGGACCGTGCTGGGGCTGCGCGGGGAGAAGCAGGCCGAGCTGAACACCCTCGTCCACAACGGCCGCCAGGCCTCCCTGGTCTTCCTGAACGTCTCGGTGAACTCCTCCCGCGGCCGGCCCGCGCTGCCCGCCCTGTGGTCCGACCGCCGGTCGAGCCAGCGGACCATGGTCGCGGACAACTCCCCGTTGCGGCAGGCGAGTTCGTACGACCACGAGGAGCTGGTCGACGCACTGACCGGGCTTCTCGACCACTACCGGCCGACCGTCGTGCACACCCTCGACCCCGACCCGGACATCCAGCACAGCCCCGAGCAGGTCCGCCGCAAGGACAGCGAGCAGCGCGGCTACTCGGATCACCCCGACCACACCGCGGTCGCCTGTTTCAGCTGGGCGGCGCTGATCCGCTGGGTCGCCGAGAAGGCCGAGCAGGGCAAGCCCCTCCCCCGGTTCGCCAGTACCGCCTTCCGCGGCTACTACAACCGGCACTGGCCCAAGAACCTCCCCCCGAGCGTGCTGAGGGAGAAGGCCGATCCGCTGGTCGCCTACGGCGGCGACATCGACTGGCAGTGCGGAAACCCCGCGGGCTGCGGCGACTACAACGTGGGGCGCGGACGCCCGCTGGCCAACTGGAAGGGATGGGTACGGTCGACCAACTACCGTTACCCGGGGCCCCGGTTGGCGCTCGTCCAGGGCGACGGGACACAGCTGACCGCGTACGGCGTGGCCGGTCTGCGCCTCGCCCGCTGGCGGACGCGGCAGGACGCCCCGGGCCGCTGGCACGACCCCCAGGACCTCGGCGGTGGACCGCTCGCCCCGACGCTCGGGAGCGCCACCCTGCCGAGCGGCCGGCTGATGCTGTTCGGGGTGCGGTTCTCCGCGCTGGCCGGACACGGCGGTGCGAACACCCGCGAGATCGTGGTGATCGAGGAGAAGGACGCCACGGGCCGGATGAGTGCCTGGACCAGTCTGGGCAACCCGGAGAAGCGGTCCGACCGGGGCCGTCGCATCGGTGTGCCGGTGGCGCTGGCGACCACCGACGAGCAGGTCCATCTGTTCGTACGGAACGCGGAGCGCGGACTCAGCACCCGGGTCAGGGACGCGGCGGGACGCTGGAGTCCGTGGCGCGAACTGCCGGGCGGCCCTGTCCAGGACGGGCTCTCCGCGATCCTGGACGGCGACCTGGTCAGGGTCTTCGCCTCGGCCAAGGACACCGTGCTGCACTGGGCCCAGGAACAGCGGGGCGGCCCGGTCCTCCCCCAGCCGCGCACCGGCCTCCCCGCCCCCGGCACCGCGCCCTGCTCCACGGTCGGCTTCGACGGCAAACCCGTCCTGATGTACCGCGCCCCCGCATCGGCACACCTGCTGACCCTGCGGCTCGACGGCACACCTGCCGTCACCGAGGGAGCCCCCCAGTTCAAGAGCCCGGCGGGATTCGGCGGCTATCCCTTCGCGGGGTACGGGGCGGTCGGCGCCGGCACCGGCTGGTCGGACTTCGTGGTGGGCCTGGACGAGAAGGGCAGGGTCCGGCTCAGGGAGCGGGGCAGGACCACGACGTACACCAAGGGCCCGGTGTCACTGGGGCTGCCCGGCGTCACCCCTGTCTGGAAGAACCGGATCCCCTTCGTGGCAGGACTCGGCCCCGACGCCTCCCCGTGGAGCTGGTCGCGCTAGCGCCACCGGGCGGCCCCGGCGCCCCGTACGAGGAATGCGGGAGCCCGGCACCGTACGAGAACCCGGTCACCGTCCGAGCACGACGAAAAGGGCCCCGGCACCCACCGCTTGCGCGGCGGGGCCGGGGCCCTTCTCTTGGAGCTCAGTTCATCGAGCTGCCAGGTCGAACACCAAATTACTTGGTGATCTTGGTGACCTGGCCGGCGCCGACGGTCCGGCCACCCTCACGGATGGCGAACTTCAGGCCCTCTTCCATGGCGACCGGCTGGATCAGCGCGACGTCCATGAGGGTGTTGTCACCCGGCATGACCATCTCGGTGCCCTCGGGAAGGGTCACAACGCCCGTTACGTCCGTGGTACGGAAGTAGAACTGCGGGCGGTAGTTGTTGAAGAAGGGGGTGTGACGGCCACCCTCGTCCTTCGACAGGATGTAGGCCTGGGCCTGGAAGTCGGTGTGCGGCGTGACCGAACCCGGCTTGATGATGACCTGGCCGCGCTCGACGTCCTCGCGCTTGATGCCACGGAGGAGCAGACCGACGTTCTCGCCCGCCTGGCCCTCGTCGAGCAGCTTGCGGAACATCTCGATGCCGGTGACCGTGGTGGTGGTCTTCTCTTCCTTGATACCGACGATGTCGACGGTCTCGTTGACCTTGAGGACACCACGCTCGATACGACCGGTGACGACCGTGCCACGACCGGTGATCGTGAAGACGTCCTCGATGGGCATGAGGAACGGCTTCTCGACGTCACGCTCGGGCTGCGGGATCGACTCGTCGACGGCGGCCATCAGGTTCAGGACCGACTGGCCCCACTCCTTGTCGCCCTCAAGCGCCTTGAGCGCCGAGACCTTGACGACCGGAAGGTCGTCGCCCGGGAACTCGTACTCGGAGAGGAGCTCACGAACCTCGAGCTCGACGAGCTCCAGGATCTCCTCGTCGTCCACCATGTCGGCCTTGTTCAGCGCGACGACGATGTAGGGGACGCCTACCTGGCGGGCCAGGAGGACGTGCTCCTTCGTCTGCGGCATCGGGCCGTCGGTGGCCGCGACCACGAGGATGGCGCCGTCCATCTGCGCCGCACCCGTGATCATGTTCTTGATGTAGTCCGCGTGACCGGGGCAGTCAACGTGGGCGTAGTGACGCGACTCGGTCTGGTACTCGACGTGCGCGATGGAGATGGTGATACCACGCTGACGCTCTTCCGGCGCCTTGTCGATCTGGTCAAAGGCCGAGGCCTCGTTCAGGTCCGGGTACGCGTCGTGCAGCACCTTGGTAATGGCGGCCGTGAGGGTCGTCTTACCGTGGTCAATGTGACCGATGGTGCCGATGTTGACGTGCGGCTTAGTCCGCTCGAACTTTGCCTTCGCCACTGGGTCCTCCTGCGGAGTGGTTCTGTACGCCTTGCTTCATCGGCGCCAGGTGATCTTTGCTGGGATGCCGGCGCCCGGGGCATTCAGCACGGATTGCGCTGAATGCCCCAGTGGCTCCGGTGATAAGCCTAAAGCTGAGCTCGTACGGGTCGAAACCCGCACTCGCGATGAGCAACTCCGAAGAGCCGCCCGGTCGAGTGACTCGGGAGTTACTCGCCCTTGGCCTTCGCGATGATCTCCTCGGCGACGTTCCGCGGAACCTCGGCGTAGGAGTCGAACTGCATCGAGTAGCTTGCGCGACCCGAGGTCTTGCTGCGGAGGTCTCCGACGTAGCCGAACATCTCCGAGAGGGGCACGAGGCCCTTCACGACGCGAGCGCCGCTGCGCTCCTCCATGGCCTGGATCTGGCCACGGCGGGAGTTCAGGTCGCCGATCACATCGCCCATGTAGTCCTCGGGCGTGGTGACCTCGACGGCCATCATCGGCTCAAGGAGCACGGGAGAGGCCTTGCGGGCACCCTCCTTGAAGGCCTGCGAACCGGCGATCTTGAAGGCCAGCTCCGAGGAGTCGACCTCGTGGTAACCACCGTCGAGAAGGGTGACGCGGACGCCGACCATCTCGTAACCGGCCAGGATGCCGAACTGCATGGCTTCCTGGGCGCCCGCGTCCACCGACGGGATGTACTCCCGGGGGATGCGGCCACCGGTGACCTTGTTGACGAACTCGTACGACGCGTCGCCACCCTCGATGGGCTCAAGGGCGATCTGCACCTTCGCGAACTGGCCGGTACCACCAGTCTGCTTCTTGTGCGTGTAGTCGATGCGCTCGACGGTCTTGCGGATCGTCTCGCGGTACGCGACCTGGGGCTTGCCGACGTTCGCCTCGACGCGGAATTCGCGCTTCATGCGGTCGACGAGCACCTCAAGGTGAAGCTCGCCCATACCACCGATGATGGTCTGGCCGGTCTCCTCGTCCGAGTGGACCTGGAAGGACGGGTCCTCCTCCGAGAGACGCTGGATGGCTACACCCAGCTTCTCCTGGTCACCCTTGGACTTCGGCTCGATGGCGACCTGAATGACCGGGGCCGGGAAGTCCATGGACTCCAGGATGACCGGGTTCTTGTCGTCGCACAGCGTCTCACCGGTGGTGGTCTGCTTGAGACCCATCACCGCGATGATGTCGCCGGCGCCCACCGATGCGATCTCCTCACGCTTGTTCGCGTGCATGCGGTAGATCTTGCCGATGCGCTCCTTCTTGCCCTTGACGGAGTTCAGTACAGAACTACCCGCCTCAAGGCGGCCCGAGTAAACCCGGACGAAGGTGAGCTTGCCCAGGTGCGGGTCGCTCATGATCTTGAACGCGAGGCCCGAGAAGGGCTCCTCGTCGGACGGCTTGCGCTGGATGACCTTCTCCGGGTCCTTCACGTCGTGGCCTTCGATGGCCTCGACGTCCAGGGGAGAGGGCAGGTAGCGCACGACGGCGTCGAGCAGGGGCTGAACGCCCTTGTTCTTGAACGCCGTACCGCAGAACACGGGGCTGACGGTGACGGAGTCCGCAGAGCCCTTCGACGCGAGCGTGATGCGACGGATAGCCGCCATCAGCTGCTCCTCGGTGGGCTCCTGGCCCTCCAAGTACAGCTCCATCATCTCTTCGTCGTGCTCGGCGACCGTCTCCAGCAGCTTCCCGCGCCACTCGTCGGCAGCCTCGGTGTGCGTGTCCGGGATGTCGACCGTGTCGTACATCTCGCCCTTGGCGGCCTCGGCGGACCACACGAGCGCCTTCATCGACACGAGGTCGACGACGCCCTTGAAGTCGGCCTCCGCGCCGATCGGGAGCTGCATGACGAGCGGGACCGCACCGAGGCGGTCGACGATCATGTCGACGCAGCGGTGGAACTCGGCACCCGTACGGTCGAGCTTGTTGACGAAGCAGATACGCGGCACGCCGTAGCGGTCCGCCTGTCGCCAGACAGTCTCGGACTGGGGCTCGACGCCGGCCACACCGTCGAACACGGTGACGGCGCCGTCGAGGACGCGGAGCGAACGCTCCACCTCGACGGTGAAGTCAACGTGACCCGGGGTGTCGATGATGTTGATCGTGTGATCGACATCGTTGAGCGGCCAGTGGCAGGTCGTCGCGGCGGACGTGATCGTGATGCCGCGCTCCTGCTCCTGCTCCATCCAGTCCATCGTGGCAGCGCCGTCGTGGACTTCACCGATCTTGTAAGACACACCGGTGTAGAAGAGGATCCGCTCGGTGGTGGTCGTCTTGCCCGCGTCGATGTGGGCCATGATCCCGATGTTGCGGACCTTGGCCAGGTCAAGCGAAGTGGTGGCCATAAGGCTCAATCTTCTCTCGGTCTCGAAGTGGGTAACGACTACCAGCGGTAGTGCGCGAAGGCCTTGTTGGACTCGGCCATCTTGTGCGTGTCCTCGCGCTTCTTGACGGCAGCGCCAAGACCGTTGGAGGCGTCGAGCAGCTCGTTCATGAGGCGCTCGGTCATGGTCTTCTCGCGACGGGCGCGGGAGTAACCCACGATCCAGCGGAGCGAGAGGGTTGCGGCGCGACCGGGCTTGACCTCGATCGGCACCTGGTAGGTGGCACCACCAACACGGCGGGACTTGACCTCGAGCGAGGGCTTGACGTTCTCAAGCGCGCGCTTCAGCGTGATGACCGGGTCAGCGCCGGTCTTCTCGCGGAGGCCTTCCATGGCGCCGTAGACGATCCGCTCGGCGGTGGAACGCTTGCCGTCGAGCAGGATCTTGTTGATCAGCGACGTCACAAGAGGAGATGCGTAGACCGGGTCAATGATGACCGGGCGCTTCGGGGCGGGGCCCTTACGAGGCATTCTTACTTCTCCTTCTTGGCGCCGTAGCGGCTACGAGCCTGCTTACGGTTCTTGACGCCCTGCGTGTCGAGGGAACCGCGGATGATCTTGTAACGAACACCCGGAAGGTCCTTCACACGACCGCCACGCACGAGCACGATCGAGTGCTCCTGCAGGTTGTGGCCCTCACCCGGGATGTAGGCCGTGACCTCGATGCCCGAGGTCAGACGCACACGCGCGACCTTACGGAGCGCCGAGTTCGGCTTCTTCGGGGTGGTCGTGAACACACGCGTGCAGACGCCACGACGCTGGGGCGAACCCTCGAGCGCGGGCGTCTTGTTCTTCTCGACCTTGTCCTGTCGGCCCTTACGGACCAGCTGCTGGATCGTAGGCACTACTTCTCCGTTTTCTGTGTGCCGATCACTGTGAAACTAACCTGGAACAGTCCCCGACCCACGCGGTCGGGTGTGTCGGACCCGGCACACTCCGCCGGAAGCGGAGGATGACGCGGATCACGGAGGCCCACATAAAGACGGACTCGCGCTGCGGCTGTAAACACGCCCACGAGCCCAGGCACACCCCAGGCACAGGTCCGAGCGTACCTACCTCATCGACCTGGGTCAAAACAAATGCTGTCCACCATGGGCGGGGCGGGGGCAGCGGCCCGGAAACGGGCCGGAACGGGCCGTGGTCCGCGGTCCTGGAGAAGTGGAACACCCCCGGCTCCGGGCCCGGCACTCAGGGCTCCGGCCTCCTCCTGGAGGGCAGCCGCGGAATCGTGGGGACCTTCGAGCCGGGGTTCTTGGCGACCAGGCCGGGCGCGACGCCGGGGTCCTGGCCGGGGCGGCGGCCGTCGGCGTCCTGGCCCGGCGGGCCCACTGTGCGCTGTGCGCGTTCGGGGCGCGGCTTGCGCTGCCGCTTGCCGCGGTCCGCCGGCACTGGGCGGGTGGGGTGGTCCGGGGGATCCTGGGGGCCTTCGTCGTACGGGAGGCCCGGGTCACCGGGGTGGGCCGGCCCGTCCGGCTCATCCGGCTCATCCGGTCCGTCCGGCTCATCCGGTCCGTCCGGCTCATCCGGTCCGTCCGGTCCGTCCGGATGAGGTGCCCGCTCCCCCTGGTGCTCTCCGGGAGTCGGCACGGTCTCCGGAGAGGGGGACTCGCCCGCGGGGAAGGGGATCACCGCGGCCCGGCCCGGCGCACGGGGCACCAGGGAGAGCCGCTGCCCGTGGGCCGTCGGTCGCCGGTCGGGTTCGTGGGCGGCGACCGCATCGCCCCAGCCGCTCGCGTACGCGTGCAGTTCACGCCGTTCGAGTTCCGCGCGCAGCAGGACGACCACGTCCTGCGGCACGTGCTGCTCCAGGTACCGGCCGAGTGATCCGAGGAGCGCCGGGAGCCCGTCTCCCTCGGGGCGGGGCGCACCAGCCGGGCGGTCGCGATTCTCGCCGTCGTGGCCCGGGTACGCATCGGCGGAGCCGCCGTCGGACCGGGAGCACTCTCCGCCCTCGCCCATGCGTCTCCCTTCCTCCACGTACCGTCGCTTCCCGGCCCGTGGACCTGCCGCGGGCGGCCCCACCTGCGCGTACGAGGAGGCTGCGGCGGGCCGGAGCAGCTTAGGCACGGTCGTCGCCCCGGCCGCTACTCGGCGGCGTACGGCTACTCGGCGGCGTGCCGCTGCCCGTGCTTCGGTGCGGCCGGGGGGAGGAACTGCCCGGCCACCCTCATGAACATCTCCCGCTGGTCGTCCGGGACGCCGAGTCCGGTCGCCGCCTCCTCCAGCGTCAGCCGGTGGGCCCCGCCGCCCGCACCCGTGGACGCGGTGCGGGGCCCACCGGGGAGGGGGAGGTCCTCCTCGGTCAGGCGGCCGGACCGGATGAGCATGTCCCGTACCGGAACGCGCAGGACATGGGCGAGCCGGCGGGTCGTCTCCAGGTCGGGCATGCTCTGGCGCTGCAGAAGTCTCGTGATGGCCGCGCGGTGCACTCCCGCCTCGTCCGCGAGCCGGGACTTGCCCCCGCCGCGCGGACTGTCGATGTCGTATCCGCGGTGCCGGATCAGGTCCTCGACCCAGTTCGCGAATTGCTCGATCTCGCCGTTGGTCATGGCTGTTGCCTCCCTCTGAAGCAGGCAACAGCCTAACGCTCTCGCACGCACGATAAGCGCCTGGGCGCACCAGTCCTCCCGGTCGTGAATCGCCGCGTACGTCCACACCGGGACGCAGTTTCCCCTTGCAATTGCTGTACGTCACACCCGCATCACCATCCGCTTCGAGCCGGCCCCGGCCCCATCTTGGTTGCGCGCTCGCACGCAACATGTCAGTGTGCCGCCATGACCTCATCGATCTCTCGGCCGACCGGCGCTCATGATGCGTGGTCTCCGTGGTGGCGCGCTGCCGCATGTTCCGGGCTTCCACCGGAAGTCGTTTTCGCCCGCCGGGAGAGGGAAGCGGCGCCCGCCCTGCGTGCCTGCGCCCGCTGCCCCGTGGCACGCCACTGCGAGGAGACCGTCGCACCGGCCGACAGCTGGTTCGACGGGGTCTGCGCGGGGCGGCTCTGGCGCAACGGCCGCGCCGTCACCCGTACTCCGCACACCCGGCACCGAAGGGAAAGCCGATGACCCTCCCCCTTTCCGCCCGCACGCGTGACACCGGGCTCTGGCTCGATCTCCTGGTACGCCAACTGCCGGACCTCCACGCCGAATTGGCACCGGGGTCACGCTCCCGCGCCGGCGACCGGCCGGAGCCCGGCGCGGCCGAGCTCGCCGCCAGGGACGCCCGCATCCGGGCGGAGCGCCGCGACGCCCTCCACAACGAACAGGCGCACGGCCTCACCGCACCCGGCCACTCCGCCGCCCCGCTGCGGCTGCACGTCTCGGACGCGCTGCGGGACATCGGTGACGGCGTACGGGAACTCGACGAAGCCGTGCACGACAAGCTGGACATCGGCCGGCCGCGCCGCGCGAGCGTGCCGCAGCGGCTGCTGCGGATCCGCGGACTGCTGGACCGCGTCGACGCCCACCCGGTGCTCGCCGCCCACGTCCGCGACGAGATCCGGCGGATGGCCCGGCGCTGCGGACGCGCACTGGGCGACACGGAGCCACTGGTCCGGGTCGGCGGCAGGTGCCCCTGGTGCGACTCGGTCTCCCTGCGCGCGTTCCCGGACCGGCGTGCCGTGCTGTGCGTCAACCCCGGCTGCCGCTGCACGGACGCCGCGTGCGACTGCAGTACGGACCCGGCGTCCCACCATGTGTGGCGCGAGGAGTCCTGGGCGGCGCTGGTGGGCGGCGGCGCCGACCTGGAGGAGATGGGCGCCGCGCTGAGGGACAGCGCACCCGGGCAGCCGGAGGAAGAGGGGAACCGATGAGCCGCGGGCACGCGGAGCCTCTGATCACGGGCGCACTGGCCGCCCAGGAGGTGGCGGTGGCCCCGGCGACGATCCGCAAGTGGGTGCAACTGGGCCACCTGTCGCCCGCGGGCCGACAGGGGCGTGCCCAACTCTTCCGGCTGGAGGACGTGTTCGCGGCCGAGCGCGCCGCGCACCGGCGCTGAGGGCCTGTTCGGAACCCCGCCAACCCGGGTCCGAACGCACGAAAGCGAGGCGGCCGTGCCCCTGCGACGGGGGACGGCCGCCTCGTGCGCGGACGACGGTGGGTCGAGTGGTGCTTGGGCGATGGGTTGGGTGGTGCGTTGGGCGATGGGGGCGGCAGGCGCCGGACAACAGGTGAGCGTCGTGGGGGCACCGCCCCTCTCCGGCGCCGGCCATCCGCTCAGCGGCGGTGCTCGGCCGGCGACCCGGGTGGGCGCTCCGTCTCCCCCGTTCCGGCAGCCGGACGCGGACCCGGGCCGTGCGCGTCCGCCCGTACGGAACCCGGCCGGTCCGGCCTCCTGTGCTCCAGGCCCGCTTCCCGGGCCGGGCCCGGGCCGCTCCCCCGGCCCCACTCCCCGTCGGGGTCCCGCTCGTGCGTCGCGGGCGCCTCGGACTCCGGGTTCCGGGACGGGGCGACGCCGCCGGGTTCCTCCGGATCCCCGGGGGACGGAAAGCGGAGCAGCCTGGGCCGCCCGGGCTCCCGTCCCGAGGCCAGGTCCATCGCCTCGCGCCAGCCGCTGGAAAATCCACGGACCTCCGCGTCGATGGCGACGCGCGCGGCGACCTTCCGCACCACCGCGGTCACGGCGTCCGCCACGTCCGCGTTGTACCTGCCCGCCTCCCCTGCCTCGGCCGCCGTCTCGACCGCCGCGGCCACTACGTCGGCGAGCCGTTCTCCGGCGCTGCTGTCCATCACTCCTCCCCTTCCACCGCTTCCCGTGCCCCCGCCCTGGAATCGCCACTCTCTCGAATATGTGTTCGACACAAAGCAGGGTAGCGCCGCGGGGCCGGGGCGCGCGGGACCTCCACGGCCCCACGCGCCCGGAATTGCGGCCACGCGCACGCTAATTGCGTGCTCGCGCGCTCAATGGATCTTCTTTGCGCACCCCCGGATTCCTGCTCCTCACCGGGCCGAGGCCTGCCACAGCGTGACGGCCAGCGCCGCGCACGACGTCAGCGCCGCCAGCGACGGCAGCGGCCACCGGTTGCGCTCCAGCGCGTCCAGCCGTTCCTCGTGCTCACCGAGCACCTTGTCCGTCTGGTCGGCGCGCTGGAGCAGCAGCGCCAAGTCGCCCCGGGTCGTGGCGAATCCGACGTCCACCGACCTGCGCAAGCGCTCCAACTCCACCACCACTCCTCGCTCTTCGTGCTCCCGCATCATCCTCAGGACTCCTCCCCGTCGCCCGTGCCCCCGCGGGAAGCCGCGAGCGGCCTCTCCAGCGGCGTCCCCGGCGACCGGGCGGGCGCGCCGGACTGCCGCAGCCACGGCGGCAGCCAGCGCTGCACCGCGGGTGCGGACATCGCCCGGCTCAGCGCCGCCGCGAGTGCGGCGGCGCCCGCGAGGACGGGGACGTCCCGCACCGCGGGATCCTCCGCCAGCAGCGGTGCGGCCGCCAGCAGGGCGCAGCAGACCTGCGCGAAGGTGCGCAGCGCACGTCGTGTCGCATCGGTCATGGTGAAACACCTCGTCTCTCGATCCGGTCGTGGTCCCCCGGCCTGTTCTCCGGCCGGCCGCGCCCCGGCTCAGCCACGCGGCACCCGGAGCTTCTCCCAGCTCCTGGCCCCCGGGGTGCCGTCCGCGTCCTTGCCCCGGTGGCCGAGCTTGCGCTGCCAGGCGGCGTACGAGTCCCGGTCGGCGGAGCCCCAGACGGGGCCGGGACCGACCAGGTACCGTCCACAGCCCTCCTGCACCAGACGTCGGCCGACCAGCGTGAACAGCGGGTCGCGGCGTCCCGGTACGAAGAAGGCACTGCCCGGGAACGGCATGTACGCACCGGGCACCGGACGGCCCGGCGGCTCTGGTTCGGGGCGCGCGCCCAGCCGGGCACCGATCCGGCCGCGCATGCCGTCCATCGGGAAGGAGGGATCGATCTTGCGGCGGGTCCACTCCTTGTGCCCGACGACGCTCGCCGCCGACCAGCCGTGCGCCCGGCACAGCGCGGCCGACAGCCGCTCGACCGCGTCCAACTGGGCGGTCGGGTACGGGTCCCGGCCGGTACCGAGGTTCTCGATCTCGAAACCGTAGAACCGGGCGTTGCCGTCGACGGCGTCCTTTCCGGGGGCGGGAAGCGGCCGCTCGTCGCGCACCGCTTCCAGTACGGCCGAACTGCCGCTGCCGGCGTGGTTGGTGCGCCCGTATCCGACCAGGTGCACCGTGCCGTCCTTGGCGATCACGCCGATGCACAGCGGGCCGGGCAGGTCGGGCGCGCCCCGGAAGCAGAAGTCGACGCTCCGGGAGCCCGCGGTGTGGTGCAGCATCACGCCGTGCACCGGGCCCCAGGCGCCCTTGTGGTTGCGGTTGTGGGTGGCCCAGCCCGGAGTTTCGGCGAGCCGGACGCCTTCGGCGCGGAGCGTCCGGGCGAAGTCGTGGGCGGACAGGGGTGCGGCCATCGGTGGCTCCTCGGTTCGGTTTCTCTCGGTGCGCGCGTTCGGTTTCTCCCGGTGCGCGCATTCGGCTTCTTCCGGTGCGCGCGTTCGGTTTCTCCCGGTGCGCGGTTCACGCGAAAAGGCCCCGGTCCGCCGCGGGGGAAGCGGCGGACCGGGGCCCGTGACACCTCGGTTCGCGAGGCGGTGGGGCGAGGGCGTGAGTGGGATGGATGGGGCGAGTGGGGTGATCAGTGCACCGGATCGATCCGCAGGAAGCGGTTGGCGAAAGTGGCGGTGCTGGTCGTCACCGACGAGCGGTAGGCGGGTGTCACCGTGTACGACGCCCCGCCGGTCAGCCCGCTGATCTGGAACTGGGCGGAGACCGAGTTCTGGGCGGTGCCGCCCGAGATCGCGGCCCTGGCGTCCGCGGTTGCCAGGGTGACCGTGGTGCCCTGCTTGACGACGACCGACATGAAGGCGGTGCCCGCCGCCACGCTGGAGCTGACCCGGGCGCCGACCGTGACGATCACGGTGCCGGACGGCGGCGGCAGGAGAGCGGTGACCATCGTCTCGCCGGTGGACCCGGTGAGCGTCTCCGTGTAGGCGGCCGACGCGGTGGTGCCCGCGGTCGCGTTCTGTTTGAGGGCGGAACGGGCGATGACCGGGTTCCAGTAACTGCCCGTGTAGTAGTGGAACTGCCCCGGATTGAGCACATAGGCGAGCATCCCCGCCACCGGCGAGGTGATCGCCGAGAGGGCGGCGGCGTTGGCGACCCGCAGCACCGTCCGGCCGTCGAGCACGGTGGCCAGCGACTGGAGGTGCTGCGGCACGTTCGCCACATCGGTCGGCTGCGGGTACGGAAGGCTGCTGAGCGGGGTGAGCAGAACCATGGCTGGACTCTCCTGGATACGGGATACGGGATACGGGAAGCGTGGGCCGGCCGGGAAAGGGCCGGCGGAGCCGGACGGCTCGTCAGCCCAGCGGCGGCGGCAGGGTGTCGGGCGGCATGCCGCCGTCGTCCTCCCGGGACGCCGGGTCGTCGATCGGTACCGGGACCGGGGCGGGCCCTTCCGGGGCCGGGTGCGTCGGGTCAGGGACGGGCGTCGCGGGATCCTCCGGGACCGGCGTTCCGGGATCCTCCACCGGTGCCGCCGTCCGCTCCGTCGCGCTCATGCCGCGCCTCCCAGCGTGTCGATCAGCGTCCGATAGGTGAGCTGCTCCGCCGTCAGGTCGGCGAGGGTCGCGTACTGCGCGGTCACCATCTGGTAAGTCCGCTGCTTCCCGTACACCGGGTCCAGCGGCACATCGGGAGTGAGGCCCTCGTCCAGCGGCACGCCGTTGTACCCGGCCCCGCGCAGGGTGAGGACCTGCTGCGGCGCGGATCCTGCGGTACAGGTCGTCCGCGCGCCCACCACCCAGGCGAGGGTGTCGAGCCGGGCTCCGGCCGAGTCCACCACCCGCACGACGTCGCCGAGCTGGAGCCGCGGATCGTGCAGCACCTCCACCTCGCCGAGCACCGGCACCGGATAGCGCCCGGCGTCGAGCATGGCCTGCGCGAGTTCGTACGCCGACATGGCCGACTGGACCCAGTCCGAGGCCGCCGCCAGGTACTGCTGCTTGCCGTAGTACGCCTGGCTGGCCGGGCTCCAGCGCGCCCAGACCCGCTGGCGGGGGTCCGCGGACCGCTTGAGCGGGTCGATCTGCACCGACGGCTTGCCGTCCTTGGTGACCGTCCACACGCTCTGCGTACCGGTGTTCGTGAACCGCACGATGTACGCCGGCCCCTCCCGCCGGGAGCTCACCACGACCTGGCCCTTGACCGCGGTGCCCCCCGTCGCCGTACTGCCGAAACGCACCCGGTGGGTGGCGGTCGACGCAGTGGTGTCGTCCACGATCGTCAGCGGTCCGACATCGCTCTCCTCGTCCGCGATCGCGTACGTCACCTCCTCCGGGACACCGGGCCTGATCTCCCGTATCCGGGTGTCCAGCTGCGCCGTGCCGTGCGCGAGGCCGATTCCGGCCCAGTCCTGGTACGGCTGCTCGCAGTGGTTGCGGCAGGCGTCGATCTCCTCGCTGACGGTCAGCGAGGAGATGTCCCGGACCGTGGTGACGGTGGCGTCCTCCCGGGCGGGCACCCGGGCGAACCGGGAGGGGCCGCGCCAGCGGAAGACGCCCTGTTCGTCGAACTCCGCCGTGGACATCGACGCGCGGGCGATCTCCGTGATGGCGTCCCACTGGGAACCGGAGACCTTCGGGACGTCGTAGAGCGGCAGCGCAGCCTCGTCGAGCTCCGCGCCCCTGCGCCACTGGCCCGCCTGCTCCCACTCCGTGCGCGGGTAGGCGCCGACGGTGCCCGTCCACACCCGGTCGGTGACCTGGAGGCACTCCACCGGCATGTCGGTGGTGAGGTCGATCTGCTGGAGCTCGGAGCGCGGGTGGGCGCCCGCCGCCTCCACAAAGGTGGCCGGGGGGCCCGTGTGGTAGCCGCCGTCGGGTCCGGTCATCCTCGGGGTCACGGTGGGCAGCACCGAGCCGCCCGTACCCCTGGTGTCCACCATGAAGCCCAGGTGCCAGTTGCCGCGCAGCGCGGCCAGCTTGGTGAAGGTCCAGTCGAAGTACCAGTACCCGCCGCCGACCGTCCCCGAGGTGATCCGCACCAGGCCGGTGGAGATGTCGAACAGTGCGCTGAGGTAGCCGGCCGCGCCACCGCTGCGGTCGAAGACCGCCTTCAGCTCGACGGTGTTGCCCTTGGCCAGCGCGGTGTTCGCCCAGCACTCGACCTGGAACACGCCGCCCGGCGTGACGAAGCGCGAGCGCGGCATCCAGGACGCCCGCAGCCCGGGCCGCTCCGGCATCAGCGCCATCTCGAAGGGCGCGCCGTCCCGGACCCACCGGTAGTCGGCGGTGCTCGGCACCACCTCCGGCTGCCCGTACGACGCGTTGAAGCCGCCGTGCAGCGAGGCGTAGAGCACCGTGAACGGCGCCACGTCCTGGGTGTCCGCCAGCGGTGCGCGCGGCGGCGGGCAGGTGTCGATGCCGCCCTGGCGCAGCAGTTCGTCGACGCACCAGGTGGCCGTCGCCACCGGACGACCGTAGTAGAAGCCGTGGTAGGGACGCGGCAGCGACGCCGGACCGCGCAGCCGCTCGGCCCCGTCCAGGGCCTGGACGGTGACGCTGTCGCCGCCGGACGCGGCGGAACGGGAGCGGACGGTGCCGCGGAAGGCGGGCAGCGTCCGGCCGTTGACGCCCGCCGCGTGCACCACGGACTGGCCGGGACGCACGACGTCGCCCGACGAGCGGTCGGCCCACGCCGAGTACAGGCGCGGCGCGGCTTCCCCGGCCGTACCGCCCAGCAGGACCTCAAGTTGGGCGGAGGCGCTGCCGGACACGGCGCGCATGGCTTCGGGCAGGTCCGTGTTGTACGCCCGTTCCACCTTCCAGGACTGGACCTGCCCGCCGAGTTCCCGGCCGCCGAGGCGGGTGGTGTGGGTGGGCGTCCGCTCCGACGCCGCGAGACCGGCGTCCAGCCGGTCATCAGTTGGCTGCACCACGCACCTCCACGAGATCGATCTGGATGTTGCGGTACGGGAGCCTGGCCGACGGCACGTCGGTCAGACCGGTGACCGCCATCGAGGGGCAGCCGTCGCCGAGCGCGTACCCGACGGGGTCCTCGCCGATGGTCAGGCAGGCCCCGGCCAGCGCGGTCGCGCCGAGCGCACCGGGCCGGCCGACCGGGGTCGCGAAGGCGGCACCGGCGGGCGCCGTCCCCGTGACGACCCGTCCGGCCGCCGCACTGGACGCCAGATAGGAGCCGTCCACGGCCTTCCAGTCGACCTGTGCGGAGCACACGGCCGCGTCCCACTCCGGCGGGACCAGCCACGACACGGTCATCCCCGGTACGACGGGCCAGCCCGGCCAGCTGCCGTGCGTCCAGCCGAGCGAGGTGGTCACGTCCTTGCAGTCGCCGGTGAAGACGTCTGCGAAGGCCGGGCGCAGCGTGATGTCACCACTGACCGTGAACCAGTGGTCGTCACCGCTCGGCGCGCGGCTCTGCCCGGCCGCCTGGAGCGGGTCGAGCAGGTTGACCGACGCGGGGTCCAGGACCGCGACGGGGCCTCCCGCGTACACGTTCTGCCCGAGCATGCCGGGCCCGTTGACCCGGCGGGCCAGCCGGACGAGGTGCTGGGCGTCCGCCGGTTCCAGCCACTCGAAGGAGAGCTTCGTGCGGCGGGTGGTCCTGGCGGGGGCGACGAGGGTCACCTGTCCCTCCAGGGAACGGAATTCGCTGATGTTCAGGTCCGTACTGCGGTCCCAGCTCTTCGCCGCCTGGGATATCTCCCGCAGCAGACCGGGCTTGCCGATCCAGAGGTTCCTTGCCATGTCTGCCTACCTCCGGGCGAGTTGGCGCTGTCCGACCAGGACGGCACGGGCGATGGTCTGCGAATCCACCTGGACGTGGACGGGACGCTCGGCAAGCCGCTCGACGGCGTCCGCGAGCCGGGTGATCTGGGCGCGGCTCGCGCCGGAACTGATCATCCGGTCGAGCCTGCTGAGCGGGATGACGGCCTCGGACTCGCCGCCCTCGCCGACCAGGGCGAGGGTGCCGCCGTTGCGGGCGGGCACGACACCGCCCTTGGCCAGGCGGGGGACCGGGATCTTCGGCAGGTTGATGGAGAAGGACCGGCCGCCGAACACGGGCACCCAGCCGGGGATGCTGACCTTGAAGCCGTTCAGCGCGCCGATGACGGTGTTGATGGCGTTGGCGAAGCCGCGGAACGGGGCCAGCAGGATGTTGCCGATCCCCCGCAGGATCGGCCCGATCGCCTTCATCGCCACCGAGGTCGCGGTGGAGATGGCCTTCATCCCCGCCTTGAAGCCCTTCTGGACCAGGGCCACGATCTTGTCGACCTTCACGAACTGCAGGATCAGCGGCGCGAGCAGGGCCATGATCAGGCCGAACGGGTTGGCCGCCATGGCCAGGTTGAGCCCCTTCTGCGCGAGGCCGGCCCCCTTGAGCCCCTTGGCGAGCCCGCCCCCCATGGACTTTCCGGTGGTGTCCGCGCCCTTGCCCGCCTTGCCGACGGACTTCTCCACCGCGTCGGACTGCTGCTTGACGCCTTGGAGCGCGGTCTTCGCCTTGTCGGCGGACCCCTTGAGTTTGTCGAGGGCGCTCTTGAGCTTGTCGGCGCCGCCCTTGGCCTTGCCGAGGGAGGTGTCCGCGTTCCGCAGCCCGGTACGCAGTTTGCCGACGGCGGTGTCGCCCTGCCCCGCGGAGGTACGGAGCTTGCCGATCGCGCTGCTCGCCCGGTCGGCACCGCCCCTGACCTTGCCCAGGGCGGAGTCGGCCTGGCCCGCGCCGGCCTTCAGCCGGTTCAGCGGGGCCACCGCGGTTCCGGCGGCCCGCTGCAGCGCCCCCACGCCCTTTCCCGCGTTGTCCGCCGTGGATTTGAAGCCCCGCATCGAACCGGCGGCTTTATTGAGTGAACTTACGAGAGACATTCCTGAACCCTTCTCCTGACCACTTCCTGAATCTCACGCACCTCAGCCAAGCGCGGAAATGAGCCCGTTGATCCGGCGCTCCAGATTGTTGAGGTGCCGGGCGGTCTGCTGCGGATCTCCCGCCGAAGAAGGAGTGGCCTGCACCGCACGCGCCACACTGTTTGCCGACCTCCCCTGGACGCGCCGAACGTATTGCTCGACCGCGCCGATACGGCTGTTGTGTCCGCTGAACTGCCGCTCGATCTTTCCCGGCGGATATTTGTCGATGAAGCGCTGGACGTGCGGGCGGAGCTCCTTGGCCAGGTCGAGTGCAGCCTGGGCCTGGAGCTTCAGCTGGTCCGGCATCTCCCCACGCCGTCGGCTCGCGGCGTCCTGCGCGATCTGCACAAGATCCCATTTGGTCCACTCCGCCTTCACGAGAGTGGCTTCCGCGTTCGCCACGTTGAAGGTGGCAGCGAGGGCATTCATTTCGGGTTTGAGGCCATTCACCGCGGCAACAGCGGCATTCACCTCGCTTTTCAACCCGGTGATCTCCGACTTCTTCACCAACTCGCGCTCGGTGCGCTCCTTGAAACCTGATACGAAATCATTCCAAGCGCGTGCACCACCATTGGCAAACTGACTCACAATCGGCTCAAATGTCCGATTTCCCGGCTCCGCGCCACCGCTCATCTCGCACTTCCTCTCGCTGATTTACGTGTGCTAACGTCCGGGGCGGTTCACTGTCTTTGCACCGCACGGGACCTGGGGGACGGATGGGCATAGTGCTGGGGCTGATCTGCGTGATCGCGGCAGCCGGGCTCTTCTGGGCGACCCGCTGGATCGGCGGCAAGGGCCTCCGTCTCCTCGGCGCCGCCCGCGCCGCACTGCGCGGCAGCGCCGCCACCACGGGCACCTGCGTCAGCCCGGGCTCCTCGCGCCACCTGTACCGCTTCACCACCCCCGACGGCGTGAGTCACGACGTGTACGTACCGCGCACCTCGGAGAGCGACCAGCGCAAGGCGGGGAGCACGTCGCGGCTGCGCTACCGGATCGACGACCCGAAGACCGTTTCCAACGCCGCCCTGGACGAATGGGCGAGGCCGCTGGGAGCCGCCGCGGTGCTCTTCCTCGCGGCGTGCTGTGCGGCGAGCGCCGTACTGCTGCTGTTCCTCGGGGTCCTGGCCGTCGTGGGCAGCTGACGACGGCCGCCGTCAGCTGAAGAAGGACAACAGCTGTGCGGGGTCGGGGCGACTGTCCTCCGGCTGGTCCGGCTGGTCCGGCGCGGACGGAGTTTCCGGACCCGGCCGACGCACCGGCTCCGGAAACTCCAGCCGCTCCGCGTCCTCGTCCTGGTTGACGGTCGCGAACATCCAGTTGGCCTCGGCCAGTTGGTCCACCACGGAAGCCAGCAGATGGTCCGCGACCTCCCACTCGGCCGCCTCCCCGTGCAGCTCCCGCGCCACCGCACTGTCCCGCGGCAAGTGCTTCACCAGCACCGCGAGCCGCCGCGAGGACAGAGCCCCTCGGTGCCAGTCGAGCAGATCGAGGCCGTAGTGCCGGATCAGGTCCGCCTCCAGGGCCTCGGCGTGTTCGTCGACGAACACGCCGAGGCTCAGCCTTCCCCCAGGCCGAGCCCGGTCTCCTTGCCGTACGCCTCCAGGATGGCGGCGATGTCCTGCATCGTGATCTCGTGCCGGTCGAAGCGCCCGTACTGCTTCTCGCCGAGCAGTAGCCGCAACAGCCCGTCGACGTCGTCGTCCTCCAGGGCGCGCAGCTTGCGGGCGATCCCGCGGGTCAGTTCGGTGGGCAACTCGAAGACGTCGTCGTCGAGTTCGAAGGTCCAGGCACGGCCGAGCGCTTCGAGGCGCTGGGCACGGGCCGCGTTCACATTGAAACCGGACATGCCGGATCTCCTCTGCTTGATCAGGGCTCGATCAGGTCTTGATCAGGGATACGACGGGGGGGAGGGACCCGGCGCCGAGCCCCTCCCCTCGACGTTTCACACGCACATCACGCGGCGAACGACTTGTCCTTCATCAGCCACGTGGCCAGCGTCGGGCTGCCCTCGGCCGCCAGCGCGGTGAAGGTGACCCCGAGCTTCAGCGCCCCGGTCCGGGTGAGCGCGATCTCCTCGGTCTCGGTGACCTGACCGCGCGGGATGATGAAGCGGTACGTGACGTCCGCCCCGTCCCTGAACTCGATGCCCAGCTGCCGCTCGTCCTGCTTCGGCTCGGCCGCCAGCTTGTACTGGTAGGTGTCGGCGACGCCGGTCCCGGTGACCGGGGTGACCGCGTCGCCACCCATGAAGAACGGCAGGGTGTCCATGTTGAGCTGGAGCAGCTGGAACTTCACCGTCAGATCCCGGTCGGAGTAGATGAACCGTGCCGGGCTCACCGACTGCCAGGTGTCGACCGGGTCGATCTTGTCCTTCTTGTTGAACTTGATGCCGTCGGTGGTGGTGTAGCCCAGCTCGGTCCAGCCGGTCGCCCAGTTGTCGCCGGTGTGCGCCGGTGCGGCCGGCCCGGTGGCCCCGGCCTTCGCGACCAGGATGCGGCCGGAGCCTGCGACGCGGATCTGACTGCCGTTGTTGCCTGCCATGTCTGCTCCTCGGTGAGGGGGTGGGAAACTGCTCGGAAATGACGAAGGCCCCGCCGGTGGCGGGGCCTTGGGGTGCGCGCGAGCCGTGCGCGTGGTGTGCCGCGTACGGCGGATCAGGCGGGCCGGACCAAGATCCGGACGGTGGCGAGGTACCGGTTGCCGGCCGGCCGGAGGTAGTCCGGCAGCCAGCGCGGCCCGTCCGCCTCGACGACGTCGGTGACGAAGGCGGTGCCGTACGACGTGCCGGCCAGGGTGAGGACCGCGGCACGGGCGGCGAGCGCCACCGTGTGCGCGGCCGTCTTGTCCGGCCCGTACACCTCCAGGTCGACCAGCGGCTGGTCGAGGTGGAGGTCGTCCACCCACGCACCGCCGACGCGGGAGACGAGGACGGCACGCTGAGTGCCGTCGAAACCGGCCGGAGGACGGTTGTCAACCACCACGCCGGCCAGCTCCGGCCGGTTCTTGAGGTGGTCGACAACGAGCCGTTCCGCGTCCGGGAAGGCGAGGGGACTCACATGGACACTCCCTTCGGGGGCCTGTGCTGCGGGAACGCAAAAGCGGCAGATCTGCCGCCCGGTCGCCCGGGCACAGCTCTGCCGCTGCGCCAACTGTGATCCATGAAGCCCGAGTTCGCAACCCTGTAAGGAACCGGGCCCCCGGAAACGCCGAAGGGCGGCCACCCCCTCACGGGGTGACCGCCCTTCGTACGTACCGCTACACGCTCTTACTGGTTGTACGGACCGTAGTCGTAGTCCTCCAGCGGAACGGCCTGGCCGGAGCCCGTGCCGAACGGCGAGTAGTCGATGTCGTCGTAGCCGACGGCCGAGTACATCGCGGCCTTGGCCTCTTCGGTCGGCTCGACCCGGATGTTGCGGTAGCGGGAGAGACCCGTACCGGCCGGGATGAGCTTACCGATGATGACGTTCTCCTTGAGGCCGATCAGGGAGTCGGACTTGGCGTTGATCGCCGCGTCCGTCAGGACCCTGGTCGTCTCCTGGAAGGAAGCCGCGGACAGCCACGACTCCGTCGCCAGCGAGGCCTTGGTGATACCCATCAGCTGCGGACGGCCGGAGGCCGGGTGGCCGCCTTCCGTGACCACACGACGGTTCTCGGTCTCGAACTTCGAGCGCTCGACGAGCTCGCCCGGCAGCAGTTCCGCGTCGCCGGACTCGATGATCGTCACGCGGCGGAGCATCTGCCGGATGATGATCTCGATGTGCTTGTCGTGGATCGACACGCCCTGGCTGTTGTAGACCTTCTGGACTTCGCCGACCAGGTGGACCTGGACCGCACGCTGACCGAGGATGCGCAGGACGTCGTGCGGGTTGGTCGCACCGACGGTGAGCTTCTGGCCCACCTCGACCGCGTCGCCCTCGCCGACCAGCAGACGGGCACGCTTGGAGATCGGGAAGGGAGTCTCCTCGCTTCCGTCGTCCGGCGTGACGACCAGCTTCTTGGTCTTCTCGGTCTCCTCGATCCGCACGCGGCCCTTGGCCTCGGAGATCGGGGCGACACCCTTCGGCGTACGAGCCTCGAAGAGCTCGACGACACGGGGCAGACCCTGGGTGATGTCGTCACCGGCCACACCACCGGTGTGGAAGGTACGCATCGTCAGCTGGGTACCGGGCTCACCGATGGACTGGGCGGCGATGATGCCGACCGCCTCACCGATGTCGACCAGCTTGCCGGTGGCCAGCGAGCGTCCGTAGCAGAAGGCACAGGTGCCGACCGCGGACTCACAGGTCAGGACCGAGCGGGTCTTGACCTCCTCCACGCCGTGCATGACCAGCTGGTCGATGAGCACGTCACCGAGGTCGACGTTGGCAGGCGCGATGACCTTGCCGTCGATCACGACGTCTTCCGCCAGCATGCGGGCGTAGACGCTGGTCTCGACGTCGTCGGTCTTGCGGAGGATGCCGTCGGCACCCTTCTCCGCGATCTTCAGCTTGAGGCCGCGGTCGGTGCCACAGTCCTCCTCGCGGATGATCACGTCCTGCGAGACGTCCACCAGACGACGGGTCAGGTAACCCGAGTCGGCGGTACGCAGGGCGGTGTCGGCGAGACCCTTACGGGCACCGTGGGTGGAGATGAAGTACTCCAGCACGGACAGGCCCTCGCGGAACGACGCCTTGATGGGACGAGGAATCGTCTCGTTCTTGGCGTTGGACACCAGACCACGCATACCGGCGATCTGACGCATCTGCATCATGTTTCCTCGGGCACCCGAGTCAACCATCATGAAGATGGGGTTCGTCTTGGGGAAGTTCGCGTTCATCGCCTCGGCAACCTCGTTGGTCGCCTTGGTCCAGATCGCGATGAGCTCCTGAGTGCGCTCTTCCTTGGTGATCAGACCGCGCTCGTACTGCTTCTGGACCTTCTCGTCCTGGTCCTCGTAGCCCTTGACGATGGCCCGCTTGGCCTCGGGTACGACGATGTCGGAGACGGCCACGGTGACGCCCGAGCGGGTCGCCCAGTGGAAGCCCGCCGCCTTCAGGTTGTCGAGCGTCGCCGCCACGATGACCTTGGGGTAGCGCTCCGCCAGGTCGTTGACGATCTCGGAGAGCTGCTTCTTGCCCACCGAGTAGTCGACGAACGGGTAGTCCTCGGGCAGCAGCTCGTTGAAGAGCGCACGGCCCAGCGTCGTACGGAGACGGAAGGAGTCACCCGTCTGCCACTCGACCGCACCGAAGCCGTCGGAGGCGCCCTCTTCCGCCACCGGCGGGGTCCAGCCACGCGGCGGGACGGTGCCGATCGGGAAGCGGATGTCGACCTTCGCCTGGAGCGAGAGCTCCCGGTTGTCGAACGCCATGGTCGCCTCGGCGGTGGAGCCGAAGGACCGGCCCTCGCCGATGACCTTGCGCTCTTCCTCATCGGTCGTGAGGAAGAACAGGCCCAGCACCATGTCCTGGGTCGGCATGGTGACGGGACGACCGTCGGCCGGCTTCAGGATGTTGTTCGAGGACAGCATCAGGATGCGGGCCTCGGCCTGCGCCTCTGCCGAAAGCGGCAGGTGCACGGCCATCTGGTCACCGTCGAAGTCCGCGTTGAACGCGGTGCAGACGAGCGGGTGGATCTGGATGGCCTTGCCCTCGACCAGCTGGGGCTCGAAGGCCTGGATGCCGAGGCGGTGCAGGGTGGGTGCACGGTTCAGCAGCACCGGGTGCTCGGCGATGACCTCTTCGAGGACGTCGTACACGACGGTGCGGCCACGCTCGACCATGCGCTTGGCCGACTTGATGTTCTGCGCGTGGTTCAGGTCCACCAGGCGCTTCATCACGAACGGCTTGAAGAGCTCCAGCGCCATGGCCTTCGGCAGACCGCACTGGTGCAGCTTGAGCTGCGGGCCGACGACGATCACGGAACGCGCGGAGTAGTCCACACGCTTACCGAGAAGGTTCTGACGGAATCGACCCTGCTTGCCCTTGAGCATGTCGGACAGCGACTTCAGCGGACGGTTGCCGGGGCCCGTGACCGGGCGACCACGACGGCCGTTGTCGAAGAGCGCGTCGACGGCCTCCTGAAGCATGCGCTTCTCGTTGTTCACGATGATCTCGGGGGCGCCGAGGTCAAGGAGTCGCTTCAGGCGGTTGTTGCGGTTGATCACGCGGCGGTACAGGTCGTTCAGGTCGGAGGTCGCGAAGCGGCCACCGTCCAGCTGCACCATCGGACGCAGGTCCGGCGGGATGACCGGGACGCAGTCGAGGACCATGCCCTTGGGGCTGTTGGCGGTCTGCAGGAAGGCAGACACGACCTTGAGCCGCTTCAGCGCACGGGTCTTCTTCTGACCCTTGCCGGTACGGATGATCTCGCGGAGGCGCTCGGCCTCCTCCTCAAGGTCGAAGGACTCCAGGCGCTTCTGCAGTGCAGCCGCACCCATCGAACCGTCGAAGTACGTGCCGAAGCGGTCACGCAGCTCGCGGTAGAGGAGCTCGTCGCCCTCCAGGTCCTGGACCTTGAGGTTCTTGAAGCGGTTCCAGACCTCGTCGAGGCGGTCGATCTCGCGCTGGGCGCGGTCACGGAGCTGCTTCATCTCGCGCTCGGCACCTTCGCGCACCTTGCGGCGCACGTCGGCCTTCGCACCCTCGGCCTCAAGCTCGGCCAGGTCGGTCTCAAGCTTCTTGGCGCGGGCCTCCAGGTCGGAGTCACGACGGTTCTCGACCTGCTGACGCTCGACGGAGACGTGCGCCTCCAGCGAGGGCAGGTCGCGCGTCCGGCGCTCCTCGTCCACGAAGGTGATCATGTACGCGGCGAAGTAGATGACCTTTTCAAGGTCCTTCGGCGCGAGGTCGAGCAGGTAGCCAAGGCGCGAGGGGACGCCCTTGAAGTACCAGATGTGAGTGACGGGGGCGGCCAGCTCAATGTGGCCCATCCGCTCACGACGCACCTTGGCGCGAGTGACCTCGACGCCGCAGCGCTCGCAGATGATGCCCTTGAAGCGGACACGCTTGTACTTGCCGCAGTAGCACTCCCAGTCCCGGGTCGGACCGAAGATCTTCTCGCAGAAGAGTCCGTCCTTCTCGGGCTTGAGCGTGCGGTAGTTGATGGTCTCCGGCTTCTTCACTTCGCCGTGGGACCAGGTCCGGATGTCGTCCGCGGTGGCGAGGCCAATCCGCAGCTCGTCGAAGAAGTTGACGTCGAGCACTTGTCGTCAATCCCTCTTTCGGGGGTTCGAGCCCCTCGCGTGTCACGCGAGATAAATGGGCACTTCAAATGGTCTGAACGGGTCCGGGGAGGGCCGGGAGTCCTGAGGCTTCAGGACTCCCGGCCGGCCCGTCAGACCTCTTCGACGCTGCTCGGCTCTCGCCGGGACAGGTCGATACCGAGTTCCTCCGCTGCGCGGAAGACGTCCTCGTCCGTGTCGCGCATCTCGATGGACATGCCGTCCGAGGACAGCACCTCCACGTTGAGGCAGAGCGACTGCATTTCCTTGATGAGCACCTTGAAGGACTCGGGAATGCCGGGCTCCGGGATGTTCTCGCCCTTGACGATGGCCTCGTATACCTTCACGCGGCCGGTCACGTCGTCGGACTTGATCGTCAGCAGCTCCTGGAGGGCGTAAGCGGCGCCGTATGCCTCCAGCGCCCACACCTCCATCTCACCGAAGCGCTGACCACCGAACTGTGCCTTACCACCCAACGGCTGCTGGGTGATCATGGAGTACGGGCCGGTCGAACGGGCGTGGAGCTTGTCGTCGACCAGGTGGTGGAGCTTGAGGATGTACATGTACCCGATCGAGACCGGGTCAGGGAACGGCTCACCGGAGCGGCCGTCGAACAGGTGGGCCTTGCCGGAGGGCAGGACCAGCCGGTCGCCGTCGCGGTTCGGGATCGTGGCCTCGAAGAGGCCGGTGATCTCGTCCTCGCGCGCACCGTCGAACACCGGGGTGGCGACGTTGGTGCCGGGCTCGACGCGGTCGGCGCCGATCGCCTGGAGGCGCTGCGCCCACTCGTCACCCAGACCGGAGACGTCCCAGCCGCGGCTGGCGAGCCAGCCGAGGTGGATCTCCAGGACCTGTCCCGGGTTCATTCGGGACGGGACACCCAGCGGGTTCAGGATGATGTCGACCGGGGTGCCGTCCTCAAGGAAGGGCATGTCCTCGATCGGGAGGATCTTGGAGATGACGCCCTTGTTGCCGTGACGGCCGGCGAGCTTGTCACCATCGGTGATCTTGCGCTTCTGCGCCACGTAGACACGAACCAGCTGGTTCACGCCCGGCGGCAGCTCGTCGCCCTCTTCGCGGTCGAAGACGCGGACGCCGATGACCTTGCCGATCTCACCGTGCGGCACCTTCAGCGAGGTGTCGCGCACTTCGCGCGCCTTCTCGCCGAAGATCGCGCGGAGCAGGCGCTCCTCCGGCGTCAGCTCGGTCTCACCCTTGGGCGTGACCTTGCCGACGAGGATGTCGCCGGCGACGACCTCGGCACCGATACGGATGATGCCGCGCTCGTCGAGGTCGGCGAGGACCTCTTCGGAGACGTTCGGGATGTCCCGGGTGATCTCCTCCGGGCCGAGCTTGGTGTCACGGGCGTCGACCTCGTGCTCCTCGATGTGGATCGAGGAGAGGACGTCGTCCTGCACCAGCCGCTGGCTGAGGATGATCGCGTCTTCGTAGTTGTGGCCCTCCCACGGCATGAACGCCACGAGGAGGTTCTTGCCGAGCGCCATCTCACCCTGCTGGGTGGCGGGACCGTCGGCGAGGACCTGACCCTCGATGACCCGTGCGCCCTCGTTGACGACAACCTTCTGGTTGACCGAGGTGCCCTGGTTCGAGCGGGAGAACTTGGCGATCCGGTACGTGGTGTACGTGCCGTCGTCGTTGGTGACGGTGACGTAGTCTGCGGAAACCTCCTGGACCACACCCGCCTTCTCCGCCTTGATGACGTCACCGGCGTCGACCGCGCAGCGGTACTCCATGCCGGTGCCGACGAGCGGAGCCTCGGACGTGATCAGCGGCACGGCCTGACGCATCATGTTCGCGCCCATGAGCGCGCGGTTGGCGTCGTCGTGCTCCAGGAACGGGATCATCGCGGTCGCGACCGACACCATCTGGCGCGGCGAGACGTCCATGTAGTCGACGTCGTCGCCGGGGATGTAGTCGATCTCTCCGCCACGACGGCGGACCAGGACGCGCGACTCGGTGAAGCGCATGTCCTCACCGAGGATCGCGTTCGCCTGGGCGATCACGAAGCGGTCTTCCTCGTCAGCCGTGAGGTAGTCGACCTCGTCGGTGACGACACCCTCGGTCACACGGCGGTACGGGGTCTCGACAAAGCCGAAGGCGTTGACGCGGCCGTACGAAGCCAGCGAACCGATCAGACCGATGTTGGGGCCTTCGGGCGTCTCAATCGGGCACATACGGCCGTAGTGGGACGGGTGCACGTCACGGACCTCGAAGCCTGCCCGCTCACGGGACAGACCACCGGGACCCAGTGCCGAGAGACGACGCTTGTGCGTCAGACCCGACAGCGGGTTGTTCTGGTCCATGAACTGCGACAGCTGCGAGGTGCCGAAGAATTCCTTGATCGACGCCACGACCGGGCGAATGTTGATCAGGGTCTGCGGCGTGATCGCCTCGACGTCCTGGGTCGTCATGCGCTCACGCACGACGCGCTCCATCCGCGCCAGGCCCGTACGGACCTGGTTCTGGATGAGCTCGCCGACGTTACGCAGACGACGGTTGCCGAAGTGGTCGATGTCGTCGGTCTCGACGACGATGCTCCGGCCCGACTCGCCGACCGTCTCGACCTCGCCGGCGTGCAGCCGGACCAGGTACTTGATGGTGGCGATGATGTCCTTGCTGGTGAGGACACCCGCGTTCAGCGGCTCGTCGGCGCCGAGCTTCTTGTTCACCTTGTAGCGGCCGACCTTCGCGAGGTCGTAGCGCTTCGGGTTGAAGTAGAGGTTCTCGAGCAGCGTCTGAGCAGCCTCGCGCGTGGGCGGCTCGCCCGGACGCAGCTTGCGGTAGATGTCGAGCAGTGCGTCGTCCTGGCCCTGGGTGTGGTCCTTCTCCAGGGTGGCGCGCATGGACTCGTACTCGCCGAACTCCTCCAGGATCTGCTCGGTCGTCCAACCGAGAGCCTTGAGGAGAACGGTGACGGACTGCTTGCGCTTGCGGTCGATGCGGACACCGACCATGTCGCGCTTGTCGATCTCCATCTCCAGCCAGGCACCCCGGGAAGGGATGATCTTGGCGGAGAAGATGTCCTTGTCGGACGTCTTCTCGATGGAGGAGTCGAAGTAGACACCCGGCGAGCGGACCAGCTGCGACACCACGACACGCTCGGTGCCGTTGATGACGAAGGTGCCCTTGTTGGTCATGAGCGGGAAATCGCCCATGAAGACCGTCTGGGACTTGATCTCGCCGGTCTCGTTGTTGGTGAACTCCGCGGTGACGAAGAGCGGGGCGGCGAACGTGAAGTCGCGGTCCTTGCACTCGTCGATGGAGTTCTTCGGCGGCTCGAAACGGTGGTCGCGGAACGTCAGCGACATCGACCCGGAAAAGTCTTCGATCGGGGAGATCTCTTCGAAGATCTCTTCCAGACCGGACTTGGTGGGGACGTCCTGTCCACTCTCGAGAGCGGCCTCGACGCGACCCTTCCAAGCGGCGTTACCGAGCAGCCAGTCAAAGCTCTCGGTCTGCAGCGCGAGGAGGTTCGGAACCTCGAGGGGCTCCTTGATCTTTGCAAAGGAGATGCGCAGCGGGGCGGTGCTGGCGCCGTTGTTCGTATTGGAGGTCGAGGCGTTGCGCGAGGCGGCCAAGAGGGGGTCCTTCCGAGGGCTCGGACTCACTACGCGCGTACCGGTCCCAAGTTGGACACGGAGACAGAAAAGCCCAGATCAAGAAAGCCCTGATCAGGGCAGATCATTCCTCGGTGCTCAAGCATGGGCATGCCCCTGGTGACGGGCAGGAGGCAGCTAACAGGCAGCGCAAAGGGTCAGTGTAGCCACTTGGCTCACTGATGTCCAGAGCGGGTTTTTGGGGACCCTCATCGGCCTCTTTGTTCTTCTCAACGCCACTGCCAGGAACTGCCACAACTGCTTCTGCATCCACGTCACGGGCGAGCCCTCTGCGCCCTGCGAGCGCACCTCGATACTGCCCTCTTCGTCTTCGATCCATGCCTCGGATACGGATCGATGTAACGACGCGTCCTGAGAATTGCGCGCTGCGTGCCGTTCGTCAAGGCCCCCCGCCCCCTCGGGGCTCCGGTCACCTGCCCGGACCGCCTTCACGGCGTACAACGGGCGTACACGGGCGTACAGCGGGCCTGTGGGCGCACAACGAAGATCACCTTACTCGTCACAAAGCCCTGAGCCCAGTTGTGCGGGGGAACGCCGAAGGGCGACCACCCCATTGGGTGATCGCCCTTGGCTGTGCCGGTGTTACACCTCGCGGCGCATCTCCGGCGAAAGAGTCCTGGGACTCAGGAAGTCACTTGACCTCGACGGCCGCGCCGGCGCCCTTGAGGGACTCGGCGGCCTTCTCGGCGTCTTCCTTCTTGACCTTCTCAAGGACCGGCTTCGGAGCGCCGTCGACGAGGTCCTTGGCCTCCTTCAGACCCAGCGAGGTGAGCTCACGCACGACCTTGATGACCTGAATCTTCTTGTCGCCGGCACCGGTGAGGATGACGTCGAACTCGTCCTGCTCCTCGACGGCCTCGGCAGCGGCGCCGCCACCGGCCGGGCCGGCAACCGCGACGGCCGCGGCGGCGGTGACGTCGAACTTCTCCTCGAAGGCCTTCACGAACTCGGAGAGCTCGATGAGGGTGAGCTCCTCGAACTGAGCGAGCAGGTCTTCCTGGCTGAGCTTCGCCATGATGGCGTCCTTCCACTAATTCGGCAGGTGCCGGAGTTAAATGTCGGCGGGCGTACTGTCGGCCCGCTGCGGCCGTCTCCCTACCGGGTTACGACCATTGCGCGAGCCGAGTTACTCGGCACCGCCCTGCTCTTCGAGCTTGACGCGAAGCGCTTCCGCAGTGCGGACGAACTTCGACGGAAGCGCCTGGAAGAGCTGCGCAGCCTGAGTCTGCTTGCCCTTCATGGCACCCGCCAGCTTGGCGAGCAGAACCTCGCGGGACTCGAGGTCCGCGAGCTTCTTGATCTCATCGGAGGTCAGCGCCTTACCGTCAAGGACACCGCCCTTGATGATGAGGTTCGGGTTCTCCTTGGCGAAGTCACGAAGACCCTTCGCCGACTCCACCGGGTCACCGGTGATGAAGGCAACCGCCGTCGGACCAGTGAACTGGTCGTCCAGCGAAGTGATCCCGGCCTCGTTGGCCGCGATCTTGGTCAGCGTGTTCTTCACCACGGCGTACTGGGCGTTCTCACCGAGCGAACGACGCAGCGTCTTGAGCTGCGCGACGGTGAGACCCCGGTACTCGGTCAGCACGGCGGCGTTCGAGCTACGGAACTGGTCCGCAAGCTCGGCTACCGCGGCAGCCTTGTCGGGCCTTGCCATAGAGCGTCGGCCTCCTTCCGGGTGATGAGGACCGCTCAGAAGGGGCTCGAAAATGCAAAACGCCCCGGCGCAAGCGCACGGGGCTGAGCTCAACCAGAATGAACCGGGAACTTTCCACGAACACCTGCGCAGGTCGTCCGCACTAACTAGCGGATCCTTCGGCCACCACGTCCTCTTACGAACACGCAGCAACGACCAGCGGTCTTTGGCTTCCTCGGAAGAGTACGCGACGGCGTACGAATCGAGCAAATCGTCTCCGGGCCGGCCCCGGGTGCACCGCACGAGGGGGGCCGGCCCGGTCCGCGAAGACGGAAAAGCGAAGGCCCAGGAGGCGCCGGACCATGCGGCGGCAGCCAGAGGCACCGCGCCTGGAAGCCCCGGGCTAGGAGGCCGCGCCCGCCTTCTGCTTCTCCTTCTTCATGATCTCCGCGAAGTCCGCGGTGTCGGAGGCGGCGGGCTTCTCGACCGCGGCCGGCGTGCCGTAGTCCGAGTAGAACGCGGTCGAGTTGAGCGGACCGGACTTGGTGCTTGCCTTCTCGGTCTTCTTCACCAGCAGGTTGTCCTTGTCCACCCAGATGTCGATCTGCTCGGTGGTGATGCCGGCCTGGGTGAGCTGGGCCTTGTACGCGTCCAGCTGGGCCTTGTCGAGAGTGGAGTTCTTCTCGGCCAGCTTCGCCACGTCGACGGTGCCCGCGTAGTGCGTGGCGGCCACTCCCCGGACGTTCTCCTCGCCGACCTTCTTGACGTCGCCGGAGGCCAGCAGGCCCTTCACGCCCTGGTCGGGGCTGGAGTTCTGAAGCTGGTCCTTCAGCATGGCGCCGGACGGGCCGAGCAGTTCGGCCATGGCGTCGTAGGAGTAGTAGATCCAGTGCTTGCCGCCGATCTGCTGGGCGAAGGCGTCGCCCATCCTGGCGTAGTAGCCATCGCGCACGTAGCGCGCCTCCGAGGTGGCCGGGTTGCCTGCCTTCTTCTGCGCCTCGGCCAGCTGGCCGCCCTGCTGGGTGACCTGCATGGTGCCGGTGACCCCGTCGGACCACCCCAGCACGCCCTCGCTGTGGGTGTTCACTGCGGATCCGACCTGCATGGTGGTCTCCACCTTGGCCGACTTGGCCTCGCCGGTCTTCTGCTGAACGGTACGGAGCATGCTGAGCGGGCTGAAGCCCGAACCGGCGTCGCCGCCCGTCTGCTTGCCCGCGCTCTCCTTGGCCGCGCCGTCCTGCGCGCCGCCGTCCTTGGCCCCCGTACCGCCACCACAGGCCGACGCGCCGGCCATGACCGCGGCCGACACGACCGCGATGCCCACACGCCTGATGACGTAACTCTGCATGGTGGAACCCTCGCCCCTCGTTGTCACTGGAATCACCCCGCACCGTAACGCAGCCGGGCCCCCGCTCCTCCGAAGAGGGGCGGGGGCCCGGCCGAGTGCAATACGCGAGACCCGCGACTGCCGTCAGAGAACTCAGACGGCGGCCGGGTCCTCCTCGACGAGGAGGTTGCGGGTGCGGTTGGAGTCCAGCGGGATGCCGGGGCCCATCGTCGTGGCCAGGGCGGCCTTCTTGATGTAGCGGCCCTTGGCGGCGGACGGCTTCAGACGGAGGATCTCCTCCAGCGCCGCTGCGTAGTTCTCCACCAGCTTGGTCTCGTCGAAGGAGACCTTGCCGATGATGAAGTGCAGGTTCGAGTGCTTGTCGACGCGGAACTCGATCTTGCCGCCCTTGATGTCCGTGACAGCCTTCGCCACGTCCGGGGTGACCGTTCCGGTCTTCGGGTTCGGCATCAGACCACGCGGGCCGAGCACGCGGCCGAGGCGGCCGACCTTGCCCATGAGGTCCGGGGTGGCGACGACGGCGTCGAAGTCCAGACGGCCCTTCGCAACCTCGTCGATCAGTTCGTCGGAGCCGACGATGTCGGCGCCAGCGGCTTCCGCGGCCGCAGCACGGTCACCGGTCGCGAAGACCAGGACCCGGGCGGTCTTGCCGGTGCCGTGCGGAAGGTTCACGGTGCCGCGGACCATCTGGTCGGCCTTGCGCGGGTCGACACCCAGACGCATGGCGACCTCGACGGTGCCGTCGAACTTGGTGGTGGCGGTGTCCTTGGCGATACGGATGGCCTCGAGGGGGGCGTACAGACGCTCCCGGTCGATCTTGGCGTCCGCAGCCCGGAGGGACTTGCTGCGCTTCACTGCTGCTCCTGTGTGTTCAGGTGTGGAGTCGTGGTACGGGCCAGCGCGTGGCCCTGCCACTGTCGTACGAAGGGGCTGAATCAGCCTTCGACCGTGATGCCCATGGAACGGGCGGTACCGGCAATGATCTTGTCGGCAGCGTCAAGGTCGTTGGCGTTCAGGTCGGGGAGCTTGACCGTGGCGATCTCGCGCACCTGAGCGGCGGTGAGCTTCGCGACCTTGGTCTTGTGGGGCTCGCCCGATCCCTTGTCCACACCAGCGGCCTTGAGGATCAGCTTGGCGGCCGGCGGGGTCTTCGTCACGAAGGTGAAGGAGCGGTCCTCGTAGACCGTGATCTCCACCGGCACGACCATGCCACGCTGCGACTCGGTCGCGGCGTTGTAGGCCTTGCAGAACTCCATGATGTTGACGCCGTGCTGACCGAGCGCCGGGCCGACCGGCGGGGCCGGGTTGGCGGCGCCCGCGTTGATCTGGAGCTTGATAAGCCCCGTGACCTTCTTCTTCTTGGGAGGCATTGCTCTCTCCGGGTCCTAGTGAGAGTTTCGGCCATCCATCCGATCATCCGGATGGAGGCATACCGCACAACGATAACGGGTATAGACGTGCGGCTAAAAACCGAGCAGGTCAGACCGGCTTTGGAAGCCCGATCTGACCTGTTCGGAAGCTCTTGTCAGAAGTGCCTGACCTGGGGTCAGTTCTTCTGGATCTGGTCGAAGCTGAGCTCGACCGGAGTCTCGCGGCCGAAGATCTCGACGAGGCCCTTGACCTTCTTGGAGTCCGGGTTGATCTCGTTGATCGTGGCCTGCAGCGTCGCGAACGGGCCGTCGGTGACGGTGACCGAGTCGCCGACCTCGAAGTCCAGGACCTCGACGGCGAGCTTGCGCTGCGGCGCCGGCTTGCCCTCGGCCTCGGCAGCCTCGCGGGCCGCCTTCTCCTCGGCCTCGGGGGCGAGCATCTTGACGATCTCGTCCAGGGTCAGCGGGTACGGGTCGTAGGCGTTGCCCACGAAGCCGGTGACGCCGGGGGTGTTGCGGACAACGCCCCAGGACTCGTTGGTCAGGTCCATGCGCACCAGCACGTAGCCGGGGAGCTTGTTCTGACGGACGTTCTTGCGCTCGCCGTTCTTGATCTGAACGATTTCTTCTTCCGGCACTTCTGCCTGGTAGATGAACTCTTCGACGTTCAGGGAGACGGCGCGCTGCTCCAGGTTGGCCTTCACGCGCTTCTCGTACCCGGCGTAGGTGTGGATGACGTACCACTCGCCGGGCAGGGTGCGCAGCTCCTCGCGGAGGGCCACGATCGGGTCGACCGGCTCGGAGGTGGGCTCCTCGGCCTCTTCGGCCTCGGCGATCTCCTCGACCTCGGCGTCGACACCGTCTGCGTCCGCGACGGCCTCGGCCGCAGCGGCGTCCTCGTCGGTCTCGGCGACCGCGACGGCTTCGACATCCTCGTCGGACTCGATGTGCAGGGCGGCCTCTTCGGCCGGCTCGCCGGCAGCGACGTCGGCGGCTTCGGCCTGGTCGGGCTCCACAGCGTCCGCCGCCTCAACGATGGCGGTCTGGTCCTCTACGGACTCGACCGACTCGCTGGCGTCGTTCAGGTTCGGGTCAGACACGGTGGCTGCTTCTTCCTGGATACACAAATGGGTGGAACGCGCGAAAGGGGCGCCCGTTGAAGGAGGCGCCCTACGCGAGGTTTTTAGCCGAAGACGTACTTCACGGCGGCCGCGAAGCCCTGGTCGATCACGGTCACGATGCCGATCATGATCACGACGAAGACGATGACGACAGTGGTGTACGTCGTCAGCTGGCTGCGAGTGGGCCAGACGACCTTGCGGAGTTCCGCAACGATCTGGCGGTAGAACTGCGCGAGGCGGCCGAACGGGCCCTTCTTGCCCCGCTTGCCGCCCTTGCGTGCCTTCTTCGGTACTTCGTCCTGGGCATCAGGCATGTCGATGGAGCCCACGGCGTCCGTCACGCTACTCACCTGATTCCGGGTCGTGGCCGTGCCGCGCCCGGTGGAGCCGCACGACAAATGCAGAGAAGTACGTACATGCGCACACATCCTGGCGAAGGAGTGTGTAGCAGGGCCGGAGGGACTTGAACCCCCAACCGCTGGTTTTGGAGACCAGTGCTCTACCAATTGAGCTACGACCCTTTGTGGTTCCCCCAACCTACCGCATCCAGCCGAGTGCACGGAGTGCGTACGGCGGAGTGGTCTGCTGTGGGCCAACGACAGGTGAGTGTACGTGCTCCCAGGCCCGACGTCGAACAGATAGGGCTCCGAGGTGATCTTCGGCCGCTCCCCACCGGTCTTCCAAACCCCTGTGCCCGGGCCCCTCGCGGTCTGGGACGATGGGCCGTATGAGCGCTGCTACCCCTCCGACCGAGCGCAGGGTGTCCGCCCGCGTCGGTGCAATCTCCGAGTCCGCCACGCTTGCCGTCGACGCGAAGGCGAAGGCCCTCAAGGCCGCCGGCCGTCCGGTGATCGGCTTCGGTGCGGGCGAACCCGACTTCCCGACGCCCGACTACATCGTCCAGGCCGCGATCGAGGCCTGCTCGAACCCGAAGTACCACCGCTACACCCCGGCGGGCGGGCTTCCCGAGCTGAAGAACGCGATCGCCGCGAAGACGCTGCGCGACTCGGGTTACGAGGTGGACGCCTCGCAGATCCTGGTGACCAACGGCGGCAAGCAGGCCATCTACGAGGCGTTCGCCGCGATCCTCGACCCGGGCGACGAGGTCATCGTCCCGGCCCCTTACTGGACGACGTACCCCGAGTCGATCCGGCTGGCGGGCGGTGTCCCGGTGGAGGTCGTGGCCGACGAGACGACCGGTTACCGGGTCTCCGTGGAGCAGCTTGAGGCGGCCCGCACCGAGAACACCAAGGTCGTGCTCTTCGTCTCGCCGTCGAACCCGACCGGCGCCGTCTACAGCGAGGCCGACGCGGAGGCGATCGGGCGCTGGGCGCACGAGCACGGGCTGTGGGTGCTGACGGACGAGATCTACGAGCACCTGGTGTACGGCGACGCGAAGTTCACCTCGCTGCCGGCGATCGTGCCGGAGCTGCAGGACAAGTGCATCGTGGTCAACGGTGTCGCCAAGACGTACGCGATGACCGGCTGGCGGGTCGGCTGGATCATCGGCCCCAAGGACGTGGTGAAGGCCGCGACGAACCTCCAGTCGCACGCCACCTCCAACGTGAGCAACGTGGCGCAGGTGGCGGCGCTGGCCGCCGTCTCCGGGCCGCTGGACGCGGTCGACGAGATGAAGACGGCCTTCGACCGGCGCCGGCAGACGATCGTGCGGATGCTGAGCGAGATCGACGGCGTCGTCTGCCCGACGCCGGAGGGCGCCTTCTACGTGTACCCGTCGGTGAAGGGGCTGCTCGGCAAGGAGATCCGCGGCAAGCGCCCGCGGACCTCGGTCGAGCTGGCCGCGCTGATCCTGGAGGAGGTGGAGGTCGCGGTGGTTCCCGGCGAGGCCTTCGGCACCCCGGGGTACCTGCGGCTGTCGTACGCGCTGGGTGACGAGGACCTCGTCGAGGGTGTCTCGCGGATGCAGAAGCTGCTCGCGGAGGCCCGCGACTAGTCGCGGGTGAGGTGGGACGGTCCCTCGGCCTGTGGCCGGGGGACCGTTTCTGCGTTCGGGGGCGCACCCGTTGGGGAAAAGGCGCTTCCGGGCGCGTCGTGCGTACGGCAAGATCGGGCGATGGAACGTGTACGTGATCTGACCCTGCTGCCCAAGGCCCATCTGCACCTGCACTTCACCGGATCGATGCGGCCCACCACTTTGCTGGAGCTGGCCGACAAGCACGGTGTGCATCTCCCCGACGCGCTGACCAGCGGTGAACCACCGAAGCTGCGGGCGACCGACGAGCGGGGCTGGTTCCGCTTCCAGCGGCTCTACGACGCCGCGCGGTCGTGTCTGCGGACCCCCGAGGACATTCAGCGGCTGGTGCGGGAGGCCGCCGAGGAGGATGTGCGGGACGGGTCGGGGTGGCTGGAGATCCAGGTCGATCCGACGTCGTACGCGCCGCTGCTCGGCGGGTTGATCCCGGCGCTGGAGATCATTCTGGACGCGGTGGACAGTGCGTCCAGGGAGACCGGGCTCGGCATGCGGGTGCTGGTGGCGGCGAACCGGATGAAGCATCCGCTGGACGCGCGGACGCTGGCCAGGCTCGCGGTGCGGTACGCGGACCGAGGGATCGTCGGGTTCGGGCTGTCCAACGACGAACGCCGGGGCATGGCGAGGGACTTCGACCGCGCCTTCGCGATCGCGCGGGAGGGGGGCCTGCTCGCGGCGCCTCACGGCGGCGAGCTGACCGGTCCTTCTTCGGTACGGGACTGCCTCGACGACCTGGACGCCTCGCGGATCGGGCACGGGGTGCGGGCGGCCGAGGATCCGCGGCTGCTGCGGCGCCTCGCGGAGCGGGGCATCACCTGTGAGGTGTGCCCGGCTTCCAACGTGGCGCTGGGGGTGTACGAGAAGCCCGAGGACGTACCGCTGCGGACGCTGTGGGACGCCGGGGTGCCGATGGCGCTGGGGGCGGACGACCCGCTGCTGTTCGGGTCGCGGCTGGCCGCGCAGTACGAGCTGGCGCGGGAGCACCACGGCTTCACCGATGCCGAACTGGCCGAGCTGGCACGGCAGTCGGTGCGGGGGTCGGCCGCGCCCGTGGATGTAAGGGAGAAGCTGCTGGCCGGGATCGACGCGTGGCTGGCGGGGGGACCGTCGGCCCCGGCCGGGTGACCGTCAGCCGTTGATGCCCCGGAGCAGGGTGGTGGCCAGGGCGGCGGCGAAGTCGTCGACGGACTGCGGGGGCGGCTTGCCGGCCAGACCGTCCCGGTCGTAGGCGAAGGCGCGCTGGGCGCAGGCGCCCATGAGGAGCGAGGCGGCGGCGAAGGTGTCGGCGCGGGGGCCGATGCGGCCCGCCGTCCGTTCCACCTGCAGATAGGCGTCCAGGCCCTCGATGGGCATGTGGGGTCCGGTGCCCATCTCCTGCATGGCCTTGTCGTGGCGGCTCTTGAGCTTGGTCTCGGCGTAGAGCGAGGCGGCGATCGGGAAGCTCTCGGCGTAGAAGAGGGTCGCCTGACGGGCGATCTCGGTGAGGTTCTGCTCGACGGTGCGCTCGCCGGGGTCCAGCACGAGGCGCTGCAGGAGCGGGGTGAGGCGGGGCAGCCGCTCGGACAGGACCGCGACGAAGATCTCGTCCTTGCCGGTGAAGTGCTTGTAGAGCGCGGCTTCCGAGCAACCCGCGGCCCTGGCGATCTCCTTGGTGGTGGCCCGGGACAGGCCGAGGGTGCGCATCAGCCGGTGGGCGGCGTCGAGGATGCGCTCGCGGGTGGGCTGCTGCGCGGGCTGCTGCGGATTCGGCACGGGGGCTCCAGGGGGTTGACGGGTGGGTGAGTATTCACTCACCTTGGCTGGTGAGTGAATACTCACCCACTCCGGGAGGATCCCGCAATGAAGCTCACGGTATTCGGTGCCACCGGCGGCGTCGGGCAGGAAATCGTCAAGCAAGCACTGGCCGCGGGCCACGAGGTCACCGCGGTCGTCCGGGACCCCGCACGGTTCACGGTGACCGGCGAAGGACTCACGGTGTTCCGTGCCGATGTACGGGACCCGGAGGAGCTGCGGGCAGCGGTGGCCGGGCGGGACGCGGTCCTCTCCGGCCTCGGGGCGCGCAGCACCAAGGACGCGGGCATCACGACCACGCTGACCCGCGCGGTCCTGCGCGCCATGGAGGTGGAGGGCACCCGCCGCCTGGTCGTCGTCAGCGCGGCCCCGGTCGGCCCCGACCCGGACCGCCAGCCCCTCGTCGACCGGGCCGCGGGCCGTGTGATCAGCCGCGTCCTGAAGCCCGTCTACGACGATCTGCGCGCCATGGAGGCCGAGTTGGCCGCCTCCGCCACCGACTGGACCTCCGTACGCCCCCCGAAACTGACCGACAAGCCGCTCACCGGCCGCTACCGCACGGTCGTCGGCGGCACCCCGCGCAGCGGCCGCACCCTCGCCCGGGCCGATGTGGCCCACGCGATGCTGGCGGTACTGGACGACGCGTCCACGGTGAAGCAGGGGGTGGGGACGGCGTACTGAGGGCGCACCGGGACGCTCGGAGACCGCGTCCCGACGCGGGCCCTCAGAGGGCGCAGCCGACCGTCACCGGCTCGTTCACCAGGGTCACGCCGAAGGCTTCCCGTACCCCTGTGACGACCTCGCGGGCCAGGGTGAGGAGCTCCTCGGTGGTGGCGTCGCCGCGGTTGGTGAGGGCCAGGGTGTGCTTGGTGGAGATACGGGCGGGCCCGCTGCCGTACCCCTTGGTGAAGCCCGCGCGGTCGATCAGCCAGGCGGCGGACGTCTTGGTCAGGCCCTCCCCCGCGGGGAAGGCGGGCGGGGCGGTGTCCGGGCCGAGGCGCTCGTGAACCCGGGCCAGGAAGTCCGCGAACCCGGTCTCGTCCAGGATCGGGTTGGTGAAGAAGGACCCGGCGGACCAGGTGTCGTGGTCCTCGGGGTCGAGCACCATGCCCTTGCCCGCGCGCAGGCCCAGCACGGTCTCGCGGGCGGTGGCGGCGGGCACCCGCTCCCCCGCCCCGACACCGAGGGTGCGGGCGGTCTCCGGGTACTTCACCGGTGCGGACAGCCCGCCGGCGTCCTCCAGCTCGAAGCGGACCCGGAGCACGACGTACCGCTCGGGGTCCTCCTTGAAGCGGCTGTGGCGGTACGAGAACGCGCACTCGGCGTTGGTGAGGGTGACGCGCTCGCGGGTGCGGCGGTCGTAGGCGTCGACCTCGGTGAGGGTGCTGGAGACGTCCTGGCCGTACGCCCCGACGTTCTGGATCGGGGTCGCGCCGGCCGAGCCGGGGATTCCGGCGAGGCACTCGATGCCCGCGAGACCGGCCTCGACGACCCGCCGCACGGCGTCCGTCCACACCTCCCCCGCCGCCAGCTCCAGTTTCGTACCGTCGAGCCGGAAGCCCTGGGTGGCGATGCGCAGGGCGGTTCCGGCGAAGCCCTGGTCGCCGATGACCAGGTTGCTGCCGCCGCCGATGATCAGGAGCGGGGTGCCGGTGGCGTCCGCCTGTTGGACGGCTGCGATCACCTCGTCGTCGGTGGTGGCCGTGACCAGGCGGTCCGCCGGGCCGCCGAGGCGGAAGGTGGTCAGGGGGGCGAGGGGGGCGTCTTGGAGTTCCTGCACGGGCCCAGCGTACGAGAGGGGGGTGGCGAGGTGCGGGGCCGTGTGGTGACAGGTCGCGCGGTTCCCCGCGCCCGGGTGGGGCGCGGGGTGAGCGGGCCTCAGACGAGCTGGACCACCGCGCGGGACATGCCCAGGACCTTCTGGCCGGCGCTCATCGCCACCAGGTCGACGCGGACGCGGTTGTCGCCGAGGAGGGCGGCGACCTTCGCGGTGACCTCCAGCAGCGCGCCCTTGTCGTCGTTGGGGACGACCACGGGCTTGGTGAAGCGCACCCCGTACTCGACCACGGCGGCCGGGTCGCCGGCCCAGTCGGTGACCACCCGGATCGCCTCGGCCATGGTGAACATGCCGTGCGCGATGACGTCCGGCAGGCCGACCTCGACCGCGAACTTCTCGTTCCAGTGGATCGGGTTGAAGTCGCCCGAGGCCCCGGCGTACCGCACCAGTGTGGCGCGACTCACGGGGAAGGACTGGGCGGGCAGCTCGGTGCCGACCTCGACACTCTCGTACGCGACCTTGGCAGCCATCTCACGCCTCCTCGGCGGCGGCACGCGCCACCAGCTTCGTCCAGGCGGTCACGACGTGCTCACCGCTCTCGTCGTGGACCTCACCGCGGATGTCCAGAATGTCGTTGCCGGCCATCGACTTGATGGCCTCGATGGTGGAGGTGACCGAGAGCCGGTCGCCCGCCCGCACCGGGCGGTTGTGGACGAACTTCTGGTCGCCGTGCACCACCCGGCTGTAGTCGAGCCCCAGCTGCGGGTCCTCGATGACCAGACCCGCGGCCTTGAAAGTGATCGCGAACACGAAAGTCGGCGGGGCGATCACATCGGAGTGGCCGAGCGCCTTGGCGGCTTCCTGATCGACGTAGGCGGGATTGCCGTCGCCGACGGCCTCTGCGAACTCGCGGATCTTTTCCCGGCCCACCTCGTACGCCGGGGTGGGCGGATAGGTCCGCCCCACGAAGGACTGGTCGAGCGCCATGGACTCGTAACCTCCTGTGCTGTGACGTGAAGTGCAGTGACGTGAATTACCTGCGGTGACAAACGACACGAGGCCGCCCCCGGTTAAGGGGACGGCCTCGTGTACGAGCCTGTACTTAGCGCGTTTCGCGGTGCGCCGTGTGCGAGTTGCAGCGCGGGCAGTGCTTCTTCATCTCCATGCGGTCCGGGTTGTTACGCCGGTTCTTCTTGGTGATGTAGTTCCGCTCCTTGCACTCCACGCAGGCCAGCGTGATCTTCGGGCGGACGTCGGTGGCAGCCACGTGAGTGCTCCTTGGACGGACGGATGTACGGATGAACGCAAAAAAGAGTAGCCGATCGGAGGACCGACCCTACAATCGGCTACTGCGCGTAGCGGTGACCGGACTTGAACCGGTGACACAGCGATTATGAGCCGCTTGCTCTACCGACTGAGCTACACCGCTTTGATGCTGGATCACCTCCCCCGAGGGGGAGGATCTCCGACACCAGAGCCCCAATGCGGAATCGAACCGCAGACCTTCTCCTTACCATGGAGACGCTCTACCGACTGAGCTATTGGGGCGAGCGATGAAGACATTACACGGGTGTGCGCCGATCCCCCAAATCCATATCCAGGGGCTTGATCGCGCAGCTCGGAGCACCCCTCCCCCACCCGTCGCGTAGGCCACCTGAGGTCACTCCGGTACGACTATTCCGCTCCTTCTCGAAGCCTCGCGGACGGGCCCCTAGGCTCGATCGCACGTTGCGTGATCTTGGGTGCCGGCCGCTCCCCCGCCACGTCCCTTCCGCCCGAGTCCCCGCCAGGAGCGTGATGTCCGACAGCAAGCCGCAGCCGCCCCGCCGCCCGGGGAGTTCCGGCGGCTTCGACGGGTCCGACGGGGACGGCTCCACCGCGCTCCTGCTCAGCGGCGCGCGACTGACCGACGGCCGCACCGTCGACGTACGGCTCAGCGAGGGGCGGATCGAGGCGGTCGGTACGGCGGGGAGTCTTCCGTCACACCGGGCCTCCCGGGTGGATCTGGCCGGCTTCCTGCTGCTGCCCGCCCCGGTCGAGCCGCACGCCCACGGCGACACCGCGCTGACCGCCGACACCAGCGGGCCCGTCTCGTACGCCGGACAGGATGTCCAGCGGCGGGCCACCGACGCGGCGCTGCTGCAGCTCGGGCACGGGGCGACGGCACAGCGCGCGCACGTGCGGATCGGGGATGTGCAGGGGCTCGGGCCGATGGAGGCGGTGCTCCAGGCGCGGCGGGCACTGCGCGGTCTGGTGGATCTCTCGACGGTGGCGGTGCCGCGGCTGCTCACCGGGGTGGCCGGGGCGGACGGGCTCGCGATGCTGCGGGACGCGGTGAAGATGGGCGCCTCGGTGGTGGGCGGCAGCCCGGACGCGGACCCCGATCCGGCCGGGTACGTGGAGCGGGTGCTGGAAGTGGCCGCCGAGCACGGGTGTCCGGTGGACCTGCATACGGACGGTGACGATCCGGCCAGGCTGGCGCGGCTGGCGGCGATGGCGGGCGGGCTGCGGTCCGGGGTGGCGATCGGGCCGTGCGGCGGGCTCGCCCGGCTGCCTCTGGAGGTGGCCACGCGGGCTGCCGGCCAGCTGGCCGCGGCCGGGGTGAGTGTGGTGTGCCAGCCGCAGGGCGGGTGCGGCGGGGTGGATCAGCGGGGAGTGGCGCCGGTACGACTGCTCAGGGCGGCCGGGGTGCGGCTGGCGGCGGGCAGCGGGGCGCTCAGGGACGCGGCGAATCCGGTGGGGCGGGGGGATCCCCTGGAGGCGGCGTACCTGCTGGCCTCGCAGAGCGGGATGCGGGCGCAGCACGCGTACGACGCGGTGGCGGCGGTGGCCAGGGAGGCGATGGGGCTGCCCGAGGTGCGGCTGGAGGCGGGATTCCCGGCGGAGTTGGTGGCGCTGCGCGGGGATCGGCTGTCCGGGGTCCTGTCGCTGGCGTACAGCCGGATCGTGGTGCACCGGGGGCGCGTGGTGGCGCGGACGAGCGCGGTGCGGGAGTACTGCGATTCGGTGGCGGCCGGGGACGCGGATCTGGAGTTGCCGAGGCAGGGGCGGGGTGCGGGGGGCGGCACCGTCGAGTGACGTGTCCGTGAGGGGCGGCGGCGCCGGGTTTGGGGGCGTACGGTCGGTGTTATGCGGATCGTGATTGCTGGTGGACATGGTCAGATCGCGTTGCGGCTGGAGCGTTTGCTCGCCGGGCGCGGAGGCGAGGTCGCGGGGATCATCCGCGACCCCGGACAGAGCGCGGACCTGCGGGAAGCGGGGGCCGAACCGGTCGTACTCGACCTGGAGTCGGCGTCCGTGGAGGAGGTCGCGGCGGTGCTCGAAGGGGCCTCCGCGGCCGTCTTCGCGGCCGGTGCGGGCCCGGGCAGCGACGCCGGGCGCAAGGACACCGTGGACCGGGACGCGGCGGTGCTGTTCGCCGACGCGGCGGAGCGCGCGGGGGTGCGGCGGTACCTGGTGGTGTCCTCGATGGGCGCCGATCCCTCGCACGCGGGTGACGAGATCTTCGACGTGTATCTGCGGGCCAAGGGCGCTGCGGACGCGGACGTCCGGGGCCGGAAGGGCCTGGACTGGACGATTCTGCGGCCGGGTTCGCTGACCAACGACGCGGGCAGCGGGCTGGTGCGTCTGGGGGCGTCGACCGGGCGCGGTCCGGTGGCCAGGGACGACGTCGCGGCCGTACTGGCGGAGCTGTTGGAGACGCCGTCGACAGCGGGGCTGACACTGGAGCTGATCGGTGGCGACGTACCGGTGTCGGTGGCAGTGAAGGACGTCGCCGGTAACTGAGCGGGGGCGTGAGGAGGCACAACCGCGCGGCGGGGCCGATGAGTTCGGGCCTGCCGTGCGGTCGTCTTCCGGTGGGCGAACCGGTGCGCGAGCGAGCGAAGGAGTGGCATGTCCAGTACGTCCGAGAATCCGTCCACGAGTGGGCCGGTCGAGGTCGAGCCCCTCATTGTGGAGCGGGAGGAGCAGCCGTACGCGGGGATCAGGGGCCGGGTGAAGGCGGACGGCTTCGCGCAGATCGCCGACCGGATTCCGGAGCTCTTCGGCTGGCTGGCGGCGCGGGGAACCGAACCGCTCGGTGGTCCGTTCCTCCGGTACAACCTGGTCGGTACGGAAGGGGAGTTCGAGGTCGAGGCGGGGGTTGCGGTCGCGGTGTCGCCGGAGCCCGAGGGTGATGTGCTGTCCGGTGTGCTGCCCGCCGGGAAGTACGCGACGGTGACCCACTTCGGCCATCCGGACGGCCTGTTCGCGGTCACCGAGGCGCTGCTGGCGTGGGCGCGCGCGCAGGGGCTGGCGTGGGACATGACGACGGCCTCCGACGGCGAGCACTGGGTCGGCCGGCTGGAGACGTACAAGACGGATCCACGGGTGCAGCCGGACCCGGCCCACTGGGAGACGGAGCTGGCGTTCCGGCTGGAGGACTGACGTTCCGGCCGCGAGCGTCGGGGGCCCGGTGAGGTATCCCGCTGCGGGCATCCGGAAAAGCTGCGGGCGTCCGGAAAACCCAAAGGCCCCCGAGCTGCGTTTCCGCAGTTCGGGGGCCTTCTTTTGTGGCGGCGCCAGGATTCGAACCTGGGTAGGCTAAGCCGACGGATTTACAGTCCGTTCCCATTGGCCACTCGGGCACACCGCCATGGGATGCCACCGGGGATTTTCGCCTCGCGGCGCTTTTCCCTGGGGACGACGTAAACAATACCTGATGACCAGGGGTGGTTCGCCACTCGATTGATCAGTGCCCGCGCCCGCCGGGGGTGGCTAGGCTTTGCGGCGTACGACCACGGCTTCGTGCCGTACCCCGTCACCCACATCAAGGAGCCACAGGACATGGCCGACTCCAGTTTCGACATCGTCTCGAAGGTCGAGCGGCAAGAGGTCGACAACGCCCTCAACCAGACCGCGAAGGAGATCTCGCAGCGCTACGACTTCAAGAACGTGGGCGCCTCGATCTCCTGGTCCGGCGAGAAGATCCTGATGGAGGCGAACTCCGAGGAGCGCGTCAAGGCCATCATGGACGTCTTCGAGACCAAGCTGATCAAGCGCGGGATCTCGCTGAAGGTGCTGGACGCGGGCGAGCCGCAGCTGTCCGGCAAGGAGTACAAGATCTTCTCCTCCATCGAGGAGGGCATCTCGCAGGACAACGCCAAGAAGGTCGCCAAGATCATCCGCGATGAGGGCCCCAAGGGCGTCAAGGCGCAGGTGCAGGGCGAGGAACTGCGGGTCAGCTCGAAGAGCCGCGACGACCTGCAGACCGTGCAGGCGCTGCTCAAGGGCAAGGACTTCGACTTCGCGCTCCAGTACGTGAACTACCGCTGAGCCGGTAGTGACCCCTGGACGGGGGCGGTGGGCGGCTTCGGGCCGACGCCGCCCCTGTCGCGTTTTCCGGGTGGGCAGGTGCTGTGTGCCCGGGACCAGGGCCGTGTCCGAAATCCGCCAGCTTTGGTGGGGGCGGGTGCGCAGACTCGTGGGTGGAGAGCGTGGCGCGGGCTGCGCGGAGAGGATGGGGTCATGAGCACGACCGGTACGGCGGTGCACGCGGCCACGGCCGGCGCGACCACGGTGTACGCAACCGTGGACAGTCCGCTGGGTGAGTTGCTGCTGGTCGGGGAGGAAACGGCGGCGGGCGGCGGGATCGCGCTGGTCTCGCTGTCGGTGCCCGGGCAGAAGGGCGGGGCGGTGGTACGGCAGGGGTGGCGCCGCGCGCCGGAGTTGTTCGGTGAGGTCGGCGAGCAGCTGAAGGCGTACTTCGGTGGGGAGTTGACCCGCTTCGAGGTGGCGTACGCACAGGGCTCGGGGACGGATTTCCAGCGGCGGGTGTGGGCCGCGGTCGAAAGGATTCCGTACGGGGAGACAACCTCGTACGGGCAGCTCGCCGAGTCGATCGGGGCTTCGCGGGCGGCGGTGCGGGCGGTCGGGACCGCGATCGGGCGCAATCCGCTGCTGGTGCTGCGGCCGTGCCACCGGATCGTCGCGGCGGACGGTTCGCCGGCCGGGTACGCGGGCGGGCTGGAGCGGAAGCGGCTGTTGCTGGAGCTGGAGGGCGGGGCGCCGGAACCGGGGCCGGAGCCGGAGGGTGGCTCGCGGGGATGAGTGGCCTGTTCTCGCTGCCCAGGGCGGAGGTGGCGCCGGGGGCCGTGCACGTGCCCGGGTGGCTGTCGTTGGAGGAGCAGCGGGAGCTGGTGGTGGTGTGCCGGGAGTGGGCGCGGTCGCCGGTGCCGCTGCGGCGGACGCGGCTGCCGGGAGGTGGGGTGATGTCGGTGCGGTCGGTGTGCGTGGGGTGGCACTGGGAGCCGTATCGCTATGTGCGTACGGCGGACGGGGTGCCGGTCGCCGAGTTCCCGCGGTGGCTCGGGGAGCTGGGGCGGCGGGCGCTGGTCGCGGCGTACCAGGAGGACAGCGCGGGGGCCGGGTACGAGCCGGACATGGCGCTGGTCAACTTCTATGACGCGCAGGCGCGGATGGGGATGCACCAGGACCGGGAGGAGAGGTCGTCGGCGCCGGTGGTGTCGCTGAGCATCGGGGACAGCTGTGTGTTCCGGCTGGGCAATACCGAGGGGCGTGGACGGCCTTACACCGATGTGGAGTTGGGGTCCGGGGATCTGTTCGTCTTCGGGGGCGAGTCGCGGTTCGCGTTCCACGGGGTGCCGAAGGTGCGGCCGGGGACGGGAGATCCGGCGACCGGTCTTGCGGGTGGGCGGCTGAACATCACGCTGCGGGAGACGGGGCTGGGCCGAGAGCCCGCGAATCCCCCCGGCTAGCGGCGTTCTCGGGAGTTGCCGAAGAGGATGCGGTAGGCGATCAGCAGGACGAGGGAGCCGCCGATGGCGGCGAGCCAGGTCGGGCCGTCGTAGAACTGGTTGGCGATCTCTCGGTCGAAGAAGCGCGTCGAGATCCAGCCACCGAGGAACGCGCCCGCGATGCCGATCAGCGTGGTGCCGATCAGGCCGCCCGGGTCGCGGCCCGGCAGCAGGACCTTGGCTATGACTCCGGCGATCAGGCCGAGGATGATCCAGCCGAGGATGCTCATGGTGGGACTCCCCCTGTGTGCGGTGCAACTACGTCGTGTCGTACGGGAGGACGCCCCCGGGACGGCGAAGGTTGCGCAGCTCAGCAGGGGGATGGATCACCCGGCCTCGCTCAGCGGGCGGCGAAGGGCTGGTCCGTGGGGACGATTTCCTTGCCGAGCGGCATCAGGGACACCGGGATCAGCTTGAAGTTGGCGATGCCGAAGGGGATTCCGATGATGGTGATGCACAGGGCGACGCCGGTGATGATGTGGCCCAGGGCGAGCCACCAGCCGGCCAGGATCAGCCAAAGGACGTTGCCGATGCAGGAGGGTGCTCCGGCGTCGCGGCGGTCCACGACGGTCTGGCCGAACGGCCACAGGGCGTACAGGCCGATCCGGAAGGCGGCCAGGCCGAACGGGATGCCGATGATGGTGATGCACAGCAACAAACCCGCGACCAGGTAGCCGAGGAACAGCCAGAAGCCGCTGAGGACCAGCCAGATGAGGTTCAGGAGTGTCTTCACGGGCGCGGGCCTGCCATCTGTTCGAGTCGGGCGATTCGTTCCGCCATGGGCGGGTGGGTCGAGAACAGCTTGGCGGTGCCCCGGCCCGGACGGAAGGGGTTCGCGATCATCATGTGGCTCGCGGTCTCGATCCTGGGCTCGGGGGGCAGCGGCAACTGCTTCGTACCGGCGTCGAGTTTACGGAGGGCGCTGGCCAGGGCCAGGGGGTCCCCGGTGAGTTGGGCGCCGGAGGCGTCGGCCTCGTACTCGCGGGAACGGCTCACGGCGAGCTGGATGACCGAGGCGGCGATCGGACCCAGGATCATGATCAGCAGCATGCCGATGATGCCGGGGCCCTCGTCGTTGCTGGATCTGCCACTGGGGATCAGCCAGGCGAAGTTGACCAGGAACATCACGACGGAGGCGAGGGCTCCGGCGACCGAGGAGATCAGGATGTCGCGGTTGTAGACGTGGCTCAGCTCGTGGCCGATGACGCCTCGCAGCTCGCGCTCGTCGAGGATCTGGAGGATGCCCTCGGTGCAGCAGACCGCCGCGTTGCGCGGGTTGCGGCCGGTGGCGAAGGCGTTGGGGGCCTGGGTCGGCGAGATGTAGAGGCGGGGCATGGGCTGGCGGGCGGCGGTGGAGAGCTCGCGGACCATGCGGTAGAGGGCGGGGGCCTCGAATTCGCTGACCGGGCGGGCGCGCATGGCGCGCAGGGCCAGCTTGTCGCTGTTCCAGTACGCGTAGGCGTTGGTGCCCAGCGCCACGAGGAGCGCGACGATCAGTCCCGTACGGCCGAAGAAGCTGCCGATGACGAGGATCAGCGCGGACATTCCCCCGAGGAGTACGGCGGTCCTCAACCCGTTGTGCCGGCGGTGCACGGTGCGCCCTCCAAATGGTGCGGCAGGGGAACTGCTGGCTGGCTCGGTGGTGCTTCCACGTTCAGTGGACCCTCCCTTACTGGTCAACGCCAGGCGGGGGGAGCTAGTTCCCTTGTGCACCGGGGAGGAGGGTTAGGCCGTCCGGGTGGGGGTGTGCGCGTGCGCTGCGCGGCAGTGCGTGCGGCTACTGGAAGAGGTCGCCGGTGGCGAAGCGGAGGATCAGCTGGGGGGCACCGGAGAGGGCGATTCCGGTGATCAGGGCGATGGCGATGGCGGTGGCGAGGGGAGCGGGGATGCGCAGGCGGGCCTTGGCGGGGGCGGTCGCCGGGGCGTCCTCGGGGGCGGTCGCCGGGGCGCGGAAGAGGAGGGCCGTCCACTGGAGGTAGTAGTACAGCGCGATCACGACGTTCACGGCCATGACCGCGGCGAGCCAGCCCAGGCCCGCGTCGACGGCCGCCGAGAAGACGGTGACCTTGGCGAAGAGGCCGATGATGCCCGGGGGCAGACCGGCCAGGCAGAGCAGGAAGAAGCCGAGGGCGAGGGCGGCCAGGGGGTTGGTGGAGTAGAGGCCGCGGTAGTCGGCGATGCGGTGCAGGGGCTTCGTACGGGCGACGAGGGCGGCGACCGCGAAGGCGCCAAGGTTCACCACGGCGTACATCAGGGCGTAGGCGACGGTGGAGCCGATCTGGGTGTCGCTGGAGTACGCGGCGGCGGCGATCGGGACCAGCAGATAGCCGGCCTGGCCGACGGATGACCAGGCGAGCAGGCGTACGGCGCTGTGGGCGCGGGTGGTGGACTGGCGCAGGGCGGCCAGGTTGCCGACGGTCATGGTGAGGGCGGCGAGCACCGCGAGCGCCGGGCCCCAGACGTCGGCGTACGACGGGAAGGCGACGACCGTCACCAGGATGAGCCCGGAGAAACCGACGGCCTTTCCGATGACCGAGAGGTACGCGGCGATGGGGAGCGGGGCGCCGACGTAGGTGTCGGGGACCCAGAAGTGGAAGGGCGCGGCGGCCGTCTTGAAGGCGAAGCCGACCAGGGTGAGGGCGACGCCCGCCTGGGCGAGCGTGTCCAGCTGGGCCGGTACGTCGTCGAGGCGGGTGGCGATCTCGGTGAGGTGCATGGTGCCGGTGGCGGCGTACACGAAGCTGACGCCGAGGAGCATCACGGCGGTCGCGGTGACCGAGGAGAGGAAGAACTTCAGGGCCGCTTCGGAGGACCGCTTGTCGCCGCGCCGCAGGCCGACCAGGGCGAACGCGGGGAGGGAGGCGACTTCGAGGGCGACGACGAGGGTGGCGAGGTCGCGGGCGGCGGGGAGCAGGGCGGCTCCGGCGGCGGAGGAGAGCAGCAGGAACCAGTACTCGCCGGCCGGGAGCTTGTCGTCCTTGGTGGCGGTGATCGACAGGAGGGCGGTGAGGAGCGCGCCGCCGAGCACCAGGGCCTGGATGACCAGGGCGAAGTAGTCGGCGGTGTAGCTGCACACCGTGATGTCGTCGATCAGGCAGAAGGTCTTGTGGTGGCCCTTGCGCAGCGGGACCAGCGCGACGAGGGAGGCGGCCAGGCCCGCGACGGCGATCAGGCCGAGGAGGTGCTTGCGGCTCTCCCGTACGAACAGATCGGCGACCAGGATCAGGAGCGCGACGGCCGCGACGATGACGGGCGGGGCGATGGCGAGCCAGTCGACGGACTGGACCACGGAGGGGACGGCTTCGGCGGCCACGGTCACGACTTGCCTCCTGCGAGGAGCTTCTGGACGGCCGGGTCGGTGAGGCCGAGGAGGACTGCGGGCCAGAGGCCGGCGAGGACGGTGAGGGCGACGAGCGGGGTCCAGGAGGCGAACTCGTAGCCCTGGACGTCGGCGATGGGTTCGCTCTGTGCGCGGCGCTCGCCCATGCAGACGCGGCGGACGACGATCAGCATGTACGCGGCGGTGAGCAGCGTGCCGAAGCCGGCGATCGCCATGAAGGTGAGGAAGGCGGGGCGGCTGAGGCCTTCGGCGGGGTCGAACGCGCCGAACATGGTCAGCATCTCGCCCCAGAATCCGGCCAGTCCGGGCAGGCCCAGGGAGGCGACGGCGGCGAAGGCCAGGAAGGCGCCGAAGCGGGGGGCGCTGCCGTAGAGGGCGGCGCCGGTGGCTCCGGCGAGGGTGTCGAGGTCGGCGGTGCCGTAGCGGTCCTTGAGGGCGCCGACCAGGAAGAAGAGGAGGCCGGTGATGAGGCCGTGGGCGATGTTGGCGAAGAGGGCGCCGTTGACTCCGGTGGGGGTCATCGAGGCGATGCCGAGGAGGACGAAGCCCATGTGGCCGACGGAGGAGTAGGCGATCAGGCGCTTGAGGTCGCCCTTGTTGCCCTTGCGCGCGAGGGAGAGGCAGGCGAGGGATCCGTAGACGATGCCGACGACGGCGAAGGCGGCGAGGTACGGGGCGAAGGTGTGCATGCCCTCGGGGGCGATGGGCAGGGCGATGCGGACGAAGCCGTAGGTGCCCATCTTGAGGAGTACGCCGGCCAGCAGCACGGAGCCGACGGTGGGGGCGGCGGTGTGGGCGTCCGGGAGCCAGCTGTGCAGGGGCCACATCGGGGTCTTCACCGCGAGGCCGAGCGCGATCGCCAGAACTGCCGTGACCTGCACGGACGTTGTCAGCCCACGGCCGTTGTCAGTGGCGAGTGCCACCATGTCGAAGGTGCCGGACTTCAGGCCGATGAGGAGGAGGCCCAGCAGCATCACGACGGAGCCGAGCAGGGTGTAGAGGATGAACTTCCAGGCGGCCTGGGTCTTCTGGGCGCCGCCCCAGCGGGCGATCAGGAAGTACATCGGGATGAGGACCATCTCGAAGGCCAGGAAGAACAGGATCAGGTCGAGTACGGCGAAGGTGGCGAGGGTGCCGGACTCCAGGACGAGGAGGAGTGCGACGAATGCCTTCGGGGAGGGCCCGGCGGGCATCTTGAAGTAGCTGTAGAGCGCGCAGAGGAAGGTCAGCAGCGCGGTCAGGACCAGGAGGGGGAGCGAGATGCCGTCGGTGCCGAGATGGATCCGGATGTCGAGCGCCGGGATCCAGGCGAGGTCGGTGGTGGCCTGCATCTTCGCCGGGTGGCTGTGGTCGAAGCCGAGGGCCAGCACCAGGGTGGCGAGCAGGATCACGCCGGTGACGACGATGCCGTGGCGCAGTACGGCCTGGTCGGGTGACTTCCCCTTCAGCCCGGGTGGGGCGGGGAGAAGGGCTGCGGCGGCGCCGATGAGCGGGCCGACGACGATCAACGCAAGAAGGAACTGCATCACGGATTCGCTGATATCGATCATGGCTCACGCTCCGGCGGCGGCGACGAGGACGGCGGCGATCGCCAGGACGACGGAACCGGCGAGCAGCGCGGCCAGATAGGTCTGGACGTTGCCGGTCTGGGTGAGGCGGACGGCGTTGCCCAGCCAGCGCGGGAGGGTGCCCGCGCCGCGGACGTAGGTGTCGATGACCTCGCGGTCCAGGAAGCGGACCAGTTCGGCGCCCGCCCGTACGGGGCGGACGAAGAGGGCCGCGTAGAGGGCGTCCAGGTGGAAGCCGGTGGCCGCGTGGCGGTGCAGGGGGCCGAGCAGGAGGCGGCCGGGGTCGCCGGGGTCCGGGGCGGAGGCGATGTCGCCGTACGCGGCCCGGTGCGTGGCGATGGCTTCTTCCTCGGAGGTGGCAGGGTCGGCGTCCGGGTGGGCGGCGACCGCGCCGAGGGGGATGTTGCTGCCGGCCCGGTAGCGCAGGGCGCGCCAGGAGCCGTACGTCATGATCCCGCCGACCAGGGCGACACCGGTGCCGAGGATGGCGGTGGTGACGGTCGGGGTCAGGGACTGGACGTCGAACCAGCCGGCGAGCTGTCCGACGGACAGGCCCAGGCCGAGGGAGGGGACGGCCAGCACCCAGAGGGTGGCGGTCATGGCGATCGGCTGCTTGCCGTGGTCCGGGGCGGCGGGGCCGCGGCCGCGGAAGGCGAGGAGCCAGAGGCGGGTGGCGTAGGCGGCGGTGAGGAGGGCGGTGAGCAGGCCGGAGATCAGGACGATCCAGCCGGCGCCCGAGGGGGCGGCGGAGTCGCCGAAGGCGGTGTGTTCGGCGGCGACCAGGACGGCTTCCTTGGAGAAGAAGCCGGCGAACGGGGGGATGGCGGCGAGCGCGAGGAGCGCGATGGTCATCGTCCAGTAGGCGTCCGGGATGCGCTTGGCGAGCCCGTCCATGCGGGACATGGCGGCCAGCGAGTTGGTGCCGGCGGCGTGGATGATCACGCCGGCGCCGAGGAAGAGGAGGGCTTTGAAGGCGCCGTGGGACAGCAGGTGGAAGACGGCGGCACCGGCGTCGCCGACGGCCAGGGCGCCGGTCATGTAGCCGAGCTGGCCGATGGTCGAGTAGGCCAGGACCCGCTTGATGTCGTCCTGGGCGAGGGCCGCGAGGGCGGAGCCGGCCATCGTGACGGCGGCCATCACGGCGAGGACGGTCATCGCCACGGCGGAGGCCGCGAAGACGGGGAGGAGGCGGGCCACGAAGTAGATACCGGCGGCGACCATCGTCGCGGCGTGGATCAGCGCGGAGACGGGCGTCGGGCCCGCCATCGCGTCGGGCAGCCAGGTGTGCAGCGGGAACTGGGCGGACTTGCCCGCGACGCCGACGACCAGGAGGAGGGCGATCAGCGTGGGGTGGTCGAGGCCGCCGGTGGCGACCTCCTTGAGGATGTCGGCGATCCGGAAGGTGCCGGTGTCCGCGGCGAGCGCGAACAGACCGAACAGGAAAGGGACGTCGCCGAGCTTGGTGACCAGGAAGGCCTTGAGGGAGGCGGCGCGGGCTTCGGGCGTCTCCCAGTAGTGGCCGACCAGGAAGTACGAGCAGATGCCCATGATCTCCCAGCCGACCAGCAGCACCATCAGGTCGCCGGAGTAGACGACGAGCAGCATCGCGGCGGTGAAGAGGGAGACCACGGCGGCGTACGAGGCGTAGCGCGGGTCGTCGCGGAGGTAGGCCGTCGAGTAGGCCTGGACGCAGGTCGCCACGACGGTCACCAGGACGGCGACCAGGGCGGCGAAGCCGTCGATGTGCAGGGCCAGGTCGATGGGGATCGAGCCGGTCGGGGTGAGCTGGGTGGCCGCGTCGATCGCCGCTCCGCCGCCCTGGCGTACGGCGACGGTGATCGCCAGCGCGAGTGCGGCCACGGTGGGCAGCAGGGCCAGTGGGCGAACGAAGCCGGGGACGGTGCGGCCGAGCAGCAATCCGGCGACGGCACCCAGGAACGGAAGGAGGGGGACGAGGACGGCGAGGGTCGTGGTGGTCACGCGGCGGCCTCTGCCTTCTGTGCCGGGTCGGCGCCGTGGTCGGGGCCGTCGCCGGAGTCTTCGGTCCCGTCGTCGGCGGCCGTCTCGTCGGCCTTCGTCTCGGCGGTGTCGCGGAGTCTGTCGATGTCCGAGGTGCCGCGGTTGCGGTAGACCATCAGGACGATCGCCAGGCCGATGCCGATCTCGGCGGCGGCGATGGCGATGGTGAAGAGGGTGAGGGCCTGGCCGGTGTGCAGGGTGTCGCGGAGCCAGACGTCGAAGGCGACCAGGTTGAGGTTGACGGCGTTGAGCATCAGCTCGACGGACATCAGGACCAGGATCGCGTTGCGGCGGGCGAGGACGCCGTAGAGGCCGACGCAGAAGAGGAGGGCGGCGAGCACGGCGGGGTAGGCGAGGTGCATCAGCGCTGCTCCTTCTTCGTGCTGGGGGCGGGCTTCTGCTTCGTGCGGGGGGCGGGCTGCCGGCCGGGGGTGCTGCCGGAGCCGGTTGCCTCGTCGGCCGCCGCGTTCTTGCGGGAGAGGACGATCGCGCCGACCAGGGCGGCCAGCAGCAGGACCGAGAGTGCTTCGAAGGGGAGCACCCAGTGCTGGAAGAGGATCTCGCCGGTGACCTTGGTGGAGCCCTGGACCGGTCCGTCCAGGTCGATCCAGGTCGTACGGAACGCGTCGACGACCACCCAGACCAGGGCGGCTGCCGCTGCGACGGCCACCACGAGGGCGGCCGGGCGGTTGCCCGAGTCGGCGTCCGGGGAGCGACCGATGGGGGCCCTGGTGAGCATGAGGCCGAAGAGGAGGAGGACGACCACGGAGCCGACGTAGATCAGTACCTGGACCCAGGCGATGAACTCGGCGGTGAGCAGCAGGTACTCGACGGCGAGGCCACCGAGGGCGACGACCAGCCAGAGCGCGGCGTGCACCAGCTGCTTGGTGGTGACCGTGACGACGGCCGCGCCGAGGGTGACGATGCCGACCAGCAGGAAGGCGATCTCCACGCCGGTCGGCGAGAGGAAGCCGTGGGAGGCGGCGGCGAGGGAGGTGGACGTCAGTGCGGTCGTCATGCCTGCCCCTCCTGCGACTCGGCGGTGTCGGCGGCTGCGGCTGTGTCGGCTGCTGCCGCGGCGGCCTCGGCCTCGGCGGCCTGCTGGGCGGCTTCGAGCTTCTCCACGGCCTTGCGGGCTGCCGCGATCTCCTTGGGTTCCTCGGCGCCGGGGTCCAGAGCGGGCGGGGCCGGGACGGTCCACATCCAGTCGCGGAGCTTGTCGCGCTCGTGGGTGAGCTCGTGGATGTCGGTTTCCGCGTACTCGAACTCCGGCGACCAGAAGAGGGCGTCGAAGGGGCAGACCTCGATGCAGATGCCGCAGTACATGCAGAGCGAGAAGTCGATGGCGAAGCGGTCGAGAACGTTCCGGCTGCGCTCGCGGCCGCCGGGGGCGGCGGCGGGCACCGTCTCCTTGTGGGAGTCGATGTAGATGCACCAGTCCGGGCACTCGCGTGCGCAGAGCATGCAGACGGTGCAGTTCTCCTCGAACAGGCCGATCACGCCGCGCGTGCGGGGCGGGAGTTCCGGCTGCTTCTCGGGGTACTGCGCGGTGACGGTCTTCTTCGTCATCGTGCGGAGGGTGACGGCGAGGCCCTTGGCCAGGCCCGACCCGGGAATGGGTGCCATGACTACTGGATCGCCACCTTCACGATGCCGGTGAGCGCGATCTGCGCGAGTGCGAGCGGGATGAGTACGGTCCAGGACAGCTTCTGGAGCTGGTCCTCGCGGAGTCGCGGATAGCTGACCCGGAGCCAGATCACCACGAAGGAGAGGATCGCGGTCTTCAGCAGGGTCCAGACCCAGCCGAGGCCGTCGGCCCCCCACGGGCCGTGCCAGCCGCCGAGGAACAGGACGGTGGTCAGCCCGCAGACGATCACGATGCCGGCGTACTCCGCGAGCAGGAACAGCGCGAAGCGCAGGCCCGTGTACTCGGTGTACGCGCCGAAAATGATCTCCGAGTCGGCGATCGGGGCGTCGAACGGGGGGCGTTGCAGTTCCGCGAGCCCGGCCGTGAAGAAGACGAAGGCGCCGATGATCTGCCAGGGCAGCCACCACCACTCCCACGCGTTCAGGATGCCGCCGAGCGAGACGGTGCCGGCGGCCATGGCCACCGAGGCGGCGGCGAGCAGCATGGGCAGTTCGTACGCGAGCAGCTGGGCTGCCGTGCGCAGGCCGCCGAGCAGGGAGAACTTGTTGTTCGATGCCCAGCCGGCCATCAGGGAGCCGAGGACTCCGACGCCCATGATGGCGAGCACGTAGAAGATGCCCGCGTCGATGGACTGGCCGACGGCGGTTTCGCTCGGGCCGATCGGGATGACGAGGAGGACCAGGAGGTACGGGAGCAGGGCGACGGCGGGCGCGAGCTGGAAGATGCGGCGGTCGGCCCCGTTGGGGACCACGTCCTCCTTCTGCGCGAACTTCACACCATCGGCGACGAGCTGGGCCCAGCCGTGGAAGCCACCCGCGTACATGGGGCCGAGGCGGCCCTGCATGTGCGCCATCACCTTGTGCTCGGTCTGGCCGACCACCAGGGGCAGCACCAGGAAGAGCACGAAGACGAGGGCCAGGCGGAGGGCGACGTCGAGTACGTCGTTCACGCGGGATCGCCTCCGGCGGGGGTGGTGGGGTGGTCGGGGGGACCGGGGGGTTTGGGGGTGCCCTTGGGGTTGGCGGTGGGGTCGGGCGCGGGCTCGGGCCCGGACTCGGGCCCGGACGCGGAGTCGGACTCGGGCGCCAACCCGTTCTCGCGATCGCCCTCGGGCGCGGAAGCCCCGTTGTCGGTGAGGTCGGCAGTGGGTCGCGCGGAGTCGGACTCGGGTCCAGGCGTGGCCTCGGGCGTCGATCCGGGCTCGGGGTCGCCCACGGGTGCTGCGTCGGAGGTGGGGTCCCCGTCCGTCGAGAAGGCGGGCTTGGGGTTGTGCCACGGAGCGTCCGTAGCGGGCTCGCGGCGCTTCGGGCGGGCCTCTGTGGTGTTCTCGCCCTGGCTCGCGGAGCCGTCGGCTGTGCTGCGGGTACGGCGCGGGGGCGCGGCCGGGGTGTCCGGCGTCGCCGGTGCAGGGGCGGGCGCTGCCTGGCTCGCGGAGCCGTCAGCCGCGCTCCGTGAGCGGCGGGGGGTGGCGGCCGGGGCGGCAGAGGCAGCCGGATCCGTGGAGTCGGGTGCGGCAGAAGCCGGAGCAGCCGGATCCGTGGAGTCGGGTGCGGCAGAAGCCGGAGCGGCCGGATCCGTGGTTGGGGGTGGGGTCTGGGAGGCGGAGCCGTCGGTGGTGGCGCGGCTGCGGCGGGGCGGGCGGTCGGTGGTGGCCGGGGTGGCAGTGCCGGGCGTGCGGGTGGGGCGGTCGGCTCCGGTGGTGGCTGCCGCGCCGGCTCGGGCTCCTCGGGTGGGGCGGGCCGGGGCGGGGGGGAGCTGGCCCTTCAGGGGGCCCCATTCGTTGGGGTCGGGGACGCCCGGGGGGAGCATCTGGCGGCGCTTGGGGCCGCCGTGTTCGGACTCGCCGGGCTCCTTGGCGCCGGGCCAGGCCTTGGCGACCCGGGCGGCGAGGACGAAGTCCTTGCGGAGGGGGTGGCCCTCGAAGGAGTCCGGGAGGAGGAGGGGTGCGAGGTGGGGATGGTCGGTGAAGTCGATGCCGAACATCTCGTGGGTCTCGCGCTCGTGCCAGGAGGCGCCGGCGTAGATCTCGACGGCGGTGGGCAGCACCGGGGCGGTGTGCGGGACCGTCGTACGGACGAGAAGGCGACGTACCGTACGGCCTTCGAGCGCGACGACGTGGGCGGACACCCGGAAGCCGGTGCCGGGCTCGTCGACCGCGCTCAGCCAGTCGAAGTAGGTGCAGCCCAGCTTGTCGCGGGCGATTTCGAGCGCGCCGATCCAGGCGCCGAGGGGCACGTCGACCGTGAGCAGGTCGTACGCCCGCTCGGCGCGGGCCTCTTCGCCGAAGATCTCGGTGACGTTCTCGGGCAGGGCGTCGTATGCGTTCACCGGTCGGCTCCCGTGGCGGGCGGGGGCGGGGGCGTGACCAGTCCGCTCTGCAAGGAGGAAACGGACGGGCGCGAGGAGGAGTTCCCGTCCCCGTTCCCGTAGCGGTCGGCCAGCGACTCGCGGGCGATCTTCTCCTGGAGCTTGAGGATGCCCTGGAGGAGCGCTTCGGGGCGGGGCGGGCAGCCCGGGACGTACACGTCGACCGGGATGATCTGGTCGACGCCCTTGGTCACCGAGTACGAGTCCCAGTAGGGGCCGCCGCAGTTGGAGCAGGCGCCGAACGAGATCACGTACTTGGGCTCGGGCATCTGCTCGTACAGGCGCTTGACGGCCGGGGCCATCTTGTCGGTGACCGTGCCGGAGACGACCATCAGGTCGGCCTGGCGCGGGCCGGGCGCGAAGGGGATCACGCCGAGCCGGATGAAGTCGTGGCGGGCCATCGACGCCGCGATGAACTCGATGGCGCAGCAGGCCAGGCCGAAGTTGAACACCCAGAGGCTGTAGCGGCGGCCCCAGTTGAGGACCACCTTCATCGGCTCGGGCGCGAGACGGGAGAGAACGCCGAGGCGCTGCGGGACCGGCAGGTCCACCGGGTTTCCGGCCTGCGGGGCGGCGGGGGTCACGTCCATTCGAGGACGCCCTTCTTGTATGCGTACAGCAGACCCACGGCCAGGAAGCCGAGGAAGATGAACATCTCGACCAGCGTCGTGGCGCCGTATCCGGGCGCCGCGAAGACCGTCGCCCACGGGAAGAGGAAGATCGAGTCGACGGCGAAGATCACGTACAGGAACGCGTAGACGTAGTAGCGGACCTGGGTGTGTGCCCAGCCCTCGCCGACGGGGTCGACTCCGCACTCGTACGTCAGCAGCTTTTCCGGGGTCGGCACCACGGGCCGCAGCAGCCGCCCGGCGCCGAACGCCACGGCGACGAAGAGCACGCCGATGACGGCGAGCAGGCCGACCACCGAGTAGCTCTGGAAGTAGTCCGCGGCCAAGTGCGCCGATGGCGAATGCGGGGAGGCCGCGGCCGCCCATTCGATCGGCACGGTCGGTTCCGGCACGTCCCGTCCCTCGCTCCCCGGCCTTTCGGCTCCGTATTGTCCGTTGTGTCCGTGTGTCGACGGTGGTCGATCTGTACGCACGGGAGTCTAGGGCCTGGTAAAGCCTCAGTAAGCAGCCGCGTCCCGAGTGACCGGGGGTGGGGCTGTCCCCACCCCCGGCCGCTGGCCCACCCCATGGCGTACGGATGCGCCGCCCGGCAGGCTGGGGCCATGACCGCCAGCTCCGGTGCGCGTACGCCCGGCTCCGACCTTCCTCCGCCCCACGCCTTCGCCTTCGGCCGGCATACGTGGAAAGAGGTCACGCACCTGTTGCTCGACCTCCCGGCGGCCCTGGTCGGCTTCCTCGTGACGGTGATCGTCATCGTGCTCGGCAGCGGTCTGGCCGTGACGGTGATCGGACTGCCGCTGCTGGCGGTGGGGCTGGGGGCCGCGCGGCTGATCGGACGCTCCGAGCGCTCACGGGCGCGTGCGCTGCTCGGGATGCAGGTGGAGGAGCCGAGTCCGCTGCGGGCCGCCCAGGCGCGGGAGGGTTTCTTCTCCTGGCTGTGGACGTCGCTGCGGGACCCGGTGGGCTGGCGCGCGGCGCTGTACTCGGTGATACGGCTGCCCTGGGGCGTGCTGACGTTCACGGTGACGCTCGTGAGCCTGATCGTGCTGTGGCCGGTGCTGGGTTATGTGACCCGGGGGCTGAGCAATGTGGACCGGGCGATGGTACGGGGGCTGCTGTCGCCGTCGGGCGAACTGGAGCGGCGTATCGCCGAACTGGAAACGGACCGGGGCGTGGTCGTCGACACCGCCGCCGCCGACCTGCGCCGCATCGAACGCGACCTGCACGACGGGGCGCAGGCCCGGCTGGTCGCCCTGGCCATGGGGCTCGGCCTGGCGAAGGAGAAGCTGCTGGACGACCCGGAGACCGCGGCGCAGATGGTCGGCGAGGCGCACGGCGAGGTGAAACTGGCGTTGCAGGAGCTGCGCGACCTGGCGCGTGGGATCCATCCCGCGGTGCTCACGGACCGTGGCCTGGACGCGGCACTGTCCGCGATCGCTTCCCGGTGCACGGTGCCGGTGACGGTGACGGCGGACCTGGGCGAGCGGCCGGCCGAGGCGATCGAGGGGATCGCGTACTTCACGGTCTCGGAGCTGCTGCAGAACGTCAGCAAGCACAGTGGTGCGCGGACGGCGGCGGTGGAGGTGTGGCGGTCGGGGAACCGGCTGCTGATTCAGGTACGGGACGACGGGCGCGGCGGCGCGCGGCTGGACGGGGGGACCGGGATGTCGGGGCTCGCGGACCGGCTGGGGGCGGTGGACGGGCTGTTCACGGTGGACTCGCCGCCGGGCGCGGGGACGACGGTGACGGCGGAACTGCCCTGGCGGGAGCGGTCGTCGCAAGGTGCGCGGACGTCGCGCTAAGCCGGTGCCCAAGGACCGGGGGTGGGGAAAACCCCAGGTAAAGACTGCGATTTACCTCATGGCCCAAAGCCTCGCGGCCCCGCAATCTTGAAGTACTTCAGCAGATCACTTCGTACCGAGGAAACGGACGGCATCATGGCCACGGATTACGCACCTCGGACCCGGGAGCACCGGGTCCCGGCGGTACTGCGCGCGCCGTTCGAGGCCCGCGCCCTGCGCGAGTTCGGCTATGTGCTGCTCAGCCTGCCGATCAGCATCGTGACCTTCGTCAGCGCGATCCTGACGATCTCGCTCGGTGCCGGCCTGCTGGTGACCTTCATCGGGATACCGGTGCTGGCGGGCGGACTCCTCCTGGCGCGCGGGTTCGGTGCCATGGAGAGGGGCCGCGCCCGCGTCCTGCTGGGGCTGGATGTGCCGTCGCCCAAGCCGGTGCGCAGCGCCAGGCCAGGGGCGATGGGCTGGATGGGGGCGACCCTCAAGAGCGGTGCGTCCTGGCGGCACCTGCTGTACGGGCTGCTGCACATGCCGTGGGCGATCTTCGCCTTCACCGTCTCGGTGGTGTTCTGGACCGTCGGCCTGGCGGGCCTGACCTACCCGCTGTACCAGTGGACGTTCAGTGGCGAGGACGGCGTGCGGCTCTACGGCGGCATGCACGACGAGGTGTACCTCGACTCCCCCCTGGCGATCACCCTGACCAGCGCGGTGGGCCTGCTCGTCGTGATGGTCTGCCCCTGGATAACCCGGGCCCTGGTGTCGGTGGACCGGCTGATGGTGGCCGGGCTGCTCGGGCCTTCCGCCCTGGACAGCCGGGTGACCGAGCTGGAGTCGGACCGCGGGGTGGTGGTCGACACCGCAGCCGCCGACCTGCGCCGGATCGAGCGCGATCTGCACGACGGGGCGCAGGCCCGTCTGGTGGCCCTGGCCATGGACCTCGGGCTGGCGAAGGAGAAGCTGCTGAACGACCCCGAGGCGGCGGCGCGGATGGTGGACGAGGCGCACGGCGAGGTGAAGGTGGCGTTGCAGGAGCTGCGTGACCTGGCGCGTGGGATCCATCCCGCGGTGCTCACCGACCGTGGTCTGGACGCGGCACTGTCGGCGATCGCCTCGCGGTGCACGGTGCCCGTGGCGGTCGAGGTGGATCTGTCGGCCCGGCCGGCCCCGGCCATCGAGGGCATCGCGTACTTCACGGTCTCGGAGCTGCTGCAGAACGTCAGCAAGCACGCACGGGCCACCCGGGCCTCGATCGATGTGTGGCGTACCGAGGAGCGGCTGATGCTCCAGGTCACCGACGACGGCCGGGGCGGCGCGAGCACCAGCGGCGGCTCGGGGCTGGCCGGTCTCGCGGAACGGCTGGACGCGGTGGACGGAATCCTCGTGGTGGACTCCCCCGCCGGCGGACCGACCACCATCACGGCCGAACTCCCCTGGCGCGGCTGACCCCGGGCCGGACGCGGGGGCCGGTCGCTCACGACCCCCGCCGGTGTGGGGCCGGGGATCTCGCCCCTCCAGGCTTCGCACCTCCAGCCCTCGCCCCCCAGGTCTCGCCCCACTCCGGGTTCCTCGGCTCCGGGCTTCGCGGCTTCCGGTTCCTCGGCTCCGGGCTTCGCGGCTTCCGGTTCCTCGGCTCCGGGCTTCGCGGCTCCGGAGCCCCGCCCCTTACTTCCCGCCATCCGGGCGCGCCCCGGTCCGGATGCTGGGATGCTGGGGGCAGTTGAGTGCGGTACACACCGGAGCTGGGGGCAGGGAAAGTCGTGGGAGACAGGGTGCGTGTGGTCATCGCCGAGGATTCGGTACTTCTTCGGGAGGGCCTGACCCGGTTGCTGACCGATCTCGGACACGACGTGGTCGCGGGGGTCGGGGACGGGGAGGCGCTGGTCAAGACGGTCGGTGACCTCGCCGCGCAGGGGGAGCTGCCGGATGTGGTGGTGGCGGACGTACGGATGCCGCCGACCCACACCGACGAAGGTGTCCGGGCCGCGGTGCGGCTGCGGCGGGAACATCCCGGAATCGGGGTACTCGTGCTGTCGCAGTACGTGGAGGAGCAGTACGCCACCGAGTTGCTGGCCGGTTCCAGCACGGGTGTGGGGTATCTGCTCAAGGACCGGGTGGCAGAGGTCAGGGAGTTCGTGGACGCCGTGGTGCGGGTGGCCAGGGGCGGAACCGCCCTGGACCCCGAGGTGGTGGCCCAGCTGCTCGGCCGAAGCCGTAAGCAGGATGTGCTCGCCGGGCTCACCCCGCGCGAGCGGGAGGTCCTGGGTCTCATGGCCGAGGGCCGGACCAATTCGGCGGTCGCCAAGCAGCTGGTGGTGAGCGACGGAGCGGTCGAGAAGCACGTGAGCAACATCTTCCTGAAGCTCGGGCTCTCGCCGAGCGTCGGGGACCACCGGCGGGTGCTGGCGGTACTGACATACCTCAACTCCTGAGCGCGGTCTCCGGGTGCAGTGATTCGTGAACAGCGGATGAAATCTGACGGGGCCGGGGCGAGGCCGGGCCGGTGGACGAGCCGGGGCACCCGCACTGGCCTTCTGACGTTCCGTCAGTTAACAAGGTCCAGGGGGACTCCACCGGGACTTCGGGACCAGAACCAAAGGATGAGCGCGGAGCGTCTTCAACAACGTGCCGGGGGGCGAATGAACCGTGACGAATCAGGGCACCGAGGTGTCTCAGCAGCAGGTCCATCATGTGAGCGGGCCGAGGAAGGCCACCCTTACCGACGTAGGGTGGCCAAGGGATGGCCGGGCGATCGGCCGTTCCGGAGCAGCCGCCTCTGAGGGAGGTCCAGTTCAGTGACCAGCCAGGTCAGTAGCCCGGCCGAGCAGGCCGACGGAGCCGACGGAGCACAGGGGGCCGACGCGGCCCACGACTCCGTGGTCGGGGAGCAGCGCGGGTCTTCCGCCAACGGCACCCCGCAGGCCCCGGAGAAAGAGGTCCGCCGCCTGGACCGGGTGATCATTCGGTTCGCGGGTGACTCCGGTGATGGTATGCAGCTCACCGGTGACCGGTTCACATCGGAGACCGCGTCGTTCGGCAACGACTTGTCGACGCTGCCCAACTTCCCCGCCGAGATCCGCGCCCCCGCCGGGACGCTGCCCGGTGTCTCCAGCTTCCAGCTGCACTTCGCCGACCA
>NZ_JBITDM010000024.1:0-125584 GCF_044454195.1 Streptomyces sp. NPDC051561 | reverse complement strand
GCCCGCCGCTACCTTCCCGTGGACAGCATGGACAAGGTCTATCCCCAGGACAAAGAACCGATCGACCCGGCTACACCACTACAAGGGACATGACCCAGTCCTGCACGTTCAGCACCGTAGCGACAGAGGGAACGTCACCTCGATCGTGATGCTGCTCCTGGAAAACCGCTGTTCAAGCCCGTTCCCATCTGTGTCGTGCCCCGCCGAGGGCTCGAATCTGCAGCCAATCACCGCACTCGAGTTACCTCATTTACAGACGTCGGCGCACACCCCTGTGTGCACAACGCGTGCACGCCCACGCAGGAACTTCCGGGAAACCGCGGGTCGAAGCGGGAAGACCCGACCCGCCAACAGTGGCCCTACCCAAAGGGAAATCCCGTCAGGGCAACAGCACCAGACGAGTCGGGTTGTACGACGAGTACAGCCCGTTTGGGCTCCCTGACTAAGGCCTGGCGCTTCTTCTCAGCTCAGCCGGAGGTAACCGGCAGGACGTCCGGGGACAGCACCCCGGCATTCGCCGACGCACTCGTCATCCGCCTCCGGTGATGGCGCCGGCACAACACCTCGTACCCCACAGCCTCTACCGGATGGTCCACGTCCCCCACCACGACCTGCTCCCCCTCGACGACCATCTCGCCACCCACCGTGCGCGCGTTGTGGGTCGCCCGGGCCCCGCACCAGCACATCGCCTCAACCTGCAAAGTCTCCAACCGGTCCGCCAGCTCCACCAAACGCTGCGAACCAGGGAAGAGCCGGGTACGGAAGTCCGTCATGATCCCGAAAGCGAAGACGTCCAGGTCCAGGTCGTCCACGATCCGCGCCAACTGGTCGATCTGGTCCGGCGAGAGGAACTGCGCCTCGTCCACGATCACGTAATCGACCCGCCCGCCCCGCGAGACCTGGTCCACCACGTACCCGTACAGATCCCGCTCCGGACCCGCTTCCACGGCCTCGGTCACCAGACCCAGACGGGACGACAACTTCCCCTCGCCCGCCCGGTCGTCACGCGTGAAGATCACACCTTGGAGACCGCGCGCTGATCGATTATGACCGATTTGTAGCGCCAAAGTTGACTTTCCGCAGTCCATCGTCCCGGAAAAGAAGGCAAGTTCGGACATCAGGAACGCGGGACCTTTCGAATCGAGCAAAGACGACGGACGACCCCGACACGGCCATCTTCAACCCCGAACAACGCAACCCCCGCCACGCCACGACCGACCGATGGCGAATACCCACGCAAGTCGGTCGACTTCCCGCAGTCCATCGTTCCGGAGAAGAAGACCAGCTCGGACATGAGGAGTTGAGCCTTTCGGAGCGTGAAGGGTGGGGGGGAGGTTCCGGGCAAGCTGAGGGGTTCTGTGCCAGGGGGAGGTGCTTACGAGCGTACTTCGAGCAGCGGAACATGCTGCTCCACCGGCGTCATCGAGCCATGCATGCCGACCATCGAGGACTCGCCCGGCTCGTTGCGGGACGCGGTGATCACCACATCCGCCTGGGCGGCGGCGACCACGTCACCGATCCGGGCGAGGACCCGGTCGTCGATGTGCGGCCCGAACCAGCCGAGCTCGATCGCCTCGTCGCGGCTCGCGACCCAGAACTGCTCGCCGAGCACCTCGCGCCAGACGGCCAGCACGTCGGAGGTGGCGCCGGGGACGGCGTACACATGACGCGCCCGGCCCTCGCCGCCGAGCAGGGCGACGCCCGCGCTCAGCTCCCAGTCCTCGTCGAAGTCGATCCGCGACTCCTCGTCGAAGGGGATGTCGATCATGCCGTGATCCGCGGTGATGTAGAGGGCACTGCGCGGAGGGAGCTGTTCCGCGAGGCGCTGGGCGAGCCGGTCGACGTACATCAGCTGGCCGCGCCAGGCGTCGGAGTCCACGCCGTAGCGGTGCCCGTTGCCGTCGACCTCGCTGTAGTACGTGTAGACCAGCGAGCGGTCCCCCGCCCCGAGGTGCTGGGCGGCGAGGTCCATCCGGTCCTCGCCGGTGAGGCGGCCCTGGAAGGTGCCGCCGCTCAGCGCGATCTTGGTGAGGGGGGTGTGCTGGAAGTCCGGGGAGGAGACCTGTGCGGTGTGCACACCGGCCGCGTCCGCGAGCTGGAAGACGGTGGGGTACGGCTGCCAGGCGTGCGGGTCGGCCCAGGGGCGCCAACGCAGCTGGTTCATCAGGGCGTTGGTGTCCGGGTTGCGCACCGTGTAACCGGTGAGGCCGTGGGTGCCGGGGGTGAGCCCGGTGCCCACCGAGGCGAGCGAGGTCGCCGTGGTGGAGGGGAAGCCGGCGGTGAGCGGGCGGCCGGTGCCGCCCCGCGACGTACCCAACAGCGAGTGCAGGTAGGGGGCTTCGTCGGGGTGCGCCTTGATCTGTTCCCAGCCCAGGCCGTCGATCAGGAAGACACAGTTCCGGTCGGCGGGGGTCAACTCGCCGATGCCCGCGTGCATGTCGGGTACGTCCATGCCGACGGCCAGGGTCGGCAGCAGATCGGCGAGGGAGCCGGTGCCGTACTCCGGGACCGGGGCGGTGTCGAGCGCGAGCGGAACGGGGTCCTGCCAGGCGGCGGGCAGCGCCATCAGCGGGCGGAGGTGCCGGTCGCGGCGGTCGCCTCGGACAGTGCCTGGGCGAAGACAAGGGTCTGCTTCACGGTGTCCGGGCCGTCCCCGGCCTCGCTGACCCGCAGGCTCAGGTCGTCGGCGGTGGAGTTGCCGGTGTAGCCGTGGTCGGCGTCGCAGCCGGGGTCGCCGCAGGCGGCGGGCTCCAGGTCGAGGCGGGCGACGGCGCCCCACCCGATGGTGAGGACGACCTCGCGGGGCAACGTGCCCGGAACGTACTTCTCCGGATTGGCGACGACCCGGCTGACCACGACGGACGAGATCCGTCCGAGCTTCACCGACTCGGTGGAGGTGGTGGCGTACGGCGTCGGGGAGCTGGTGTCCGCGTTCTGCTCGTCGGTGTGGCTGACGATGAAACGGGTCCCGGTGAGGACCAGGACGGTGACATGACGGCGGACCTCGTTCGAGTCGAACGTGGTCTCCTGATGCACCAGGTAGGACGAGACGGGCTCCGAGCCGACAGCGGCCTCCACCGCTTCGGCCACAAGAGCCGGGTAGTAGCCGCTGCGCTCGATCGCTGCGCGCAGCCCCTGGGTCGTCGTACCGGTCTTAGCCATGCTTTCCATCCTACGGGGCCCGGGAGGGCGGATGTTCCTTGAGTACGGGGTGCCGCACGGGCTCCGGGAGCCCGGGACGCAGGATCCCGGAGCCCGGGTCCCTCACTCTCAGTAGCTCGGGAGGCGGCGTGGGCCGAGGTCGTTGCGTACGGCGGGAGGGGCGAGGCGGACGGTGGCGCCGAGCACGGACAGCCCGTCCGGGGCCACCACCACGGGTTCGAGCGCGACGCCGACCACCTCGGGGTGGTCGTCGACCAGCCGCGACACCCGCAGCAGCAGCTCCTCCAGCGCGCGAGTGTCCACCGGCGCCGACCCGCGCCAGCCGAACAGCAGCGGCGCCGTCCGGATCGACCTGATCAGCTCGGCGGCGTCCCGGTCGGTGGCCGGCACGAGCCGGTGCCCGATGTCCCCGAGCAGTTCGGACGCGGCCCCGGCCAGCCCGAACGACAGCACCGCACCTGCCGCCGGATCGATGCTCGCCCGTACGACCGTGTCGACCCCGCGCGGTGCCATCGCCTGCACCACCAGCGACAGCTCCTCGGGCTTGCCGAGCGCGTCGGTCAGCTCGGTGTAGGCCCGCCGCAGATCCTCCTCGTCCGCGAGATCCAGTCGTACGCCGCCCAGGTCGGGCCGGTGGCGCAGATGCGGGGCCGTGGTCTTGAGCGCCACCGGATATCCGAGCCGCGCGGCCGCCGCCACCGCCTGATCGGGCCCCGGCGCGGGCAACGCGTCCCGCACCGCGATCCCGTACCGCCCGAGCAGCTCGCGCACCACGTCCGCCTTGAGCGCCAGCCCCCGCGGGTCACCGTCCGCCCCGAGCAGCGCCTCGATCTGCGCGGCAGCCCCGGCCTCGTCGATGTCGTCGTACTCGGGCACCTTCCCGATCTCGGCAGCCTCCCGCCGCCAGGTCGCGTACCGAACGGCTTCGGCGAGCGCCCGCACGGCTCGCTCGGCGGCGGGGTACGCGGGAATCCGCCTGGCCGCCGACCCGCTCCCGCCAGCCTCGCCCTCCGCGCCGCCCCGCCCGCCCGGTGAGCTGCTGGGCGGCCCGGAGGACGAGGGGGGCGAGAGCCCGGGGGACGGCGGGCGCAGGGCGCCCCCCGCCGGAACCGCACCGTCCGCCCCTGCCGGAACGGCACCCTGCACTCCCGCCGGAACCGGACCTTTCGCCACCGCCGGAGCCACACCCTGCGCTCCCGCCGGAGCCGCACCTTCCGCCCCCACCCCACTCCGGTCCCGCTCCCCCGCCGCCCCCTTGGCACCCTTCCCCGGCCCCGTGCTCGCCGCCGCCGCCAGTGCCTCCGCCAACTCCCCCATCTCCACATGCACCACCGCCACCGGCTTCGCCGGGAAGTCCGCCGCCGCGTCCCGCAGCGCCGCCGCCAGCACCTCCCCGTCGCCCGACTCCATCGTCCCGTTGTCCCCCACCCACGGAATCGCGGTGACCACCACCGCGTCGCACCCCGGGTCCGCCAGCGCGGCGCCCAGCGCCTCCCGGAAGTCCCCCGGGCCCGCCCCCGTGGTCAGGTCGAGCGGCGGCAGCGGACGCAGCCCTTCCGCCAGACACGCGTCGTAGGTCAGCAGCCCCAGCGACTCGGAGTTCCCGAGGATCGCGGTACGCGGCCCGCGCGGCAGCGGCTGGCCGGTCAGCATCAGTCCGGCGTCGACCAGCTCGGTGACCGTGTCCACCCGGATGACCCCCGCCTGCCGGAACAGCGCCGAGACCGTGGCATCCGGAATACGCGCCACCGGTACCGCGTGCCCCTGCGGCGTGCTCCCGCTGTGCCGCGCCCCCTTGACCACCACGATCGGCTTCACCGCGGCGGTGCGGCGGGCGAGCCGGGTGAACTTCCGCGGGTTGCCGATGGACTCCAGATAGAGGAGCACCGCATCCGTGTCCGGGTCCTCGTAGCAGTACTGGAGGAAGTCGTTCCCTGAGACGTCCGCCCGGTTTCCGGCCGAGATGAACGCCGAGACCCCGGCCCCCCGCCGGTTCAGACCGGACAGCAGCGCGATCCCGATCGCCCCGGACTGGGCGAAGAGCCCGATCCGGCCGCGGGTCGGCAGCTGCGGCGCCAGGGAGGCGTTGAGGCGTACGGCGTCGGAGGTGTTGATGATGCCGAAGGCGTTCGGCCCGATGATCCGCATTCCATGCGAGCGGGCCGCGCGCACCAACTCCCGCTGCCGGTCCCGCCCTTCGGCCCCGCTCTCGGCGTACCCGGCGGCCAGCACCACCAGCCCCTGGACCCCGCTCTCCCCGCAGTCGGTGACCACCTCCGGCACCTTCTCGGCCGGAACCACGACGACCGCCAGATCCACCGGCTCACCGATCTCCGCCACCGAGCGGTACGCCGGTACGCCGTCCAGTTCGGTCACCTCCGGCGGGAGGGCGGCGTTCACGGCGTACGTACGGCCGGTGAAGCCGACGGCCAGCAGGTTGCGCAGGACCGTGCGCCCCACTCCCCCGGGCGTCCGGCCCGCGCCGACGATCACCACGGAGCGCGGCGTCAACAGCCGCTGCACGGACCGGGATTCGGCGCGGTGCTCCCGGGCTCGCTGCACGGCCAGGGAGCGATCGGTGGGCTCCAGGTCGAATTCGAGGCGGACCACACCGTCCTCGAAGGAGCGTTTCTGCTGGTAACCGGCGTCCGTGAACACCTTGATCATCTTGGAGTTGGCGGGCAGCACCTCGGCGACGAACCGCCGGATGCCGCGCTCGCGGGCGACCGCCCCGATGTGTTCCAGAAGTGCGGAGGCCACGCCCCGGCCCTGGTGCGCGTCCTGGACCAGGAAGGCGACCTCCGCCTGGTCGGCGCCGGGTCCGGAGGCGGGCAGTCCGTCGGCGTTGATCCGGTCGAAGCGGACGGTCGCGATGAACTCGCCGCCGACGGTGACCGCGAGGCCGACCCGGTCCACGAAGTCGTGGTGGGTGAAGCGGTGCACGTCCTTGGCGGAGAGCCGGGGGTAGGGCGCGAAGAAGCGGTAGTACTTCGACTCGTCGGAGACCTGCTCGTAGAAGCTGACCAGCCGTTCGGCGTCCTCGGTGGTGATCGGCCGGATGCGCGCGGTGCCGCCGTCGCGCAGCACCACATCGGCCTCCCAGTGGTCCGGGTAGACGTGGTCCTGGTCCCCGTGGGCCTGTACCCCTGGGGTCGGGCCCACCTGATCCGCATCGTCCGCAGCCTTGGCCATGCAGGCAGCCTACGACTCGCGGGCGCTCGGAGTGCGGGGCAGTCTGGTGCTGTTCCCGGTCCGTCCGGGGACTTCCGGCGGGTGTGCCCCGGGGACCTCCGGCAGGTCGTCCCGCAGGACCTTCGCCGGGCAGAGCATTCAGCACCACATGAGAGACTGGTCTAGACAACCAAGCAGGAATCACGAAGGGCAACACCATGGTTGAGCGCCGCGTCACCGTCGGCTGGGCCGAGGGCCTGCACGCCCGCCCCGCCTCCATCTTCGTCCGCGCCGTCACGGCCACCGGCGTCCCCGTCACCATCGCCAAGGCGGGCGGCAACCCGGTCAACGCCGCTTCGATGCTGGCGCTGCTGGGCCTGGGTGCGCAGGGCGGCGAGGAGATCGTGCTGGCTTCCGAGGCCGAGGGTGCGGACGCCGCCCTGGACCGTCTGGCGAAGCTGGTCTCCGAGGGCCTGGACGAGCTCCCCGAGACCGTCTGATTCCCGCGGCCCGAAAGGCCGCCGCCCGGACGGGCGAATCTTCGCGGAAGCCGCGCCCCCGACTGCGGGGTCGCGGCTTCCGGCATTTCCGGGGAGGGAATTCGCGGGCTGCGGGACTGCTCGAATGCAGGGGTACGTGAATTCCCGCGCCCCCCGGCACGGAATTCACCCAGGCATGGAATACCCACGGCACGGAATGCACGCCGCAAGGGATACGCACCGGCGGGCCCCGAATTCCCCCGGCTGTGCACAAGCTCACCCGCCCCGGGTGCCCGCCCGAAACGCTTCCCTCTTTGTATACGGCCCGGGTGTTACTTCCCGCCGCCCGCCAGGTTGACGGCATGTTGCGGAATCCTCATCCGGTACGCCGCCACCGCGCGCTCCACGTGCAGCGCGGTCAGCGCCCTGGCCCGTTCGGCGTCGCGCCTGGCCACCGCGTCCACGATGGCGCCGTGCTCGGCCCAGCGTTCGGCGGGGCGGGCCGGCCGTTCGGCGACGTACATCCAGGCGATCTTGTGCTTGAGCTGGGTCAGCAGGGTGATCAGGCCGGGGCTGGCGGAGGCCTGGGCGAGCGTCTCGTGGAACCAGCCGCCGAGGGCGGTCAGGTCCTCGCCCTCGGCCCGCCTGGTGCGCTCCTGGCCGAGCCTGACCAGGCCACGGAGCACCTTGAGGTGCGCCTCGGTACGCCGCATGGCCGCACGTGCGGCACCCAGTGGCTCCAGCAGGGTTCGGACCTCCAGGAGGTCGGCGGCCTCCTGCGGGGTCGGCTCGGCGACGCAGGCGCCCGCGTGGCGGCGGGTGGTGACGAACCCCTCCGACTGCAAGGTGCGCAGCGCCTCGCGGACCGGGACGCGCGAGACGCCGTAACGGCGGGCCAGCACTTCCTCCGTAAGCCGGCTGCCGCGCGGAAAGATCCCCGACACGATGTCGTCGCGGATCGCCGTACACACCGAATGCGCCGGAATACGCATACCCGGACCTCCGTCCACCCCACGTCGCTTTCCGGGAACTGTATTGCAGCGGACGGGAATTGTGTTCGACCGGGCGTAATTCATGGCTGAATTTTGGCTGTTGGGGCCACTGGACGGAAGAAAGGGCCGCGGCACACAGAAGGCCCCGGCTCTCGGGGAGCCGGGGCCTTCTGCAACAGCGGGTGGAGCAGCAGGCGCGATCAGACGCTGACGCCGTGGCCGCGGAGGTACGCGACCGGGTCGATGTCCGAGCCGTACTCGGCGGTGGTGCGGGCCTCGAAGTGCAGGTGCGGGCCCGTGGAGTTGCCGGTGGAGCCGGAGAGGCCTATCTGGTCGCCCGGGGTGACCGTCTGGCCGACGGAGACACCGATCGAGGAGAGGTGGCCGTACTGGGTGTACGAGCCGTCGTTCATCCGGATCACGATGTTGTTGCCGTAGGCGCCGCCCCAGCCGGCCTCGACGACCGTGCCGGAACCGACGGATACGACGGAGCTGCCGGAGGAGGCGTGGAAGTCGACACCGGAGTGGCTGCCGGAGGACCACATGGCGCCACCGGACTTGTAGCTGGTGGAGACATAGGAGCCGGCGACCGGCAGCTTGAAGGTGTTCAGGCGCTTGCGCTCGGCCTCGCGGGCGGCGCGCTCACGCTCCTCGCGCTCCTTCTTGGCCTTCGCCACGGCCTTGCGCTTGACCTCGGCCTTGCGGGCCTCTTCGGCCTTCCGCTCGGCTTCGGCCTTCTGGTAGGCCTTCTTCTGCGCGGCTGCCTGCGCCTCGACCTTCTCGGTGAGGGTCTGCGTCACGGAGTCCTCCATGACGACGGCGCGGATGGTGCCGGTGTCCTCGGCGGCCAGGTCCTGCTCGGCGGCGATGGCCTGGGGGGCCAGCGTTCCGATGACACCGGTCGTGGTGAGGGCGGCGACTCCGGCGATCTTCGCGCTGCGGCGCGAGAGTACGGAGGGTCGACGGTGCTTCCCGGCGGCACGGGTGAACGCCATGAAGTGGCTGTTTCCTTTCCTTCCTTCTCGCCTACCGGGTTAGCTGACGGGTTCGGAGCAGGAAGGTCTCCTACGGACTCCACCCACCCGTGAAGGGCGATGGCGTCCGATTCACCCCAGGGACGTAAGTGGGTCCCCGGCTCCCCAGGCTCGCGCCTGACGGGGACTCGGCGATGACTGTCCGGTTGCCGCTGGTGCGGCGCACTCTGACGAACAGACGGACCGACGCTAAGCGGGCTCTCTTTCAATCACCAAACAGAGAGCGGCTTTTGTAATACAGCCCACACGGCAGACAGGCACCCTCGCCAACAAAACGGACATAAGGGAGGACCCCGACGACTCGACGGTCGTCGGGGTCCGACTTGTTCTGCTTTGCGGCGGTTCTCCGTTTGACCTTTGATCGGTCAGCCGGTGACGACCTCGACCTCGCCGATGTTCAGCGCCCGGACCGGCTCCGCGATCTGCGAGGCGTCGCCGACCAGCACGGTGACCAGCTTGTCCACCGGGAAGGCGTTCACGGCGGCCGCGGTGGCTTCCACGGTGCCGGTCTGCGCGAGGCGGGCGTACAGCTGGGCCTGGAAGTCGTCCGGCAGCTCCTGCTCGACCTGGTCGGCCAGGGTCGACGCGACGGCGGAGGCCGTCTCGTACTTGAGCGGGGCCACGCCCACCAGGTTCTGCACGGCGACATCGCGCTCGGCGTCGGTGAGGCCCTCGGCAGCGAGCGTCCGCAGGACCTTCCAGAGGTCTTCCAGGGCGGGCCCGGTCGACTCGGTGTCCACGGAGCCGCTGATGGCCAGCATGGCCGCGCCGGTGCCGTCGGCGGCGGAGCGCAGCACCTGGGCGAAGGCGCGGACCCCGTAGGTGTAGCCCTTCTCCTCGCGCAGGACGCGGTCCAGGCGGGAGGTGAGGGTGCCGCCCAGGCAGTACGCGCCGAGCACCTGGGCCGGCCAGACGCGGTCGTGCCGGTCGGCGCCGATGCGGCCGATCAGCAGCTGGGTCTGGACGGCGCCCGGACGGTCGACGATGACCACCCGTCCGGTGTCGTCGGCCGTGATGGGCGTCATCGGGCGCGGCTCGGCGGTGTTGCCGGTCCACTCCCCCAGGGTGTCGGCCAGTACGGCGTCGAGGTCGATGCCGTCCAGGTCGCCGACGACGACCGCGGTGGCGGTGGCCGGGCGGACGTGCGCCTCGTAGAAGGCGCGCACCGCCGCGGAGTCGATGTTCTTGACCGTCTGCTCGGTGCCCTGGCGGGGGCGGGACATCCGCAGGGTGACCGGGAACAGCTCCTTGGAGAGCTGCTTGGCGGCCCGGCGGCCCGGGTTCGCGGCCTCGTGCGGGATCTCGTCCAGCCGGTTGCGTACCAGACGCTCGATCTCGCCGTCCGCGAACGCGGGGGCGCGCAGGGCGTCGGCGAGCAGGCCGAGCGCCTTGGGCAGCCTGCGGACCGGCACTTCGAGGGAGACCCGGACGCCGGGGTGGTCGGCGAACGCGTCGAGGGTGGCGCCGCAGCGCTCAAGCTCGGCGGCGAACTCCTCGGCGGAGTGCTTGTCGGTGCCCTCGGTGAAGGCGCGCGACATGATGGTGGCGACGCCGTCGAGGTCCTTGGGCTCGGCCTCCAGCGGGGCGGCGAGGAAGACCTCGACGGCCACCAGCTGCTGGCCGGGGCGGTGGCAGCGCAGCAGGGTCAGCCCGTTGGGCAGCGCGCCGCGCTCGGGGGCGGGGAAGGCCCACGGAGTCGCGGGGCCCTCCTGGGGCTGCGGGTGGAACTGCATTTCGCTGGTCACGGCTGCTGCGGTCTCCGTCACTTGTCCGCCCCTTCCTGCTGGTTGCCACGCTCGGTGTCGCTGCCGGCGTCGGCGTCGCTGTCCGCGTCCGACTCGGCGGCCGCGAGCGGTTCGTACACCAGGACCGCCCGGTTGTCGGGGCGCAGACGCGCCTTGGCGACCGCCTGCACCTCCTCGGCCGTGATGTCCAGGACGCGACCGACCGCACTCAGGGCGAGCTGCGGGTCGCCGAACAGCACGGCGTACCGGCAGAGTTCGTCGGCGCGGCCGGCCACCGTGCCGAGCCGGTCCAGCCACTCGCGCTCCAGCTGGGCCTGGGCGCGCTCCATCTCCTCGGCCGTCGGGCCCTCCTCGGCGAACCGGGCGAGCTCCTCGTCGACGGCCGCCTCGATCTGCGGCACCTCCACGCCGCCGGACGTCTTGACGTCCAGCCAGCCGAGCGAGGGCGCCCCGGCCAGGCGCAGCATGCCGAAGCCGGCGGCCACGGCCGTCTGGTCGCGGCGGACCAGCCGGTTGTGCAGCCGGGAGGACTCGCCGCCGCCGAGCACGGTCAGCGCCAGGTCGGCGGCGTCCGACTCGCGGGTGCCGTCGCTGGGCAGCCGGTAGGCGGCCATCAGCGCACGCGCCGGGACCTCCTCCTCGACGACCTCGCGCAGTTCGCCGCCGATGACGTCGGGCAGCGAGCCGTCGCGCGGCGGCTGCTTGCCGTCGTGCGAGGGGATCGAGCCGAAGTACTTCTCGACCCAGGCGAGGGTGGCCTCGGGGTCGATGTCGCCGACCACGGAGAGCACCGCGTTGTTGGGCGCGTAGTACGTGCGGAAGAAGGCGCGGGCGTCTTCCAGGGTGGCCGCGTCCAGGTCGGCCATGGAGCCGATCGGGGTGTGGTGGTAGGGGTGGCCCTCGGGGTACATCAGGGCGGTGAGCTTCTCGAACGCGGTGCCGTAGGGCACGTTGTCGTACCGCTGGCGGCGCTCGTTCTTGACGACGTCGCGCTGGTTCTCCATGGACTCGTCGTCGAGCGCGGTGAGCAGCGAGCCCATCCGGTCGGCTTCCAGCCACAGCGCCAGCTCCAGCTGGTGCGCGGGCATGGTCTCGAAGTAGTTGGTGCGCTCGAAGCTGGTGGTGCCGTTGAGCGAACCGCCGGCCCCCTGCACCAGCTCGAAGTGCCCGTTGCCGTGCACCTGGGCTGAGCCCTGGAACATCAGGTGCTCGAAGAGGTGGGCCAGGCCCGTACGGCCCTTGACCTCGTGGCGCGAGCCGACGTCGTACCAGAGGCAGACCGCGGCGACCGGGGTCAGGTGGTCCTCGGAGAGGATCACCCGCAGACCGTTCGCAAGCCGGTGCTCGGTCGCTGTCAGGCCGCCGGAGCCGGCCTGCGCTGTGGCCGTGTGACCCATGGGCATGTACGTCCCTTCGATCGCGTATGAGACAAGTCCTGCGAGTAAGTCCTGCCACCCTATGCAAGCGCACGGACAGTCCGCGAAGTTCCCGTTCGGCGCACCCTTCTTGGGGACCTTCCCGGGAAGGTCCCGCGAGAGGCCCACGGGCCGGTACGGACGGGTCGAGGTCGGCGTTGTCAGTGGGGCGGTCCACAATGGTCGGCGTCAGACATCCCGGTGAACAGCACCGCGTCACAACACCGCGTACTGTCCCAGCGATCCGTAACCGTCCGTTGAACAGTGAGAAGGAGCCGCAGCCGCGATGGCCCGCCGCAGCACGAAGACCCCGCAGCCGGACGAGGCGTTCGAGGAGAAGATCCTCGACGTCGACGTCGTCGACGAGATGCAGGGCTCCTTCCTTGAGTACGCCTACTCGGTGATCTACTCGCGCGCCCTGCCGGACGCGCGGGACGGCCTGAAGCCGGTGCACCGGCGCATCGTCTACCAGATGAGCGAGATGGGCCTGCGTCCCGACCGCGGGTTCGTGAAGTGCGCCCGGGTGGTCGGCGAGGTGATGGGCAAGCTGCACCCGCACGGTGACGCGTCCATCTACGACGCGCTGGTCCGGATGGCGCAGCCGTTCTCGATGCGGGTTCCGCTGGTCGACGGCCACGGCAACTTCGGTTCGCTGGGCAACGACGACCCGCCGGCCGCGATGCGCTACACCGAGTGCCGGGCGGCCGACGCCGCGTCGCTGATGACCGAGTCGATCGACGAGAACACGGTCGACTTCAGCCCCAACTACGACGGCAAGGAGCGCGAGCCCGTAGCCCTCCCGGCGGCGTACCCGAACCTGCTGGTCAACGGCACCACCGGCATCGCGGTCGGCATGGCCACCAATATGCCGCCGCACAACCTGGGCGAGGTCATCGCCGCCGCCCGTCACCTGATCAAGCACCCGGCCGCCGATCTCGACACGCTGATGCGCTTCGTGCCGGGCCCGGACCTGCCGACCGGTGGCCGGATCGTCGGTCTGACCGGCATCAAGGACGCGTACGAGAAGGGCCGCGGCAGCTTCAAGATCCGCGCCACGGTCGCGGTGGAGAACGTCACGGCCCGCCGCAAGGGCCTGGTCGTCACCGAACTGCCCTTCACGGTCGGCCCCGAGAAGGTCATCGCCAAGATCAAGGACCTGGTCGGCTCCAAGAAGATCCAGGGCATCGCCGACGTCAAGGACCTCACCGACCGCTCGCACGGCCTGCGCCTGGTCATCGAGATCAAGAACGGCTTCGTCCCCGAGGCGGTCCTCGAACAGCTCTACAAGCTGACGCCGATGGAGGAGTCCTTCGGCATCAACAACGTGGCCCTGGTCGACGGCCAGCCCCTCACCCTGGGCCTCAAGGAGCTGCTTGAGGTCTACCTCGACCACCGCTTCGAGGTCGTCCGCCGCCGCAGTGAGTTCCGCCGCACCAAGCGCCGCGACCGACTGCACCTGGTCGAGGGCCTGCTCGTCGCGCTGATCGACATCGACGAGGTCATCCGCCTCATCCGTGACAGTGAGAACTCGGCCCAGGCCAAGCAGCGCCTGATCGAGCGCTTCGGCCTCTCCGAGATCCAGACCCAGTACATCCTGGACACCCCGCTGCGCCGTCTGACCAAGTTCGACCGCATCGAGCTGGAGTCCGAGCGCGACCGGCTCAACGGCGAGATCGACGAACTGACCGGAATCCTCGACTCCGACTCGGAGCTGCGCAAGCTGGTCTCCTCCGAACTGGCCGCCGTGGCGAAGAAGTTCGGCACCGAGCGCCGCACGGTCCTGCTGGAGTCGGGCGCGTCCGCGGTGGCGACCGTGCCGCTCGAAGTACCGGACGACCCCTGCCGCGTGCTGCTCTCCTCCACCGGCCTGCTCGCCCGCACCCCCAACGGTGAGCCGCTGGCTCTGGACGACGCCCGCCGCACCAAGCACGATGTGATCGTCTCGGCCGTCCCCGCGACGGCCCGCGGCGACATCGGCGCGGTGACCTCGGCGGGACGCCTGCTGCGCCTGGCCGTCATCGACCTCCCCCAGCTCCCGGACACCGCCTCCGCGCCCAACCTGTCGGGCGGCGCGCCGGTCTCCGAGTTCCTCTCCTTGGAGGGCGACGAGACCCTCATCTGCCTCACCACCCTCGACGAGTCCTCCCCCGGCCTCGCGATCGGCACCGAGCAGGGCGTCGTCAAGCGGGTCGTGCCCGACTACCCGTCCAACAAGGACGAGTTGGAGGTCATCTCCCTCAAGGACGGCGACCGCATCGTCGGCGCACGGGAGCTGCGTACCGGTGAGGAGGACCTCGTCTTCATCACCGACGACGCCCAACTGCTGCGCTACCAGGCCTCGCAGGTACGTCCGCAGGGCCGCCCGGCCGGCGGCATGGCCGGCATCAAGCTGGCTGCGGGCGCCAAGGTGATCTCCTTCGCCGCGGTCGACCCGGCCGCCGACGCGGTGGTGTTCACGGTGGCGGGCTCCAAGGGCACACTGATGGGCGACGCGGAGTCCTCCGCCAAGCTCACCCCGTTCGACCAGTACCCCCGCAAGGGCCGGGCCACCGGCGGCGTCCGCTGTCAGCGCTTCCTGCGCGGCGAGGACGCCCTGATGCTCGCCTGGGCGGGCGCGGCCCCGGCCAGGGCCGCCCAGCAGAACGGCACCCCGGCCGACCTTCCGGACATCGACCCGCGCCGCGACGGCTCGGGCACCCCCTTGGCCAAGCCGGTGGCCGCACTGGCAGGGGCGGTGTAGCCCCTCATCCCCCGGGACGGGTGGCGCGCCGGCCGCCGAGCTACCGCGCCACCCGTCCCGGCCACCGCCGCGGCGCGCCCGGCCACCGTTGCCGCCGGATCGGTCTGTCGCCGTAACGGCCCTACCGCTGTACGACCTACCGGCCTATCGGCCTATCGCCCTGGGCCGTCCACTTCCGGATCGCCAGCAACCGGATCGTCCCCCTCCGGGTCCTCCGGCTGCTGTACGTACCGCAGCACACCCCACATGGCGCGCTCCCGCCTGCCCGGGTCCTGGTCCTCCCCCTCCCCCTCGTCCTCGCCCCGGGCGACCCCCGCGTCCGTCCTGCACGCCGTCAACCCGGAGTGCAGGGCCGCCCCGTCCGTCCCCGAGCCGATCAGCACCAGCTGGGTGAGCCGTTCCTCCCCGCTCCCCCACGGCTCCGGGTAGAACCGCAGAAACCGGCCCACCGCGTGCACCGCGTACCGGTTCCGCGGGTCCGCCGCGCCGAAGTCGACGTACCCCTTGATCCGGTAGAGCCCCTCGGGCCGCCCGTCGAGGAACTGCATCAGCCGCCCCGGGTCCATCGCCACCCCGGAGACGAAGTCCACGCTCTCGTACGCCGCGTGCAGATGCCCACCGTGACCGCAGCCGGCCACGCACGCGTTCCCACACCCGTCGTCGCTCCGAGCGTCCTCGTCCCGGACGTCGATCTCCGCCCGCAGGTCCTCGAAGCTCAACTGCCAGCCGTCCGCCCGGTGTTCCTCGTCCGTCCGGCGCTCGAAGAGTACGTCCGGGTCGATCCGGCCGTACTGCACCGGAAGTACCGCTCCGCCACCCAGCAGACGCAGTTCGTCCCGCAGCGAAGCGAGTTCCCCAGCCTCCACCCGGTCGGCCTTGTTGAGCACCACGAGGTCCGCGAGCGTCAGATGACGCACGATCTCCGGGTGCCGCTCCCGGGTGAACCCGAACTCGGCCGCGTCCACGACCTCGACCAGCCCCCCGTAGACCACACGCGGATTCTCACTGGCGAGGAGCATCTTCACCAGCTCCTGCGGCTCCGCCAGCCCGCTCGCCTCGATGACGATCACGTCCATCCCGGCTCCGGGCTGCGCGAGCTTGTCCAGGTAGACATCCAGCTCGCTCGCGTCCACGGCACAGCAGAGGCAGCCATTGCCCAGGGAAACCGTCGCATCACCGAGCTGCCCCGCCACCGCCATCGCATCGATCTCGATCGCCCCGAAATCATTGACGATCGCCCCGATGCGGGTTCCCCGGCTCCGCCGCAGGAGGTGATTGAGCAGGGTCGTCTTACCCGCTCCCAGGAACCCAGCGAGGACGACGACCGGAATTTGTTGCCTGGACATGTTCCCGATCGTAGGCGAGGACACACGGACCGCTCGCGCCCGGCCGGGCCGGTCCCGGGGAGTCGGAGCGGCCGCGCCCGAGGTGAACGATTGTTAGCAGCACGTAACGGGAACATATTCAACAGGCCACGCGGGGCGACGCCCTGTCGATGCTCCCGTGCGCCCTGTCTCCGCCTTCCGCCGGTCAGAGCAGCTCGGCATCCTGGAGGGCGGCACGCAGTCAACGACCGCCCGCCGGACCGCGCCGCACGTCCGTCCCTCCGGTAACCGGTGCACGGTCACCTGTGATCTCGGGGGGTAGGAATGAGCACACAGGAGCAAGGGGCTCAGCGGGGGGTCACGACGGGACTCGCCTTCGGGGCCGCGGTCGTCGCGCTGATGGTGCAACGCCGGCAGTTGCACCGTCGTACCGAGATGGCCGCCAAACACCGTCTGCAGTTCGACGTGCTGTGCAAGGCCATGGACGACCCGGTGCTGGCCCAGGTGCTGGACACGTACGAGGACTCCGTCCGGCCGGAGGAGCACCGGCAGTTCCTGTTCGCCAACGCGCTCTACGGGAACCTGCTGCACGCCTACAGACTCGGCACCACGAATCTCGACGAAACGCTGGGTCACCTGCGCGGCATCTGCCAGAACCACATCTTCCGCGACTACTGGGACGCGACCCGGCACCACCGTGAGAGCCTGCCCGCGGGTTCGCAGGAGCGACTGCTCGCCGCGCAGGTCGACGAGATCGTCGCCCGGGCGAGCGAGGCGCAGGACCGGTGGTGGATCGCCTGAGGTGCACAACGAGGCGCGTGGGACGGCACGCGCCCTGACGCACTTCCGCACGCCGTCCCGTGAGCGACGGCAATGGGGCAAAGTGTCCGCGGCAGGATTTTGTGAAGCGGATCACAATGGGTCACCATGGGTGGACGTTTTTTGCCAATTTCGTCCAGCTATGAGGCACCTGTGAAGATCCTTCGTCGTATTGGCGCATCCCCCCGCGAGCGAGGCAGCATGTCCGGGCAGACCTGCCCGGACATCTTCGAGCTCGATGACGGCAACTTCGCCGTCATCGGGACCGACGCAACGGAGGCCCTCGACAAGGGGCTCCCCGCGGACGCCGGACGCGCCGATTACGAACGGATCGTGGTCGTCACACGGGAGACGCTCATCCGCGCCAAGGCCGAGATCCCGGACGCCTAGTACGCGCAGTGCTCCGAGTCGGGGGGTGTCCGGCAGCATCAGGCCGGCGGACACCCCCCGTCGTTGCTCCCACACCGTCCTCTACCGTGTCCCTCCATGCGCATCAACTGGCCCCAGCGCGTCTTCTCCCAGGTCCTGCTGATGCAACTGGCCGTTGCCACCGGCGTCACCGTGCTCACCACCGGGCTGTTCCTGGCCCCCCTCGGCGCGCAACTGGACGAGGAGGCGATGCGGCGCGCCCTCGCCATCGCCCAGACCACCGCCTCACCCGAGATCGCCGAGTCGCTGGCCGCCTCGCCGCCCACACCGCACGGGCCCGTGCAGCGTTCGGCGGAACGGGTCAGGGAGGCCACCGGCGCCGAGTACGTGGTGATCATGGACGGACGTGGAATCCGCTGGTCACACACCGCGACCGACCGGATCGGCCGCATCGTGTCCACCGACCCCAGCGGTGCGCTCGCCGGGCACGAGGTGATGGAGATCGACAGCGGCACGCTCGGCCGTTCCGCCCGGGGCAAGGTCCCGCTGCGTGACGGCCGCGGCACCGTCGTGGGAGCGGTGTCGGTGGGGCTGGCCTACGACGGGGTGCGGGACCGGCTGTTCGCCGCCATTCCGGAACTCCTCGTGTACGCCGGCGGAGCGCTCGCGGCCGGTGCGCTCGCGGCGTATCTGATCTCCCGGAGGCTCCAGCGGCAGACCCACGACCTGGCCTTCTCCGACATCGAGGCGCTGCTCACCGAGCGCGAGGCGATGCTGCACGGCATCCGCGAGGGCGTGGTGGCACTGGACGGGACCGACCGGGTAAGGCTGATCAACGACGAGGCGCAGCGCCTGCTCGGGGTCGGGCCGGAGGCCGTCGGCAGGCCCCTGGACGAGGTCCTCGGTGCGGGTCGCACCGCCGATGTGCTGACCGGGCGGGTGGCGGGTGAGGACCTGCTGACGGTACGGGGCCCCCGCGTCCTGATCGCCAACCGTATGTCCACCGACGACGGCGGCGCCGTGGCCACCCTGCGCGACCGCACCGAGCTGGAGGAGCTGGGTCGCGAACTCGATTCCACCCGGGGCCTGATCGACGCCCTGCGCGCGCAGGACCACGAGCACGCCAACCGGATGCACACCCTCCTGGGGCTGCTGGAGCTGGAGATGTACGAGGAGGCGGCCGCGTTCGTCACCGAGGTCGCCGGGGTGCACCGGGCCACCGCCGAGCAGTTCACCGAGCGCATCCACGATCCGCTGCTCGCGGCGCTGCTGGTGGGAAAGGCGACAGTGGCGGCCGAGCGAGCCGTGGTGCTGCGGATGGCAGAGGGGACCCTGCTGCCCGGCCGGCTGGTGGATTCACGCCCTCTGGTGACGGTGATGGGCAATCTGGTGGACAACGCGCTGGACGCCGCCGCCGGTTCGCCCGGTGCGTTCGTGGAGGTCTCGCTGTACGCCCGGGGCCGTGAGGTCGTCCTGCGGGTGACGGACAGCGGGCCCGGAGTGCCTGCCGGCCAGCGCGAGTCGATCTTCACGGAGGGGTGGTCGACGAAGAAGCTGCCCGCGCACGGCAAGCGCGGTCTGGGGCTCGCTCTGGTACGCCGGCTGGCCGGCCGGGAGGGCGGCACGGTGCGGGTGGCCGAAGCGGCGGGCGGGGGCGCCGAGTTCACGGTCGTACTGCCGGAAGCCCTGGCTGGTGAGGCCTCGGCGGTACGACCGTGAACGGCGCGCGGGACCCGGTGGGCCCGTGGGCCGCCACCGTGCTCAGGCGGCTCCTGCCCCGGTGAGGGAACGGACCTCGGTCTCCGCGTGCTTGGCCTCGTCCGGCGGCTCGGACGAGGTGACGGTGCCCAGCCAGCCCGCGAGGAAGCCCAGCGGGATCGAGAGCAGGCCGGGGTTCTGAAGCGGGAAGAACTGGAAGTCGGCGCCGGGGAACAGCGACTCGGGGCTGCCCGAGACGACCGGGGAGACGATCACCAGAAGGACGGCCGGGACCAGTCCCCCGTACACCGACCAGACCGCGCCCCGGGTGGTGAAGCCGCGCCAGAAGAGGGAGTAGAGCAGCACGGGGAGGTTGGCCGAGGCGGCGACCGCGAAGGCGAGACCGACCAGGAAGGCCACGTTCAGGTCGCGGGCGAGCAGGCCCAGCGCGATGGCCACCACCCCGATGCCGCCCGCGGCGACCCGGGCGACCGCGACCTCGCTGTACTGCTTGGCGCGCTTGCTGCGGCTGCGCAGCGAGGCGTAGAGGTCGTGGGCGACGGAGGCCGAGGAGGCCAGGGTGATACCGGCGACGACGGCGAGGATGGTCGCGAAGGCGATGGCGGCGACCACCGCGAAGAGAACCGTTCCGCCTGCGGAACCGTCACCGCCGCCCAGGTCCAGGGAAAGAAGCGGCACCGCCGTGTTCCCCGCCGCGTTCGACGCCCGGACCCGGTCGGAGCCGAGGATGGCCGCGGCACCGAAGCCCAGCACGATGGTCATCAGATAGAAGCTGCCGATCAGGCCGATCGCCCAGACGACGGACCGGCGGGCGGCGCGGGCGGTGGGCACGGTGTAGAAGCGGGAGAGGATGTGCGGCAGCCCGGCCGTGCCGAGGACCAGGGCGAGGCCCAGACTGATGAAGTCGAGCCGGGCGGTCCAGTTCCCGCCGTACTTGAGGCCGGGTGCGAGGAAGTCCTTGCCGTGCCCGCTGCGGTCGGCGGCGGTGGTCAGCAACTGGTTGAAGTCGCCCTGGAATCGCACCAGTACGAGCACGCTCAGGGTGAGCGCACCGGCCATCAGCAGCACGGCCTTGACGATCTGGATCCAGGTGGTGGCCCGCATCCCGCCGAGCGTCACATAGATCACCATCAGTGCGCCGACACCGATGACCGTCCAGGTCTGTGCTGCCCCGCTGCTGCCGCCGAGCAGCAGCCCGACCAGCGAGCCGGCGCCGACCATCTGGGCGACGAGGTAGAGAACCGACACGGTGACGGAGGAGGTCCCCGCCGCGATCCGAACCGGCCGTTCGCGCATCCGGGCGGCGATGACGTCGGCGAGGGTGAACCGCCCGCAGTTGCGGACCAGTTCGGCGACCAGGAACAGCACCAGGAGCCAGGCCACCAGGAAGCCGACGGAGTACAGCATGCCGTCGTAGCCGAAGAGGGCGATCAATCCGGAGATGCCGAGGAAGGAGGCGGCGGACATGTAGTCGCCGGCGATGGCGAAACCGTTCTCCATGGGGGAGAACAGGCGGCCGCCGACATAGAACTCCTCCGCCGAGCCGTGCCGGTTGCGGCTCACCCAGGTGGTGATCGCCAGGGTGGTCGCGACGAACGCGCTGAAGAGCAGCAGGGCAAGGGTCTGGTGACCGTGGTTCACCGGCCGAACCCCCTGGTCAACTCCTGTGTGTCCCAGCGCAGTTCGAGTGCGGCCCGGTCCCGGCGCAGCCGTGCGTGCCGGGCGTACGCCCAGGTCAGCAGGAAGGTGGAGAGGAACTGGCCGAGCCCGGCGACCATGGCCACGTTGACCGCACCGGCCACCGGGCGGGCCATCAGCCCCGGTGCGGTGGTCGCGGCGACGACGTAGGCGAGGTACCAGGCGAGGAAGCCGAGGGTCGCGGGGAGGACGAACCGCCGGTAGCGGCTGCGCACCTGCCGGAATGCCGCACTGCGCTGCACTTCCAGGTAGATGTCGGCCGCGCTGTGCTCACGCTCCGGGGCGGTGCGCGCGGGCGGCACCGGGTGCGCCGGGGCGCCGCCCGTGCCGTCCAGCTCGCCCCACCCGGAGGCGAGCGCGTCGTACCACGGGTCGTCGAACCGCATCGCTGCGGCATCGCGCCCTTCGTGCTTGTCCACCGAACAACTCTCCTTGTCCGCGGCCGGATTGGTCCGCGCGCCCCAGGATGGGCAGACCGGAAAGATCCTCGGCTCGGCAATCCCCTCTCTTCACCCCATTAGGTGACACCGCCATCCAAGGCATGCCCGCCCGGCACAGTCCCCGGCCCTGCCTGTCGCCCCCGCTCCCCTTCTCGCCCGACTTCTCGCCCGACGGCTCCTAGCCCGTGCCCCGCACCCCCGGTGCTCCGGACCTGGGCGGCCGGGCCAGGCCCTCGCGGTAGGCGTACCGCACCGCCTGTGCCCGGTCCCGGATTCCGGTCTTGCCGAAGAGGTTGTTGATGTGCGTCTTCACGGTGGCGGGGCCGATGTGCAGCCTCTGCGCGATCTCCGCGTTGGCCATCCCTTCGGCGATCAGCACCAGCACCTCGGCCTCGCGCGGGGTAAGACCGTCGGGCAGCTCTCCCGGCCCCTCCGGTTCCGGCTCGGGGGCGGTGACCTGCTCAAGGAGTCGGCGCTGCACGCCGGGCGACAGCCCCGCCTGCCCCGACATCACGTCCTTCACCGCCCGCAGGATCTCCGCACCGCCCGCGTCCTTGGTGAGGTACCCGCGGGCCCCCGCCCGCAGCGCCGAGAACAGCCACTCGTCGTCGGCGTAGGTGGTGAGCACCACGACCTGCGTCGCAGGATGCCCGGCCCGGATCCTCCGGGTCGCCTCCACCCCGTCGCAACGGGGCATCCGCAGGTCCATCAGCACCACGTCCGGTGCGTGCGTGCCCACCAGCTCCACCGCCGCCTCCCCGTCCCCCGCCGCCCCGACCACCTCGATCCCGGGCAGCAGCCCCAGCAGCAGCACAATCCCCTCACGCACCATCGCCTGGTCATCGACGACCAACACCCGGATCACGCCGCCCCCTTGCTCCCTCCGCGTCCCGTCACCGCTCATACCGGCATCCGCAGTCGCACCACGAACCCCTTCCCCTCCGGTCCTGCTTCCAGCGTGCCCCCGAGTAGTTCAGCCCGCTCCCGCATCCCGAGCAGACCGTACCCACAGCCGGTCGCGGCCAACTCCCGCCGCGCGTCCGCCCTCCCGGACCCGGACCCGGCATCCCCTCGGCCCGTTCCCCGCGCAGCTGCCCCCGGCTTCCGGCATGTCGACCCCCGGTCCGCCGGCTCCTGGTCCGCCGGCTCCCGGTCCGCCGGCTCACGGTCCGTCGGCTCCCGGTCCGTCGGCTCCCGGTCCGTCGGCTCCCGGTCCACCCCGGGCGCGCTGCCCGGCGCGCCCGGCCGGCCCGAGTCCCGTATCTCCAGGGCCACCTCGTCCGGCAGATACTCCAGCACGATCCGTGGAGCGGCACCGGGTGCGTGCTTGCGGACGTTGGTGAGGGCCTCCTGGGCCACCCTGCGCAGGGCCTGCGAGGCGTCCCCGGTCAGCTTCCGGGGCGTACCGGAGATCTGGACGTCGCCCCGGTCGAGGGCCGCCAGTTCCCGCAGGTAGTCCCCGACGGGCGCCATGTCACCGCGCAGCGCGGAGAGCGCCTGGCGCGTTTCTGCGAGCCCCTCGCGGGCCATCGTGCGGGCGGCAACCACCCGTTCCAGTACCGCGTCGCGGAACGGCCCCTGGGGCTCCCGTTCGACCAGCAGGCGGGCCGCCTCCAGATGAACCATCTGGGCCGAGAGGCTGTGGGCGAGGACGTCGTGCATCTCTCGGGCGATCCTGGCCCGTTCGGCCAGGGCGGCGGACTCGGCCTCGGCCACCCGGGCGGCCCGCTCCTGCGCCAGGAGCAGGAACCCGGAGCCCCTGGCCTGGGCGTCGAGCCGCAGCATGTACCCGATACTCACGACTCCGAAGCCCACGACGGCCATCTCCCGGACGCTCACCTCGCTCATCAGCGCGTGCACCCCCATCACCGCCCCGCTCGCCGGGAGACCGACCACCAGCGGAAGCCGCTGCATGGCCTGCACCGCGCACACGATCAGCAGGATGGCGCCGGCGGTGGCTGCCTTCACCTCGTAGGACCCCACGGCCAGCAGGGTCACCGCACCGAGCACTCCGAGCGCGGGCAGCAGACGGTGCCGCAGAGTGAACCGGTCGTACAGCTGGGCGGCCCCGATCGCGGAGGCCAGCGCGAGCGGCGGCACCACTACGGCCGCCGCGGTGAACGCCCCAGAGTCGTAGGCCTCCCAGAGGATCCAGAAGCCGAGCCCCATCCACATGACGAAGTCGATGCCCATCCGCACCCGGGGGACCCCGATCCGCGACAGCGCCTCCCGGGGAGGCCAGGCGGTGAATCCGCCGCTCGACTGCTCCGTCTGCGATTCCATGCCGCCGACACTACGGATCCGGCAACCGCAGCGGATCGGAGCACGGGTGGAGCTTTTCGCTCCACCCAGGGGTTGAGACACCGCCTCCGAGATAGCGGCTCCGAGATCCCGGCTCCAAGACACCGACTCCGAGGCACAAGCTCTGCGCCCGCTCGCACGCCGCGGGGCCGGGCACACGGTCCCTATCGTGCGCCCGGCCCCGTACCGGATCGGAAATCCCGGGATCAGGCGTCGATCCGCGACCTGTCCAGCGTGGCCGCCGCACTGGTGATGAACTCCTTGCGGGGTGCCACCTCGTTGCCCATCAGCAGGTCGAAGACCCCCTCGGCGGACTCCAGGTCCCCGATGTTGATCCGCCGCAGCGTCCGGAAGCGCGGGTCCAGCGTGGTCTCCGCCAGCTGGTCCGCGTCCATCTCGCCGAGGCCCTTGTAGCGCTGGATGTCGTCCTTGTACCGGACGTTCTTGCGCTGGAACTCCAGCAGGGTCTGGCGCAGTTCGTTGTCCGAGTACGTGTAGACGTACTTGTCCTGGCCCTTCTTGGGCTGGACCAGCTCGATCCGGTGCAGCGGCGGTACGGCCGCGAAGACCCGTCCCGCCTCGACCATCGGCCGCATGTACCGCTGGAAGAGCGTGAGCAGCAGGATGCGGATGTGCGCGCCGTCGACATCGGCGTCCACGAGGAGGACGATCTTGCCGTACCTCGCCGCGTCGATGTCGAAGGTCCGGCCGGACCCTGCCCCTATGACCTGGATGATCGCGCCGCACTCGGCGTTCTTGAGCATGTCCGAGACGGATGCCTTCTGAACGTTGAGGATCTTGCCCCGGATCGGCAGCAGTGCCTGGAACTCGGAGTTCCGGGCGAGCTTGGCCGTACCGAGCGCGGAGTCCCCCTCGACGATGAAGAGCTCGCTGCGCTCCACGTCGTCGCTGCGGCAGTCGGCCAGCTTGGCCGGCAGCGAGGAGGATTCGAGCGCGGTCTTACGGCGCTGTGCGTCCTTGTGCTGGCGGGCGGCGATACGGGTGCGCGCGGCGGCGACGATCTTCTCCATCACCGAGCGCGCCTGCGCCTTGTCGTCGCGCTTGGTGGAGGTCAGGAACGCCTTGAGCTCCTTGGCGACCACGTTGGCGACGATCCGGTTGGCGGCCGAGGTACCGAGGACCTCCTTGGTCTGGCCCTCGAACTGCGGCTCGGCCAGACGCACCGTGACCACCGCCGTGAGGCCCTCCATGGCGTCGTCCTTGACGACGTCGTCCTCGGCGACGCGCAGCACCTTGGCGGAGCGGAGCGCTTCGTTCACCGTCTTGGTGAGGGAGCGCTCGAAGCCGGAGACGTGGGTGCCGCCCTTGGGGGTGGCGATGATGTTGACGAAGGACTTGACCGTGGAGTCGTAGCCGGTGCCCCAGCGCAGCGCGATGTCCACGGCCAGCTCGCGGGTGACCTCGGTGGGCGTCATGTGGCCGCGCTCGTCGAGGACCGGGACGGTCTCCTTGAAGGTGCCCTGCCCGGTGAGCCGCTTGGTGTCGCTGATCGCCTTGTCCTGCGCGAGGTACTCGCAGAACTCGCTGATGCCGCCGTCGAAGCGGAACGTCTCTTCGCTTTTGCCGACGCCCTCCAGGTCCCGCTCGTCGCGCACGACGATGGTCAGGCCCGGCACCAGGAACGCGGTCTGGCGGGCGCGCTGGTAGAGGTGGTCGAGGGAGAGCTTGGCGTCCTTGAGGAAGATCTGCCGGTCGGCCCAGTAACGGACCCTCGTTCCGGTACGGGTCTTGGGCACGCGCTTGCCCTTGAGCAGGCCGTTTGCCGGGTCGAAGGGGGCGTCAGGGCCGGATTCGGTGAAGATGCCCGGAACACCGCGCCGGAAGCTGATCGCGTGGATGGCGCTGTTGCGGTCGACCTCGACGTCGAGGCGGGCGGAGAGCGCGTTCACCACGGAGGCGCCCACGCCGTGCAGGCCGCCGGAGGCCGCGTAGGAGCCGCCGCCGAACTTTCCGCCGGCGTGCAGCTTGGTCATCACGACCTCGACGCCGGACAGGCCGGTCTTGGGCTCGACATCGACCGGGATGCCGCGGCCGTTGTCCTGGACCTCGACGGAGCCGTCCTCGTGGAGGATCACGTCGATGCGGTCGCAGTAGCCGCCGAGGGCCTCGTCGACCGAGTTGTCGATGATCTCCCAGAGGCAGTGCATCAGGCCGCGGCTGTCGGTGGACCCGATGTACATGCCAGGTCGCTTGCGGACCGCCTCAAGACCTTCGAGGACGAGCAGGTGCCGCGCGGTGTAGTTGGAACCGTCACGGTCCGCGCCGCTCAGCAGTGCGGTGGACGGGACGGTCGTATCGGCGGTCACGCGGTTCGCTCCTCGCTGAATTTCAAATGGGCCCCGATGGGGTACGGGGTCGGCGTCGTTCGCCGCTCAGAGGGTAACGGGGCCTGGTAGAGCGGGTGTAACGCCACCCTCGGGAAAACTCATGCTAGTCCAGACGCGTACACATGTTCGATCCCTCGATGGAGTGACACACATGTCACGTTCCCTTCCGGGCATGAACCATTTAGGCTCCGGGCACGTCCTCTTCAACAACCCGGCAATCCGGCCGGGCGGGACGCACCCCCCAAACACGCACTGAGAACAAGCCAGCCCACAGACAAGCCAGCAACGCGAAACCGTAGAGCGACGCAATACGGCTCATTCGCCGCCAACCGGCAACAGACAACCACTCCGGACGACCTTCGGAAGAACTTTCAAAGAAAAGCCACGAGCGGGAACGTTTTCGGCCTGGTTGGATGTTGACCCTGGTACGACAGCTCGTCGAGCTAGAGAAGAGGCGACGTGACTACTGTTCTGACCCCCGCGAGCCCCCTGACGGCCGCTGACCGATGCGACCGCTGCGGCGCCCAGGCATATCTGCGCGTTCTCCTGGCCAGCGGCGGCGAACTGCTCTTCTGCGCCCACCACGGTCGCAAGTTCGAGCCCGAGCTCAAGAAGATCGCCGCGGAAATACAGGATGAGACGGACCGGCTGACGGTCACGCCTTCGTCCTCGGAGGACGACGAACGCTGACGCCACCAGAGCGTCCACGACGAGCCAAGGACCGGTCCTGACCGGTCGACGGGCGGCCCTCCCCGGGTGTGCGGGGAGGGCCGCCCGTTCTCGTACGTACGCACAGCGCCGCCCCTGACGTACAGAACCCGCTGAGGACCCGCCTACGGGCTTCTACCGGCCGTACGCCACCCGCCCGAACCCGCGGGCGCCGGCGCCCCTCCGCCGGTGCCACAGCAGCGCTCGCACGCCGCAGGGGGGTGCACTCAGCACGTGCGGCGGCCCCGGAACGCCATGCGCTCCGGGGCCGCCGTGCACCTGCCTGCCGCAGGCCGTCCCGTTCAGCTCTGTTCGGCGATCAGCCCGGCCAGCGCCGGGATCCGGGTGTACACCCCGGGGCTCGCCGCCTCCCCGCAGCCGCTCCCCCAGGACACCAACCCGATCAGCCGCCCCCGGGCCACCAATGGCCCTCCGCTGTCCCCCTGGCACGCGTCGTGCCCGCCGTCCGGGTCACCGGCGCAGAGCATGGTGGCAGGCAGATACGTTCCGTCCAGATTCCCGGGGTAGGCCTTCGCGCAGGCCTCGTCCGGCAGCACCCGCACCCGGGCGGCGCGCAGCGCGTTCGCGTAGGCGCCGTCCCCAGTGGTGTCGCCCCAGCCGTAGACCACGGCGGCGGTGCCGGGCTCGGTGGCGAGCGAGCCCTCGGCCGCAATCCGGATCGTGTAGTCCTTGGGCAGAGCCTCGGCGAGGGTGAGTACGGCCACGTCGCCCGCGTTGGACTGCGGGTCGTAGGAGGGATTGACCCAGGTCCGGCGCACCGCAATCTCCCGGCCACCCTGGCCCCGCAGCTCCCCGCGCCCGGCGATGATCTTCAGATCGTGCACCTCGGCCAGCGGTACGCCGAGCACGTCCTGGCCGAGGCAGTGGGCCGCCGTCACCACTTTGGTCGGTGCCACCACCACTCCCCCGCAGAACTGTCCCGCCCGCGTACCCCCGAACCGGTCACGACTGGACACGGCCACCGCCCAGGGGCTGTCCGAGGCCCGCACCGTCTGGCCCCCTATGACGATGTCGTCGGCGGCTGCCGGCCCCGGCGCCGCCAGGGGTGACACGGCCACGGCAGCGGTCAGGGCGAGAGCCCCGGTCAGTGATCGGTTGGTGGGTCGACGCATGCGTCCTCCTGGCTCAGGGGTGAACTCCGCACACCCAGAGTCATCCAGCCCCCACCGCCCCGCACCCTCGCATGCCGCGGGCCCGGCCCTCGGACGCCGTACGACACGTGCGGGACGCGTCGGACTCGTACCGGAGGAACCGGGCCCGCTCGGGGCCGATCACTTCGGGCCGATCACTTCGGGCCGACCGGGATGATCAGTCGAGATAGTCGCGCAGGACCTGCGAGCGCGACGGGTGGCGCAGCTTGGACATGGTCTTGGACTCGATCTGGCGGATGCGCTCACGCGTCACGCCGTAGACCTTGCCGATCTCGTCCAGCGTCTTGGGCTGGCCGTCGGTGAGGCCGAAGCGCATCGAGACCACACCGGCCTCGCGCTCGGAGAGGGTGTCCAGCACCGAGTGCAGCTGCTCCTGGAGCAACGTGAAGCTGACCGCGTCGGCCGGAACCACAGCCTCCGAGTCCTCGATGAGGTCACCGAACTCGCTGTCGCCGTCCTCGCCGAGCGGGGTGTGCAGAGAGATCGGCTCGCGGCCGTACTTCTGGACCTCGACGACCTTCTCGGGCGTCATGTCGAGTTCCTTGGCCAGCTCCTCCGGGGTGGGCTCGCGGCCCAGGTCCTGGAGCATCTGGCGCTGCACACGGGCCAGCTTGTTGATGACCTCGACCATGTGCACCGGGATGCGGATGGTGCGCGCCTGGTCGGCCATCGCGCGGGTGATCGCCTGGCGGATCCACCAGGTCGCGTACGTCGAGAACTTGTAGCCCTTGGTGTAGTCGAACTTCTCGACCGCACGGATCAGGCCCAGGTTGCCCTCCTGGATGAGGTCCAGGAAGAGCATGCCGCGGCCGGTGTAGCGCTTGGCCAGCGAGACGACCAGGCGGAGGTTGGCCTCCAGGAGGTGGTTCTTGGCGCGCCCGCCGTCCTGGGAGATCATCTCCAGTTCGCGCTTGAGCTTCGGCGCGAGCTTGTCGGAGTTGGCCAGCTTGTCCTCGGCGAAGAGACCGGCCTCGATGCGCTTCGCGAGCTCGACCTCCTGCTCGGCGTTGAGCAGCGGGACCTTGCCGATCTGCTTGAGGTAGTCCTTGACCGGGTCGGCGGTGGCACCGGCGACGGCGACCTGCTGCGCGGGTGCGTCGTCCTCGTCGTCGTCGGAGAGGACGAAACCCTTGCCCTCGGTGCCCTCTTCCTCCTCGCCGGCCTTGGCCGGGGTCTCCTCGGTCGGCTCCTCTGCGCCGGCCGTCTCGTCCTTCTTCGCGGCGGTCTTCTTCGCCGCCGTCCTCTTCGCGGTCGTCTTCCTGGCAGTGGCCTTCTTGGCCGTCGCCTTCTGCGCGGCGGTCTTCTTGGCGGGTACGTTCTCGTCGAGAGCCGCGTCCACGGTCTCCGCCGCGGGGGCTGCAGTGGCCGCAACTGCCCTGGGAGCGGCGGCACTTGCCGCCACGGTCCGGGCGACGACCCTCCTGTCCGGGGTCTTCGCCGCGACGCTCTTGCGGGCGCGCTTCGGCGGCTCCGCGGCAGTGACCATCAGCGTCACACCCTCTTCCTCAAGGATCTGATTGAGGCTGCGCAGGACGTTCTTCCACTGGGTCGGCGGAATCCGGTCAGCATCGAATGCCCGACGCACGTCGTCGCCGGCGATCTGCCCATCAGCCTTCCCCCGCTCGATGAGCGCCAACACACACTCGGACTCGGCGATCTCCGGCGGGAGCGTACGGAATGTGCTGGCCGACACGAACAACCTCTCGGAACGATGGAAATGGCGTCCGACCCCGCCCGCGAGGGCCTGAGCCGACGACCACCGGCTGGGGATGCACCGGCGGACCGGGCGAAGACCGAAAGCGGGGCAGCGCCGCGAGCGGCACCTGTCGTTCCCTCCGGCTGTCACCTCTTAGGTCATCGCGGGATACCTGGGAGCGTTACGCCCAATCTTCGTGGCCCGAGTCACAGGCGATTCGCGGCGAATGCCACGGAAGGGGAGGGCGCCCGCAATCGTGTCGCCGAACCCAAGAGGTCCGGCGACACGGGGCGCAACGGCCCGCACAGGGCGGGGATTTCGGGTCGATACGCTGTCAGTGCTCGCGCGGCGCAGGAACCACGCGCTCCACTTCGGGGTGCACGGTGAGGAGTTGACGCATCGCCGACTCCGCTCCCGAACCGTCGCCCGCGGCCAGGGCGTCGGCGATCCGTGCGTGGTGGGACAGCGAGGCATCGGTGGGGCGGTCACAGCCGACGATCGGCCCGCCGGACACCTGAAGGGCGCAGGAAACGATGCCGGAAAGGTGCTCCAGCATGCGGTTGCCCGCGAGCTGGATGAGCAGGGAGTGGAATTCGGCATCGGCCCGGGAGAAAGTGAGCGAGTCGCCCTGGGCGAGCGCGTGCCCCATGATCTCGACCATGTCGTTGATGCGCTGCTGTACGTCCTCGCGCCCGTGTCCGGCGGCGAGCCTGGCCGTGAGCGGCTCGATCGTCCAGCGAAGTTCGGCGAGTTCGCGTCGCTGATCGTCGCGCTGCGGACCGAAGGCACGCCACTCGATGATGTCGGGGTCGAGCAGATTCCAGTCACTGACCGGGCGGACACGGGTACCTACATTGGGACGGGCGCTGACGAGGCCCTTGGCCTCCAGGACGCGCAGGGATTCACGGACCACGGTGCGGGAGACCTCGAACCGCTGACCGATCTCCTCGGGCACGAGCGGGCGGTCGGCGCCGAGATCGCCGGAGACGATCATCTGTCCGAGCTGCTGGACGAGTTGGCCGTGCAAACCGCGGCCGCGGTTGCCGGCGGAGCGGCGGCCGACCCGGCCCAGTTCGGATTCCGGGCTGTCCCAGCCGAGGGGGCCGGTCCGGTCGGGGGCGGACGTCTCCGCGTACGGGTAGCGGTCGAGTTCGCCAGGCCCGGCAAGACCTGAGTCGACGGTGCGGGCGGCGGTCATCATGGTGTGCGCAAGGGTACTCACGGATCAGTTGTCGGCCGGAGTTCCCTGCCCCTTGAGGTCTTTGGTGAAAAGCACACGAAAGGGTGATCACCGCCCACTCTTCAATTGACGCCTTATCGGCAGGAAATGGGCGTTCCACGGGGAGTTGTGGCCGGTTTGGCAACCGGACATCAGCTTGCGGTCACCAACGGGCCTTGCGGCGAAGCCCGATGAGCAGATACGCGCACAGGAGTGCAGGGAGCGACAACATCAGTGCGACACCGACCGGTTGGGCGACGATCCGCAGGCCGGAGAGCAGCCACTGGTCGATGTCGGCGGGCAGCCTCAGCCACATCAGCTCCCGCAGCCTGTGCGGAAATCCGGCGATCGAACGCGCGGCCGGTCCGGTGAGCAGGTGCTGAACGGCCGGAGCGACGAGGACCGGTACGGCGAGTACCGCCGCCAGTCCGGCGGCGGTGACCCGGAAGACGCCCGCACCGAGCAGCCCTGCCCAGGCGCAGCCCGTGCAGAGTGCGGCCCAACTCGCCGCCTGCGCAGGCATTGCCCCCGCGAGATCCGCCAACTCCACGCCGTACAGGAAGCGCAGGACCAGGAAGTCGGTAATTGCCGTCGTGGCGGCAAGGGCCAGGGCGAGGCCCCCGGTGACGGTGAGCTTGGCGAGGAGGAGCCCGAGTCTGCGGGGGGAGGTACCCCGGGAGACCGAGAGCGCCGGGTAGCGGAACTCGTCACCGAAGGCGTACGCCCCGAGCAGCCCCGCCCCGAAGGCGGCCGGAGGCAGCGGGAGCAGACCGGGCCAGCCGGCCAGCGCGGCGGGGAGGGGGGTGTCACCGCGGTGTGCGAGGAGGGCGGCGAGAACGGCTGAGACGGCCAGGACGGTGGCGATCGCCGCCCAGGTGGTTCTGGTGCCGAACGTACGGCTCAGCTCGTACCGGAGGAGGCGGAAGGGCCGGAGGGGGCGGAGGGGGCTACGGAGGGGGCGGGGTGGGGCCGAAGTGTGGAGTGGTGCGGGAGTGGTGGATAGTGCAGAGGTGTGGGGTGGGGTTGAAGTATGGGGTGGGGTTGAGGTGTGGCGTGGTGCAGGCTGTGTCGCTTCGGGCCCGGTGGTGGGATCCGGGGCGGCGGGGCTTCCGGTGTGTTGTCCGGGGGCGGGCCGGGGACCCATGTCGCCAATCTCGTCGGCGAGTTGATGCAGTGGTACGCCGTGCCGGAAGGCGGTGTCGCCGATGACGGCGCAGCTGCTGCCGTAGACGGAAAGGCGGTTGCCGCCTTCCGGTACGACCTCGACGGAGCGGCGGCCCACTCTGGCCTCCTTGCCGAGCAGGGCACCGAGCCGGAGGGCCTGCGGGGTGCGGACGGCGACACGGGGGCGCAGCCGGGTGCGGGCGAAGTCGGCGGCTGCCTGGTCTGCGACGAGGCGTCCCGCGTCGAGGGTGACGACGCGGTCGGCGTTGCGGGCGGCTTCCTTGGGGTCGCCGGTGGTGTAGAGCACGGTGCCACCGTGGGCGGCGTGGGCGCGCAGGAGTCCGAACAGCCAGCCGGTGTCGCGGGGAGAGAGGTCGGCGGCGGGTTCGTCGAGGAGCAGGGTGTGCGGGTCGGTCAGCAGGGCGGCGGCGAGGCCGAGCCTGCGGTCCATGCCGAGGGAGAGCGAGCCGAGGCGCCGGCGTCCTAGTCCGGTGAGGCCGACGACGTCGAGGAGTTCGTCGGCGCGGGTGACGGGGACCCCGGCCGCGGCGCACAGCATCCGGAGCTGGCCGCGTGCGGTGCGGGAGGGGTTGCCGGGTACGTCGCCGAGGAGGGCGCCCACCTCCCGGGCGGGGTGGGCGATCCGTGGGAGCGGACGACCTCTGAAGTAGGTGACCCCACGGCCCTGTTCGAGGGAGAGCATCAGGCGCAACGCCGTGGTCCGGCCGGAGCCCGGGGCGCCCAGGAGGGCGGTGACCTGGCCGGGCCTGGCCTCGAAGGTCAGGTCGTCGACGACGGGCGGGCGTCCCCGGCGGGCGGTGCTGGTGAGTCCGATGGCCTGGAGCATCGCTTCCCTCGCGTCTGTTGCGTCTCCCGCATCTCCCGCCTCTCCCGCCTTCTTTCGCGGAAGGTGGGGACCGCGCGGCGGCCGGACGGGTACGTCAGCAACATAACGCGACATTTCAGACTTTTTGTGCAGCGAGAGGAAATGCGGGTGTCAGGCCTCGCCGGGGACGGGCCCGATACCGGGGTCGCGATCGACGTCGTGGGTCAGACCTCGGGGCGGAGCATGGGGGGATTGAGTACGTTCGCACCGCCCGCCCGGAACAACTGTGCGGGACGGCCGCCCTGACGGGTCGTCGTGCCGCCGGAGGGGACGAGGAAGCCCGGGGTGCCGGTCACCTTGCGGTGGAAGTTGCGCGGGTCGAGGACCACGCCCCACACCGCCTCGTACACCCGGCGCAGCTCGCCGACGGTGAACTCCGGGGGGCAGAAAGCGGTGGCGAGTGACGAGTACTCGATCTTCGAGCGGGCCCGTTCCACCCCGTCCGCGAGGATCTGCGCATGATCGAAGGCGAGTGACGCCTGCTCGCCCTCCCTGCCGATGCCGTCGTCGAATCCGTTGTCGTGGCCGAGCAGATCCTCCACCGGGGCCCAGCGGGCGCTGTTCGCGTCGCCGCCCGCACGGGGGGCGGGAAGGTCCGGGGCGAGAGCGAGGTGGGCCACGCTGACCACCCGCATCCGGGGATCGCGCCCGGGGTCGCCGTAGGTCGCGAGCTGCTCCAGGTGAGCTCCGTTACCGAGGGCGGCGGCGGTGGTGGCGTGCGCGGTGGGCACGGACAGTGCGGTCGGCGCCGACACCGCGACCAGCCCGGTCTCCTCGGCGAGTTCCCGGGCTGCGGCGCCCGCGAGGTCCTCGTCGGCGCGGACGAAGCCACCGGGCAGCGCCCACCGCCCCTGGAAGGGGGACTCTCCGCGCCGTACGACCAGCGCGCAGAGCGCGTGACGGCGCACGGTGAGCACCGCCAGATCCACGGTGACGGCGAAGGGCGGGAAGGCCGACGGATCGTAGGGCGACATGCCGTGATCATAGTCGTCTTCCTGACGATAAACAGTCCCCTCAGCGCTCCCCATGTGCCTCCTTCTCTCTCCCGCCGCCCTCTTCCGCACGCCGTCCTCCCCGTCGTGCTGCCTCGTGTCAGACACCCAGCTGAAGCCCGTCCGCGGCTTCCTCGACCATGCCGAGCCCGAGCCTGCTGACCCGTGCGGCGAAGGCCTCGGAGGCGACCCGCAGCCCGGAGAGCTGCAGGGCTCCGAGCGGGGCGCCGGAGAGCGGGGCCAGCCGGACCGTGCCCGCAGGGGCGTCCGGACGGATGCCCACCAGAGTGGAGAGCAGATGGATTCCGGCGGCGGCCGATACCGCTGCCGGACGGCATGCCGCCGGATGCGGCAGCGGGAGGCTGTCGGCGGTGCGCTGCTCCCCCGCGTACATCTCGGGCAGCCGGTACCCGAAGGCCGCCGCCGCGTCGATCAGTCCGCGCAGCAGCGATCCCGCCTCCTTCTCGTAGCCCGCCGCTGCCAGTCCGGAGACCGCGACGGCCGTTTCGTGGACCCGCACGGCGCCGCTGCGGTGGCCGAACGGATTGTGGGCGGCCTCCTTGGCGCCGAGCCCACGCAGCCCCCAGCCCGAGTCCATGGACGGGCCGCCGAGCAGCCTGGCCAACTGCTCGGTCTGTACCCTGCCCAGCAGTCCGGGAGCGAGTTCCCCCGCTCCGAGCAGTCCGGTGTCCAGCAGGTGCACGGAACCGGCGCCGAGGTGGGGTACCAGCCTTCCGTCGGGCGTCCTGGCCGCTGCCGGCCGTCCTCCTGCGCGGTCCTCGATCCAGAATTCCTGGCGGAACGCGCGGCGCAGGGCCGCCGCCCATTCGCGCCAGCCGTCCCCGCCCGGCCGGCCGCAGGCGTCCAGGAGATCTGCGCCGAGCAGGGCGGCGCGGTGCGCGTGGGCCTGAGTCTCCGCCCGGCACAGGCCGCCGGGGCCGGGATCCGTGAGGTAGACCCCGCTGTCCGTGGCCATGCGCAGCCAGTCGAGGCAGCGCTCGGCGGCGGGAAGCAGTTCCGCGAGGTCCTGCTCGGGCAGTCCCCAACGCCGGGCTTCGGCGAGCACGGCGGGGAAGGCCAGGGTCGCCTCCACTCCGGTGCAGCCCGGGGGCAGATGAGGGCCTGCGTCCCTGAAGGGGCCGGGGATCTGGCCGTTGCCGCCCGCCTGGGAGCGCGCGAGGGTACGCAGTGTGGTAGCCGCCAGCCGGGTGCCGAGCGGCAGTGCCATCCTGACCGCCCAGAGCGCCTCGGCCGGGGCGAGCCCGCAGCGCCAGGGAACTCCGGCCGCCGGGTACACGTCCGCGGGGTGGGCCGGGTCGCGCATCAGCAGGGAGCGCAGGTCGTCGACGCTGGTACGGAGCAGGTCCCGCACCCTCGGGTCGTCGCCCTCCGCGGTCGCTTCGGGCAGTGGGCAGCTTCCGGCCCGGCCCGCGGAGCGGACCATCCGGTCGGTCCTGACCCGCAGTTCGATGGTCCGGGAGCCACCGGCCGGCAGCTCCATGTCCCAGCGCAGCAAACCGGCGGAGGCGAGTGCGTCCCCGGGCGGCGGGTCGGCCGTCACCACGGCCATGGCACCCGCCGCGGACCAGCGCAGTCCGGAGTCGTGGACGCTGGCGGGCAGTTCGGGTCCGGGGCGGCCCGCTCCGATGGATCCGAGGTCCGCGAGGTCGGTGCCCAGGGTGATCTCCACCGGGACCCGGAGCGGGCGGGGTACCGAGTTGCGCAGAGTGATGCGCTCGACGCCGTCGGCGGTCCTGACCCGTTCGACCGCGACCGCCGGGTCGGGTCCTCCGTCGCCGGGGGTGCGGACCACGGCCATGAACCTGGCCCGGTCCGCGCCGGTCAACCTGCCCTGTACGGAGACTGGTTCACGTCCTGCGATCCGCAGTACACAGCGCGAGAGCAGTCGGCGGCCGGCCTGGTAGAAGCCTTCGAGTCCGCGTCCCGTGAGTTGACCGTGCTCCGCCGAGACGGCGAGCGAGGGCAGGTCCACGCAGACGAGCATCGTGTGCACGGCGGGCAGTTCCGCGGGCGGGCCACCTCCAGGGGTACTCCCCCGGGCGTGGCCGGTGGCCGGTGCGGGGCGGCGGGGCGACGACGGAGTGCCGCGGGCCGCGGAGGACGGCGGGACGGTTATGGCCATGGGATGCCTTCTCTGCGCTCCGAAGGATGGCGACGGATGTGACGGTCCCGTGCGCGCGGTGCCGCCACACAGGTGAACGGCGGCGCGGGCGGCTGGGTCACGGCCGTGAGGCCCGGGGAAACCGGACACCGGGCAGGCAGGGTGGACTTCCGGCCACGACAGGTGCGCCGTCGGCCACTTCGCTGCCGCTGGATCCGGCTGCCCCACCACCCGCCGTGTCGCACGCCCCGGCTGCCCCACCACCCGCCGTGTCGCGCACCCCGGCCACCCCCACACGGGTCGTGTCACGCGCCCCGACCGCCCGGTCGCCTCACTCGCCCCCACTGCCCCAACACCCGTACCCGCTCTCCACCTCATCGCCCGCTCCTCGCCCCACGCCGGGCCCGGAGCGGCGTCTCCCGTCGCCGCACTCCCTCTCGCGTCGCCGCCTGAGCGCCGCGCACTCCGGCCGGACGTACTCCCGCCGGACGTACTCCCGCCGCCCGTCCCCCTGCCGCCCCTGCTGCGGGGCCACCCGTCGGCCTCCCCCGCCTCACCCCACGAGCCGGCCGCCCGCTCCCGCCTCGTCCCGCGGCCCGCACCTCGCGAACGGTCCGCGCCCGGCCGCCCCGTCCGCCCCTGCTGCTCGCGGCCACCCTGCGACGCCGGGCCGTGTTCCGGTCCGGTCGGCCCACTCCGGCGCCGGGTCGTCCGGTGCGCGCGGCCCGGTCCCTGCGCAGGCAGGTACGCAGCCGCTCGGGGTCGAGGCCCTCGTTGCAGGCCTGGTGCAGGAGTTGGGCGAAGGTGTACTCGCGGTCGGTGCGCAGGGCGAGGCCCAGGGCGGCCCGGGCCTCCGGTTCGTCGCCCGTGGACCAGGCGACCCAGCCCGCGAGGGTCAGGGGTGGCGCGGCATAGGTGTCGTACGGCCCGGCGCATCGCCTGGCGAGGAGTCGCCAGAGCCGCAGCGCGGGCGCGGCCTCGGGGCCCTCCATCCACTCCGCCGCGCGGTCCCTGGTCTCCCGGTCCTGGAGGCCGATTACGACGGTGGCCGCTTCCTCGTCGCTGACCAGTTCGTCGTCGGCGATGTCCGCCGCCGCCCAGGAGCCCCGGGGCGCCGGTGCCAGCGAGAGCCGCTTGATCAGGACGTGGGCCAGGTCGAGCGTCTCCTGCGCGACCTCGGCTCGGCCGGAGGCACTCAGGATCCGCGGGACCACCCGGCCGCCCACGGTGTCCATCGCCCGCACCCGCTCCCGGAGCAGGGACGGATCGCCCGGGCGGGGCGTGAGCCGGTCCTCCATCTCCCGCAGCGTTCCGCGCACTTGGATGCCCGCGTACGCCGCGGCCGCCGCCATCACCGACGTCCCGGGCAGTGCCAGCCCCGTACCTTCGGACGGGCAGCACCGGCCGTCCGGGCAGCAGTAGGACCAGAAGCGGCCGCCCGAAATGCACAGCGCCTCCAGAACGGGGACGTCCAGGGCTCCGCAGGCGGTGCGCAGCCGCTGGGCGAAGGTGCGCAGTCGCTCCATCACCTGCCTGCCGCTCTCGCCGTCCTGCGGGTCCTGGCAGAGGAAGACGACGATGCCGTCCGGGCGGTCGCCGCGCCGCTCGCTGTTGGTCACCAGCGAGTCGGCGAGCTGGCCGGCCACCGGGGCCCATTCCTGCGGGGACTTCGGGATGCCGAGTCGCAGCCGTCCGCCGAACCGGCCGCGGCGCCCGTGCAGGGCGACCATGACCACGGAGTCACTGGGGAAGTAGCCCATCAAGTACGGCAGGGCGTCGGCCAGTTGGGCCGGGCCTCGCAGGGTGATCTGCTGCTCTTCGGTCGCTTCGGTGAGGTCGCCGGGCCCATGCTGTTCACTGTTCGTGTTCATGTCGTTACCGTGCATCAGCTTCCGCGATCTCCGCCACCCCTGTGGATAACGTTGTCCACAGGAAGCGAGGAGTCGTTTGGTGCTTTGTCGGTGCCATCGGGTTGCATGGGGGCATGACCAACGCAGATCTCAGGGCATCAGCAGACTCCGTACTGTCCCGCCTCGTCGGGGACCCCACCGGAGAGGCCCGGCTGCGCGAGGACCAGTGGCGGGCCATCGAGGCTCTCGTCGCGGACAAGCGCAGGGCGCTGGTCGTGCAGCGGACCGGGTGGGGCAAGTCCGCCGTCTACTTCGTGGCGACCTCCCTGCTGCGGGCGCAGGGCAACGGCCCGACCGTGATCGTCTCCCCGCTGCTCGCCCTCATGCGCAACCAGGTGGAGGCCGCCGCGCGGGCCGGCATCCGCGCCCGCACCATCAATTCGTCCAACCAGGAGGAGTGGGAGTCCGTCCAGGCCGAGGTGGCCGCGGGCGAGGTCGACGTGCTGCTGGTCTCGCCGGAGCGGCTGAACAACCCGGACTTCCGCGACAACGTCCTGCCCAAACTGTCCGCCGCGACCGGCCTCCTCGTGGTCGACGAGGCACACTGCATCTCCGACTGGGGGCACGACTTCCGGCCCGACTACCGCCGGCTGCGCACCATGCTGGCCGAGTTGCCGCCGGGCGTTCCGGTACTGGCCACCACCGCGACGGCCAACTCCCGGGTGACCGCCGATGTCGCCGAGCAGCTCGGCACGGGCGCCGGCACGGACGCGCTGGTGCTGCGCGGCCCGCTGGACCGGGAGAGCCTCAGCCTGAGCGTCCTTCAGCTCCCGGACGCGGCAAGCAGGTTGGCGTGGCTCGCCGACCATCTCGACGACCTGCCGGGCTCGGGGATCATCTACACGCTGACCGTGGCGGCCGCCGAGGAGGTCACCACCTATCTGCGCCGTCGCGGGCACACAGTCTCCTCGTACACCGGACGCACCGAGAACGCCGACCGGATGCAGGCGGAGGAGGACCTCCTGGGCAACCGGGTCAAGGCATTGGTCGCCACCTCCGCGCTCGGCATGGGCTTCGACAAGCCCGACCTCGGGTTCGTGGTGCACCTGGGCTCGCCGTCGTCCCCGATCGCCTACTACCAGCAGGTGGGCCGCGCGGGGCGCGGGGTGGAGCACGCGGAGGTACTGCTGCTTCCCGGCAAGGAGGACGAGGCGATCTGGAAGTACTTCGCCTCGGTGTCCTTCCCGCCCGAGGAGCTCGTACGGCGCACCCTCGACGCGCTCGCGCAGTCGTCGAAGCCGCTGTCGCTGCCCGCCCTCGAACCGATGGTGGACCTGCGGCGCACCCGCCTCGAAGCGATGCTCAAGGTCCTGGACGTGGACGGCGCGGTGCACCGGGAGAAGGGCGGCTGGACCTCCACCGGACAGCCCTGGGTGTACGACGCCGAGCGGTACGCATGGGTGGCCAGGCAGCGTGACGCCGAGCAGCAGGCGATGCGGGAGTACGCGTCGACAACGGGCTGCCGGATGGAGTTCCTCCGCCGCCAGCTCGACGACGAGGAGGCCGCGCCGTGCGGCCGGTGCGACAACTGCGCGGGGCCGAGGTTCGACGGCGAGGTCTCCGGTACATCACTGGACGCGGCCCGTGGTGAACTCGGGCGCCCCGGTGTGGAGGTGGAGCCGCGCAAGATGTGGCCGACCGGGCTGCCTGCGGTGGGCATCGATCTGAAGGGGCGCATCCCGCAGGACGAGATCGCCCTGCCGGGGCGTGCGCTCGGCCGCCTCTCGGACATCGGCTGGGGCAACCGGCTACGCCCGATGCTGGCCGCCCAGGCCGCGGACGGCCCGGTTCCGGACGATGTGTTCCAGGCGGTGGTGACCGTGCTGGCCGACTGGGCGAAGGGGTCCGGCGGTTGGGCGTCCGGCGGGGAGGAAGCGCCGCCGCGTCCGGTGGGCGTGGTCACCGTCCCGTCGTTCCGGCGGCGGGAGCTGGTCTCTTCGCTGGGGGCGCGGGTCGCCGAGGTGGGCCGGATGCCGTTCCTCGGTTCGCTGGAGTACGCCCCGGAGGCCGCAGGGGCGCCGTTGCCGCAGGCCAACAGTGCCCAGCGGGTCCGCTCCCTGCACCAAGTGCTGACCGTTCCGACGCAGTTGGCGCAGGCGCTGGCCGCGGCGGAGGGCCCGGTGCTGCTGGTGGACGATCTCTCGGACACCGGGTGGACGCTCGCCATGGCGGCACGGCTGCTGCGCCGGGCCGGAGCGGAAGGGGTGTTTCCGCTGGTCCTCGCCGTTCAGGGGTGACGAGAGGCATCGGGAGCGGTCCGACTGGGCAGAGATATCGGTGTCATACCCACAGAATCCGGTCGGCCGCCTCAATTGCTCGTTGCCGCATTCCCTCGCGCCAGGAAGAATTGGAAGCGCTCCCGCACGGCTCCTGTGGTCCGCAAGGGCTGTGCCGTGGCGCGCCCCCACTCGACCTTGCCCGCAGCCGTGGGCGCGTATGCGAAGGGAGGACCGTGACCTTCGGATTCGCTCCGTCGCAAAGTCCGCTCAGCCCGTCGTCCGCCGATCCGGCCAGTCGCCTGGGCCGGACGCTGGAGCCTGCCGAGTGGGCCTCGGCGGGAATTCCCCTGCTGCGCAACCCGCGTGAGGTCGTCAGCGGTCTGCACGCCCGTCATCAGCCGACCCCGGCCACCGCCGTCGTCGCCGTACTGGATCCCGAGGAACGGCTCACCGCCAGCGCCTCGTTCGTCCGCAGGTCGTCCCCCGCGGACGGCTGGGAGTTGCGCAACGCGCTCCTCGCCCATCTGCGCAGGGTCATTCCGCACGACCTCCGCCGCCGTACGCCGGTCAGGACCGCCGTACTGCTCTACTGCCGTGACGGCGACGAGCGTTGGACGGAGGAGGACGGCGCGTGGATGTGGGGGCTGCGCGATGCCTGCACTCTGCACGGGCTGCGCTGCGGGGCGTACATCACGCTGACCCGCGGCGGTTGGCAGGTGCTCGGGGAGGGGCGCGGCGGGCGCCGGCCCTACGCGGGGTCGCGGCCGTTCGGGCTCGCTGACTCGCTGGCCGAGTCCGACCCCACCCCGCAGCGCACCGGCGGCGGGGCGGCTGACGCCCTGCGCCGGGCGGCGGCCCGCTGATCCGGCAGTGTCACTGCCGGATCAGCGCAGCACGCGACGGCCTCAGACTCCGGCGCCGAGACCGGAGTTGATGCGCTCCGGGTCGCCGCAGACGATCAGCAGCACCCCGGCGCGTTCCCGCGCCCCGGGCAGTGTCCTGGCCAGCGTCTCCGCCGCCTCGTCGTTGACCGCGACAACCACCACCGGGCGGGTGGCAGCCCGCTCCGCGGCGCCGATGTCCGCGTAGAAGACGTCGTCACCGGCGTCCTGCTGCGCCCAGTAGGACGCCTCGCCGAACGACAGCTCGTGGGCGGCCCACGGGTGGTGCTCACCCGTGGTCAGCACCAGCACGTCGCCCGGCGCGCGGCCGGAGTCGAGCAGCAGGTCCACGGCCTCCTCGGCGGCATCGAGCGCACCGTTCGCAGGAGCCGGGATCAGCTGGATCTGGGGCCGGTCCGCAGCCGGAGCGGCAGCGGCGGCAGGGGAAGCGGAACGATTCTCCGCAACGGGGGCCTGCGGCCTGTCGGCCGAGACGCGGGTCCGCTGGGCCGGCGGCCCGGGGCGGACATGGGGACCGGGGCGCGGCACCGCCGCGGGACGCGGGCCGGGTACGGGGCGAGGGGTCGGCACGGTCCGGCCGGCGGCCGGAGTGGTGCGGGGACCCTGGGCGCTCTCGTGAATCTGAGGCTCCTGTGGAATGAGAGGCATGAGTGGAAATCTTTCGGCCGCCGACGCGGCAGGCGCCGGCGAGTGGTGCATGAGGTGGTGCTTCCTGCGACGTGCGGCGCTGGCCGCACGTCCGGCAGAGCTGTGCCGAGCGGTGAACGCTCAGAATTCGAAGCCGAGTTGGCCCCCGCTTTCCAGTGCTGCGGCGGCTGCCGAGATCCGGTGTTTCTTGAGGTGCCGCCACTGCGGGAGCCCGTCGAGATAGGACCAGGAGAGGCGGTGGTGCGCGGTCGGCCCGAGTTCCGCGAGGGCCGCCTGGTGCACGGGGGACGGATAACCGGCGTTGGCCGCGAAGCCGTAGGGCGCACAGCCCCCGGACTCCGATTCCAACTCCGCCATCATCGCGTCCCTGCGCACCTTGGCGATCACCGAGGCGGCCGCGACCGCGATGCAGGACTGGTCGCCCTTGATCACCGTACGGACCTTCCAGGGTGCCCCGAGGTAGTCGTGTTTCCCGTCGAGGATGACCGCATCGGGCCGTACCGGCAAGGCATTTAGCGCACGTTCGGCGGCGAGCCGCAGGGCCGCCGTCATCCCGAGTTCGTCGATCTCCTCGGGAGTCGAGTGGCCGAGCGCGTACGACGTGACCCAGTCCTCCAGGAGCAGCACGATTTCGTCGCGGCGCTTGGGGCTGAGGAGCTTGGAGTCGGTGAGTCCGTCGGGCGGGCGACGCAGTCCGGTGACCGCGGCACACACGGTGACGGGTCCGGCCCACGCTCCGCGTCCGACCTCGTCGACTCCGGCGACGGTCTTGGCACCGGTGGTGGCGCGCAGTGAGCGCTCGACGGTGTGAGTGGGAGGTTCGTACGGCATGGCGCCAGTCAGGGTACGCCGCCGGGGGCGGGCCGCAACACCCACCCCGCCCCGTTGGCGCACACGTTCGCCGACGGGGCGGGGCGCGGCTTCACCGACGTAACCCCTGACCTGCTGAAATGGCCCGGGGGCCAGTGGCAGGTCTCGCTGTTCCAGTGGTCGTACCCGCTGGTCCCGCGGGTACGACCACTCGCACCCGCTGTTCCAGCGGCCGTATCCGCTGGCCTAACGGCCGTACTCGCCGCTGTCGCCCGGGTCGAGGCCGCCGCAGCTGAGCACCGCGGGGTCGAGCGGGTGCGCGGCGAGGATGTCTACGGCGCGCTGCTCGCTGCGACTGGTGGCGTACCAGGGGCTCTTCTCGTCCAGGTCCTTCGCGATGCCGCGCAGCGCGCAGGTGCGTTGCGGCTCGGGGAGGGTGTTGAGGGCGGGCACGGCGTCGGCGGAGAGGTCCTGGAAGTACGCGACGTCGATCACCTTCTGCTCCTCGAAGCGGGCGACATTGCGGTCCGCGACCAGGGCGTCCGGCGAGAGGAATCCGAAGGCCAGTACGGCGATCGCGGCGCTGCCCGCGACGGCGCGGGGCAGCCACCGTCCGCCGAACACTCCGGCGGCCATGATCAGGACGATCACCACACCGAGCCAGATCTCCATGGCGGTCACGGAGACCCGCAGCCGGGTCAGGCCGTAGTGCTCGACGTAGAGGTCCATCCGGCGCAGCGCCGAGGCGACGACGACCAGCGTGAGCAGGCACAGAACTCCGAGCACGGAGCGCACCAGCACCGTGTCGCGGGCGCTGGAACGCGGCGCCCAGCGCTTGGCGAAAGTGATCACGACGAGGGTCAGCAGGGTGGCCCACAGCAGCTGCCAGAATCCCTGCCGGGCGTATTCGGCACGCTCCAGGCCGGTCACCTCAAGCACCTTCTCGTAGCCGCCGAGCAGGACGGTCAGCTGGACCGCGATGAAGGCCGCGAAGAGCAGATTGAGCACAATGAGCGGAAGCGCCCATTCCATGCGCCCGCGTTCCCGGCCCGGGGCGATCTTGGCCTTGTCCCACTGGTGCGGTGCGGCGGCGGTACGGGCGGCCGCCAGTGCGCCGATGAGTCCGAGGGCGAACAGCAGGATCCGCCACGGCCCGTCGGACACCTCGGCCTCGGGGACCAGCTTGCCGAGGAGTTCGGCGAAGGCGGCGTCCGCGCTGGCGAACAGCGCGCCGAACACCACCAGCAGGGCGGCGGCGATCGCCGCGGTGCGCACCGCCGGGCCCCACCGGTCCCGCGACCCGTCGGCCCGTTCACGCAGGCTGCGCCAGCCCCATGCGATGCCGGGGATCACCGAGCCGACGATGCCCAGTGAGCCGATCAGGACACCGGTCCAGGTCCGGCTGCCGTGCAGCGCGAGCGACCCCAGTGCGAGCGCGGAGACCAGGGCGAGGAAGGTCGGCCAGCCCGCGTCCCGCAGCGCGGGTATCGCGAGGAGGGCGAGCCCGCCGAGGCCCCAGACCAGTGTCCAGGGGCGGACGCGGCGGCCTGCCGCCTGGGCGGCGAAGAACGCGGCCAGGGCAGCCGGCACCGCCACGATCAGCAGGTTCGCGCCGAGCCCCTCGCCGAGGAACAGGCCGCTGACCAGGGCGGTGGCCAGGACCGCCCAGAGCGACGCGGCGCGCGCCCGCGCGGGGGCAGCCGGCCGGACACCGGCGCGCCAGGCGGGTGGCTGGGCATTCTGCCGCTGGCGCTGCTGGTGGGCCTGCCACTGCTCCCACTGCTGGCGGCGCAGGTGCTCGGGCAGCTGGTTGTGCAGGTACGCCGGCACGGCGGGCGGCACGACTGTGGCGTCGCCAGGACCGGCGGCCGCCCCCGCAGGCTTGTCCACCCCCTTGGCGGTGGACGGTGCGGCTGCGGACGGTGCGGCTGCGGACGACTCGGACGGAACTGCGTCTTCAGGCACGGGACCCCCTCCCGACCAGGCGCTTCGCGCTTCGCGCAAGGCGTGGCGGCCAGGGCCCGGCATCTCGATCGGCGCGCGCCCGTGATGATCAACGGGGCGGCGTGGCCGTCAGAGTAGCCCGAAGGGTGAACGGCCGGTCGCTCGCCCCGGGATAGGGACACAACCGTGACAGCGCATGGCACTGCGGCGACCGGCTGATGGGTATCGGGGTTGCCTTCCCACCGGACTCACGGCATGAAGGAACGGCACGGCAGGCGTCCACGGGCCGTACGAACGGCGTCACCGTCACAGGCGGCCCGGCCGCCCACGCCGACGAGGGGGCGCGCCCCACCCGCTGTGTGGGCGGCCTGCGGCTCAGACCGCCGCCGCGGGCATCCACTCCGGCAGCGTCTCGGTCCGCTCCAGCCAGGCGTCCGGCGGGGCGGCCACCTTGGCGCCCGCGAGTACTCCGCCGACGATGGCGCAATTGGTGTCGACATCGCCGCCGACCTGCGCGGTCGTCCAGAACGCCCGCTCGTAGTCGCCCAGACCCCGGGCCGCGGACCAGATCGCGAACGGCACCGTGTCGTGCGCGCTGGTGCGCCGTCCACAGCCGAGTACGGCGGCGACCGTGGTGGCGTCGTCGTAGTCGAGCATGTTGCGGGCCCGGCGCAGTCCGGCGGCGACCGCGCTGCGCGGGACGAGTGCGATCACCGCGTCGAGCAGCCCGGCCGGGGTCGGCGGGCCTGCCGGCGAGGCGACCAGTGCGGCAGCGGCGGCGACCGCCATCGCCCCCATCACGGCTTCCCGGTGCTGGTGGGTGACGTACGCGGAGATCTCGGCCTGGTGGGTCGCCTGCTCGGGGTCGTCGGCGTACCAGGCGCCGAGCGGGGCGATGCGCATGGCGGCGCCGTTGCCCCAGGAGCCGCGGCCGTCGAACAGCGCGGAGGCCAGCTCGCGCCAGTCGCCGCCCTCGCGGACCAGCCGCAGCATGCGGTTCACGGCGGGGCCGTAGCCGCGGTCGAAGTCGTGGTGGTCGGCGAAGGAGTGCGCGAGGGCATCCTGGTCGATCCGGCCGTGCTCGGCGAGTACGGCCAGTACGGAGGCGGCCATCTCGGTGTCGTCGGTCCACTGCCAGTCGCCGGCGGGCAGTTCGCGGCGCTTGAGCAGGGGGTAGTTGGCGGGGACGAAGAACTGGGAGCCCAGTGCGTCTCCCACGGACAGCCCTCGAAGGCTGGCCAGGGCGCGCGCGTAGCGCGGGTCGGAAGCGGAGTCAGCGGTCATTGCTGTGCACTCTAACCGGTGACCGTAAACCCCTCCCCAAAGGATTTGACGCAGGTCGGGGAAGCCTCCCCGGCGATCAGCCGGTGATCCTCGACCTCTCCCCCGTGAGCCCGTACGGCTCCGGGGCCCGCCAGCGCGCGAACGGCCGGTCCATCGTGTAGCGCCCCTCCTCCCCCAGTTCCAGCACCCGCATCTCCGCGTTCTCCGGGTTGGACAGCACCTCGAACTCGTCCACCTGCCAGTGGAACCACCGCATGCAGAACAGCCGCATGGTCAGCCCGTGCGTGACGATCAGTACGTTCTCGGGGTGGTCGGCCGCCTCGAAGCTCCGGTAGAGGCTCTCCAGGAAAGCACCCACCCGGTCGTAGACGTCGGCCCCCGACTCTCCCTGCGCGAAGCGGTAGAAGAAGTGCCCGTACGCGTCCCGGTACGCCTTCTGCAGTCGTACGTCGTCCCGGTCCTGCCAGTTCCCCCAGTCCTGCTCGCGCAGCCGCGGCTCCTCCCTGACCCGCACCTGCGCGGGGTCGAGGTCGAAGGCGCGGAAGGTCTCGTGGGTGCGCCGGTAGGGGGAGACATAGGCGCTGATCCCCTCCTCGCCGAACAGTTCCCTCAGTCGCTCCCCCGCTTGCCGGGCCTGCTGCCAGCCCTTGTCGGTGAGCCTCAGTGCATGGTCGGGCTCACGTTCGTACACGGTGTCATCGGCGTTGCCCTCGGATTCGCCGTGCCGGACGAGGACGATGCGTCGCGGTCGTGCCATGCCGAAACCCTAGTTCGCATGGGTGGCGCGGGCTCAACCGGCCAGCCTTCCGGCCTCCATCCGGCGTATCTCACCGGTGAAGCGGCGGCGCAGCAGCCGGTCGTGCGAGACCACCACCAGCGCCCCTGTCCACTCGGCGAGTGCCTCTTCCAGCTCCTCCACCAGGGCGAGCGCCAGATGGTTGGCGGGCTCGTCGAGCAGCAGCAGATCGGCGGGCCTCGCCAGCAGCCGGGCCAGCGCGAGCCGTCGCCGCTGCCCGGCGGAGAGCGCGCCGGCCGGCACGCGCAGGTCCCGGGGGCGGAAGAGCCCGAACGACAGCAGCAACTCCTCCTGCTCGTCCACGGCGAGCGGCAGCCCGCGCCCGAACACGGCGAGCACGCTCTCCGCCGGGCGGTGCACCGCGATCTCCTGGGCGAGATAGCCGATGCGTCCCCGCCGGGTCACCGTCCCCTCGTCCGGCTCCGCCACTCCCACCATCAGCCGCAGCAGCGTGCTCTTGCCCGCCCCGTTGCCGCCGTGGATGAGCAGCCGCTGCCCCGCGTCGACGGTGAGCGAGTCGACCGAGAGACGACCCGCGACCCGCACCCCGTCGAGCGCGACCAGCGTCCCCTCGGCCGCCCCCGCCACCGGCCGGGCCCGGAACCGTATCGGCTCCGGCGGTCTGGCCACCGGCTCCTCGTCCATCCGGCGCAGCCGCTCCTGGGCGTTGCGCACCCGGGAGGAGACCGAGGCCTGCACCCGGTTGCCCGCCCTGCCGTACGCCATCTTGTTCCGGTCCTGCATGGCGCGGCCCTGGGAGACCGCGTGGGCGGTGGTGCCGGTGTACTCCTCCAGGCGCTCCCGTTCCTCGCACCACTGGGAGTACGCCTGCTCCCAGCGGGCCCTGGCGGCGGCCTGCTCGGCGCGGAAGCCCGCATACCCGTCGCCGTACCGCACGACGGTGTGCCGGTCGGCGTCCACCTCCAGGACGGAGGTGGCGATCCGCTCCAGGAACAGCCGGTCGTGGGAGACGGCGACGACCGTCCCGCCGTGGGCGAGCAGTGCGCTCTCCAGCCAGTCCAGCGCGGATTCGTCGAGGTGGTTGGTGGGCTCGTCGAGCAGCATCACCTCGGGAGCCGCCGCGATCAGGCAGGCGATCCCGAGCCTCGCCTGCTCACCGCCGGACAGACTGCCGAGCAGCCGCTCCCGTCCTATGTGGGCGAGACCGAGACCGTGCAGGGCCTTGTCGACCCGGGCGTCCGCCTCGTACCCGCCGCGCAGTTCGAAGACGGTGAGCAGATCGCCGTACTCGGTGAGCACCGACTCGTCCGCGGAGCCGAGGTCCGCCTCCAGCACACGCAGCCGGTCCTCGACGGCCCGCAGTTCGGCGAGTGCGGCGTCCACCGCGTCGTCGACCGTGCGGTCCTGGGGCAGTTGCGGAGTCTGGGCGAGCAGCCCCGCACCGCGCTCGGCGAGCGTCACCACCTCACCCTCGTCGGGCAGTTCGAGACCGGCGAGCAGTCTCAGCAGTGTGGACTTGCCTGCGCCGTTCTCCCCCACGATGCCTATCCGCTCACCGGGGCGGACGGTCAGCGAGACGTCATCGAGGAGCAGTCGGTCGCCGCGGGAGACGGTCACACCGCGCAGCGAGATCTGGGTTCGTGCGGACAAGGGCGCCTCCGTGAGTCAGGGGTCAGGATACGGCCGGCGAGCGACCGCTAACGCGATGGATGTTGCGTTACGCTCACCATGACACAGCCCAGCCCCTTAACGCAACAGGAGTAGCAATTGAATTCCCAGACGTCTTCCGAACCTGCCCAGACGCCTCTCGGACCCGCTCAGACACCCTCCGAACCCGCCCAGGCGCCCTCCGACCCCACCCAGGCGCCTCCCCAACCCGCGCCGACGGCCACGGCCACGGCCCCCGGCACCCGCCGCCCCGGCGGTCGCACCGCCCGCACCCGCACCGCAGTCCGCGACGCGGTCCTCACCGGCCTCTCCGAACACGGCTACCCGGGACTCACCGTCGAGTACGTCGCCGAGCACTCCGGCGTACACAAGACGACCCTCTACCGCCGCTGGGGCAGCCTCGAAGGCATGGTCGCCGACGCCCTCGACATGGCGGGCGAGGACAACTGGACCCCGCCCGACACCGGCAGCCTGGAAGGCGACCTGCGCGCCCTGGCCCGCGGCACGGCCGAATCCTTCGCCGACCCCGCCCAGGCCGCCGCCCCCACCGCGTTCGTCGCCGCCGCGTTCCAGTCGCCCCAGGCGGCAGAGGCCCTCCGCGCCTTCTACACCGAGCGCTTCAGCCGCTGCGAGGCCCTGGTCACCCGCGCCGTCGCCCGCGGCGAGGCGGCGCCCGGCACCGATGCGGGGGCCGTTGTCCGCGCCCTCTCCGCACCGCTCTTCCTGCGGCTGTTCATCACCCGCGAACCGGTCGACGAAGCGCTCTGCGACCAGACCGCCGCAGCAGTACTCGCCGCCGTCGACTCCGGGGCGTACCGCCGGAACCAACCCGCCCGGTGATCAGGCCGGCGCACCCCGACCGGGATCACCCGGTGATCAGGCCGGCGCACCCCGACCGGGATCAACCGCGCGGCAACCTCACACCGTCCAACCCGGCTCCAGCGCCACCACGTCCCCCGCCAGCGCCGCCACATCCGCCTCCGTCTGCGCCCGCAGTGCCAGCCGTTCCACCCGCTCCGCCCGGTACTTCCCGTGCTCGGCCGCCGACTGCCACATCGACAGCACCAGGAACTCGCTCCCCGGCGCCTCCCCGAACACCCCCCGCAGCATCCCGGGCGACCCGGCCATGGCCGGATTCCAGACCTTCTCCTGCATCAGCGCAAAGTGCTCGACCCGGTCCTCGCGCACCTTGCAGTGCGCGATCCGCACCACATCGGCATCGGTGAAACGGGGCTCGAAACCCGTCTTGATGTCGAAGCGGTGGTCGAAGAGTCTGACCTGGATGTCCTTGTACGTTCCTGACTGGCCGGCCGCGAGCCGGTCGTGCGAGCGCGCCATGAAGGAGTCGTAGAAGGCACGGCTCTCCCAGAAGGCGAAGACATGGGCCACCCCGTCCCGCCCTCGGCTCCAACCGCCGCTCTGGCCCCGGAATCCCGGTTCGCCGAGCAGCCCCGCCCACTTCCGCTGTCCCCGTTCAAAACCGCGACGGTCGGTCACGGTGCAGCGAATCCACTTGACCAGCACCGCGCCATCGTACGGCCGAACGGATGGCGCAGGTCACCCTCTGCGGCGGGCACCCTCCGCCAAGCCCCTCTCCCCGAGTGCCAGTTCGACCCGTACGGCGGTTCACGGGTCACAATGGCCGCCATGTCGGCACTGCGTCACCACCCTCTCTTCGACCGCCTCGACTCCGCCCGCCACGTACTGGTCGCCGGAGCGGGCGGCGGCTTCGACATCTACTCCGGGCTCCCCCTCGCCCTCTCCCTGCTCCACCAGGGCAAGGACGTCCACCTCGCCAACCTCACCTTCGCCGCGATCGAGGGCCTGCCGCTGGACGACTGGCTCGCCCCCGACGTCGCGGCCGTCACCCCCGGATCCGCCCTCCACCAGGCGTACTTCCCCGAACGCACCCTCGCCCAGTGGCTGGAACTGCACGGCTACCCGAGCACCGTGCACGCCCTCGCACGGACCGGTGTGCAGCCGCTGCGCGCCGCGTACCGCGCACTGATCGAGCGGTACGAGATCGATGCGGTCGTCCTCGTCGACGGCGGGACCGACATCCTGATGCACGGTGACGAATCCGGCCTCGGCACCCCCGAGGAGGATCTGACCAGCGTCGCCGCGCTGGCCGGGCTTGCCGATCTGGTGCCTGAACTCCTGGTCGTCTCGGTCGGGTTCGGAGTCGACGCGTACCACGGAGTCAGCCACGGCCTCGTACTGGAGAACATCGCCGCCCTCGAACGCGACGGCACCTACCTCGGCGCTTTCTCCCTCTCCCGGTCGACCAGGGAGGGCGCCCTTTACCTGGACGCGGTGGCGCACGCCCAGCAGCACACCCCCGACCACCCCAGCATCGTCAACGGCTCGATCGCCGCCGCCATGCAGGGCGCCTTCGGGAACGTGCAGTTCACCTCCCGCACACGCGGCAGCGAACTGTTCGTCAACCCCCTCATGTCTCTCTGCTTCACCTTCGAACTCGACGGCATCGCCCGCCACTGCCGCTACCTCGACCGCATCGAGAACACCCACCTCATGCGCCAAGTCAGCACCCTGGTGGCCGAGTTCCGCGACGAGATCACCACCCGCCCGCCCCGCACCATCCCGCACTGAGAGCCGGAACGACTTGTCCGCCTCCATCCCCCCTGTGAGGATCGTCGTACAACAGGAAGCGGAGGCAAGCACGTTGAGCAGTTTCAACAAGGGGATCGCCAAAGCCGTGGTCACCCTGAAGTGGGATCCGAGCCCGCTCGGTACGGCGGCCAGCGACCTCGACATCGTCGCCGCCACCTACCGGGCCGCGGATCCCTACGGCAGCCCGGCCTATCTGGTGCACTTCGGCAGCCGGTCGCCCGACGGCACCATCACCCTCAACCGGGACAGCAAGACCGGCCAGGGCTTCGGTACGGACGAGCAGATGACGCTCGAACTCGACCGTCTCAGTGAGGAGTACGTGCGGGTGGTACTGGGCGTCGCGATCCAGCAGCGCGACGGCAGAAAGGAATTCGGTGACATAGAGAGCACCCTGATCCGGATTCTCGAAGGCCACACCGAACTCGTCAGCAACGACTTCACCGCCCTTTCGGCCGCGACCGCCGCGACCATCGGCGAATTCGTCCGAGACGACGACGGCACCTGGGAACTCCGTGAATCGGTACGGGGTTTCGACGCCGACCCGGAGGAATTCGCCCAGCTGATGGGTGCCCGCCCGGCCTGATCGTCGTCACTCCGGGAGCACCTGGACCGACGTACGAGAAGAAGCACCACGCACAAGAGAAACGCGCAAACACCACGCACAAGAGGAACGTGCGAACACGTACGAGAAGAACGCGCAAAAGGGCGGCGACCCCCTCAGGGGATCGCCGCCCTTCCGTTGTCGCGGGCCCGTCACGCCCTTACGGACGGTTCAGGCACCGGCAGATGTCAGCTGCAACCGCTGGTCGAGCCGCAGCCCTCGCAGATGTAGCAGCTGCCGGCGCGCTGCATCTTCGTACCGCAGGAGAAGCAGAGCGGGGCATCGGCGCTGACGCCGAGCTGCATCTCGACGAGCTCCGCCGAGTTGTGCGCCTGCTTCGGGGCCGGAACGACGGCCTCCGCCTTGGGGGCGACGACGGCTGCCGCGAGCGGCGCCGACTGGGACAGGCCCTCGACGTCGAGCTCGTCCTCCTCCATCGGCTCGTACGAACCGGTGTCGAGGTGGCGCTGACGCTCCTCGGCGGAGTGGATGCCGAGCGCGGAACGCGTCTCGAAGGGCAGGAAGTCCAGCGCCAGGCGGCGGAAGATGTAGTCGACGATCGACTGCGCCATCCGCACGTCCGGGTCGTCCGTCATACCGGCCGGCTCGAAGCGCATGTTGGTGAACTTCGAGACGTACGTCTCCAGCGGCACGCCGTACTGGAGGCCGACCGAGACCGCGATGGAGAAGGCGTCCATCATGCCCGCGAGGGTCGAGCCCTGCTTGGACATCTTGAGGAAGACCTCGCCGAGACCGTCGTCCGGGTAGGAGTTGGCGGTCATGTAACCCTCGGCGCCACCGACCGTGAAGGAGGTGGTGATCCCCGGGCGGCCCTTGGGCAGGCGCTTGCGGACCGGGCGGTACTCGATGACCTTCTCGACGGCCTTGCGGATCTCCGTCTCGGCCTTCGCGGTGACCTCGGTCTTCTCCTTCTCCTTGGTCTTGGCGGAGAGGGGCTGGCCGACCTTGCAGTTGTCGCGGTAGATCGCGAGCGCCTTGACGCCGAGCTTCCAGGCCTCGAAGTAGACCTCCTCGACGTCCTCAACGGTCGCCGTCTCCGGCAGGTTGACCGTCTTGGACAGGGCGCCGGAGATCCACGGCTGGATCGCGGCCATCATCCGGACGTGGCCCATCGCGGAGATGGAACGCTCGCCCATGGCGCAGTCGAAGACCTCGTAGTGCTCGGTCTTCAGACCGGGGGCGTCGATCACATTGCCGTTCTCGGCGATGTGGGCGACGACCGCCTCGATCTGCTCCTCCTGGTAACCCAGGCGGCGCAGGGCCTGCGGGACGGTGCCGTTGACGATCTGCATCGAGCCGCCGCCGACCAGCTTCTTGAACTTGACCAGGGCGAGGTCAGGCTCAAGGCCGGTGGTGTCGCAGGACATCGCGAGACCGATGGTGCCGGTGGGGGCGATGACCGAGGCCTGCGAGTTACGGAAACCGTTCTTCGCGCCGAGGCGCAGGACGTCCTGCCAGGCCTCCGTGGCGGCGGCCCAGATCGGGTTGTCCAGGTCGTCGACGTGCACGGCCGAGGCGTTGGCGTCGGCGTGCTGCTTCATGACGTCCTGGTGCGGCTGCGCGTTGCGGGCGTAGCCGTCGTACGGGCCGACGACCGCGGCCAGCTCGGCGCTGCGCTTGTACGACGTACCGGTCATCAGCGAGGTGATGGCGCCGGCGAGCGCACGGCCGCCGTCGGAGTCGTACGCGTGGCCGGTCGCCATCAGGAGGGCGCCCAGGTTGGCGTAGCCGATGCCCAGCTGGCGGAAGGCCCGGGTGTTCTCACCGATCTTCTCGGTGGGGAAGTCCGCGAAGCAGATCGAGATGTCCATCGCGGTGATGACCAGCTCGACGACCTTGGCGAAGCGCTCGGACTCGAAGGACTGGTTGCCCTTGCCGTCGTCCTTGAGGAACTTCATCAGGTTCAGCGAGGCGAGGTTGCACGAGGTGTTGTCCAGGTGCATGTACTCGCTGCACGGGTTCGAGCCGTTGATGCGGCCGGACTCCGGGCAGGTGTGCCACTTGTTGATGGTGTCGTCGTACTGGATGCCGGGGTCGGCGCAGGCCCAGGCGGCCTCGGCCATCTTGCGGAAGAGGGACTTGGCCTCGACCTCTTCGATGACGTCGCCGGTCATCCGGGCGCGCAGGCCGAACTTGCCGCCGGCCTCGACGGCCTTCATGAACTCGTCGTTCACGCGGACCGAGTTGTTGGCGTTCTGGTACTGGACGGACGTGATGTCGTCGCCGCCCAGGTCCATGTCGAAGCCCGCGTCGCGCAGGGCGCGGATCTTCTCCTCCTCCTTCACCTTGGTCTCGATGAAGTTCTCGATGTCGGGGTGGTCGACGTCGAGGATGACCATCTTGGCCGCGCGGCGGGTGGCGCCACCGGACTTGATGGTTCCGGCGGAGGCGTCGGCACCGCGCATGAAGGAGACCGGACCGGAGGCGTTGCCGCCGGAGGACAGGAGCTCCTTGGAGGAGCGGATGCGGGAGAGGTTCAGGCCGGCGCCGGAGCCGCCCTTGAAGATCATTCCCTCTTCCTTGTACCAGTCGAGGATCGACTCCATGGAGTCGTCGACGGCCAGGATGAAGCAGGCGGAGACCTGCTGCGGCTGCGGGGTGCCGACGTTGAACCAGACGGGGCTGTTGAAGCTGAAGATCTGGTGCAGCAGGGCGTACGCGAGCTCGTGCTCGAAGATCTCGGCGTCCGCAGGGGAGGCGAAGTAGTTGTAGTCCTCGCCGGCCTTCCGGTACGTCTTGACGATCCGGTCGATCAGCTGGCGCAGGCCCGTCTCGCGCTGCGGGGTGCCGACAGCGCCGCGGAAGTACTTGCTGGTGACGATGTTGACCGCGTTCACCGACCAGAAGTCGGGGAACTCGACGCCACGCTGCTCGAAGTTGATCGAGCCGTCGCGCCAGTTGGTCATGACGACGTCACGATGCTCCCAGGCCACCTCGTCGTACGGGTGCACGCCCGGAGTGGTGTGGATGCGATCGATACGCAGTCCCTTGGCCTTGGATCCCTTGTTGCGGGAACCTCGTGCCGGGCCGCTCGTCGTCTCGGTCATGCCGCCTCCCATATCGGGCTAAAACGCCCAGAAGTGCCCAGTTCTTCCTGAGGCACGGTGTGTGTCTGATGTCCCGGCCGCCGCGCGCAGCGCTTCGACCGTGACGGGTTTTGGTGCCGTCGGCATGGTGTCCGGCGGCTGATCGGCAGGAGGGCCGATCTGCTCGCGAGCCGCTATTCGGCGGCCGACGCGGGCACGGGCACCCCGGGGGGTGCGCCGGACCCGCTCTGCCGAGCGGGGGGCCGCTGGTCACGGAGTTCCGTGATCGCGGCCTCGAAGTCCTCCAGCGAGTCGAACGCCCGGTAGACGGACGCGAAGCGCAGGTAGGCGACGACGTCGAGCTCCTGGAGCGGTCCGAGGATCGCCAGGCCCACGTCGTGGGTGGTCAGCTCGGCACTGCCGGTGGCCCGCACCGCCTCTTCGACCTGCTGGCCGAGCTTGGCGAGGGCGTCCTCGGTCACCGGACGCCCCTGGCACGCCTTGCGCACGCCGGAGATGACCTTCGTACGACTGAAGGGTTCCGTCACCCCGCTGCGCTTGACCACCATCAGCGAGGCCGTCTCCACCGTCGTGAAACGGCGGGAGCAGTCGGGGCACTGACGGCGCCTGCGGATCGACGTCCCGTCGTCCGTGGTGCGACTGTCGACCACTCGGCTGTCGGGGTGCCTGCAGAAGGGGCAGTGCATGGTTCCAAGGCCTCCTTCGCGGCACGACTGAAGAGCTTCACCAGGCCGCGGAACGGGCCTTGGAAGCAGCACCCAGCATAAGCGATGACCGAGGCCCGATGGACCGCGAACCACAACTTGTGGGCAGCTGCGGAGATTCAACCACTAGATCTGGGGTTTGGCCGAGTCATCACCCCTACGCGCGTGTCGCGGCGGAAGGGGTGGGCGGCGAGTCGTCCACGAGGGTACGGGACGCGGGGACGCGACCGGGATTCCGGTCCCTCCAACGGAGCATCGGGAGATACGCGGAGGGTCCCGGAACTTCCGGGAAAGGCCCCGCGGGGTACCTTCGAGCAACTTTCGACCCGACGGAGAAGGCTACCGTAATGAGTCGAATTGCCGTTCGGCGAGATCTCGCGCGAAGGCACCTCAAGCCCGCCCCATACACCCATCCGTACGAATACGGCAGGCACTCTGCAGTTTTTCACTCGAACGTGTGTTTGGCGCAACCTTTCGAAAGCTACTACCGTTATGCGGTCAGGGAGACCATTCGAGAGGGGCCGACCATGACGACCACCGCAGACAGTGCAACGATCGCAGCCCAGGACCGCTCCCTGGGCCGAATTGAGCCGGGGCATGCCATGAACGAAGCGAGCCAGAACGCCGACGGGGCCAAGCCCGCACGCTCGCTGCCCGGCCGACCTCCGGGGATCAGGGCGGACAGCTCCGGGCTCACGGACCGGCAGCGGCGGGTCATCGAGGTCATTCGGGACTCCGTGCAGCGCCGGGGTTACCCGCCGTCCATGCGCGAGATCGGTCAGGCGGTCGGCCTCTCCAGCACCTCCTCCGTGGCCCATCAGCTGATGGCGCTGGAGCGGAAGGGCTTCCTGCGCCGCGACCCGCACCGCCCCCGGGCGTACGAGGTGCGCGGCTCCGACCAGCCGAGCACCCAGACCACCGACACCACGGGCAAGCCCGCCGCCTCGTACGTGCCGCTGGTGGGCCGGATCGCCGCCGGCGGGCCGATCCTCGCGGAGGAGTCCGTGGAGGACGTCTTCCCGCTGCCGAGGCAGCTGGTGGGCGACGGAGAGCTGTTCGTACTCAAAGTGGTCGGCGACTCGATGATCGAGGCCGCGATCTGTGACGGCGACTGGGTCACGGTCCGCCGCCAGCCGGTCGCGGAGAACGGCGACATCGTGGCCGCGATGCTGGACGGCGAGGCCACCGTGAAGCGCTTCAAGCGCGAGGACCATCACATCTGGCTGCTGCCGCACAACGCGGCGTACCAGCCGATCCCCGGAGACGACGCGACCATTCTCGGCAAGGTCGTCGCGGTGCTCCGGCGGGTCTGACCATGCCCGCCGGCCTGGGCAGGGCTCCGGAACCACGGTTCCGGAGCCCTGCCCTTTTCGCGGGCTCGGCCCGGCCCCCCACGAGGCCGGGCCTTGCGGGGGCGGGGTGCGAGCAGTGCCTGGCGCAGTCTCAGCCCGCGTCCGCGGCCTTCGCGGCGGCGTCGATCGCGGCCAGCGAGCGGCGCACCTGATTGCGGTCGGTGGTGAACCAGAAGTCGGGCATGGAGGCCTTGAGGTAGCTGCCGTAGCGGGCGGTGGCGAGGCGCTGGTCGAGGACCGCGACGACGCCCTTGTCACCCGAGGCGCGGACCAGACGGCCGGCGCCCTGGGCCATCAGCAGGGCCGCGTGGGTGGCGGCGACGGCCATGAAGCCATTGCCGCCGTGCTCCTCGACGGCCTTCTGGCGGGCGCTCATCAGCGGATCGTCGGGGCGGGGGAACGGGATCTTGTCCATGACGACCAGCTGACAGCTCGCTCCCGGCACGTCGACGCCCTGCCAGAGCGACAGCGTGCCGAACAGGCAGGTCTGCGGGTCGGCGGCGAAGTTCTTGATCAGCTCGCCGAGGGTGTCCTCGCCCTGGAGCAGGATCGGCATGTCGAGCCGCTCGCGCAGGGTCTCCGCGGCGGTCTGGGCGGCCTTCATGGAAGAGAAGAGCCCGAGGGTGCGGCCACCCGCGGCCTCGATCAGCTCGGCCAGTTCATCGAGCATGTCCTCGCGTCCGGCGTCCCGGGTGGGGCGGGCCAGGTGCTTGGCGACGTACAGGATTCCCTGCTTGGGGTAGTCGAAGGGCGAACCGACGTCGAGGCCCTTCCAGACCGGCAGGTCCTCGCCCTGGGTGCCCTCGGGGGCCAGGCCCAGTGAGGCGCCGACACCGTTGAAGTCACCGCCGAGCTTGAGGGTGGCCGAGGTGAGGATCACGGAACGCTCGGTGAAGAGCTTTTCGCGCAGCAGGCCGGAGACCGAGAGCGGGGCGACGCGCAGGGAGGCCGTGCCGTAGCGGTCGTTGCGCTCGTACCAGACGACGTCGTACTCGGAGCCGTTGGCGATGCGCTCGGCGACGGAGTGGATGTTCTCGATCATGGCGAGGGCCTGTTTGCGGACGGCGTCCTCGTCGGTGACGGACTTGTCCTTGGTGGAGCCGAGCGCGGAGATCACCGTGCGTGCGGCGTCGCGCAGCGCCATGAGGCAGTACCCCATGTCCTCGGGGATCTCCTCCAGGCGGCCGGGCAGGGCCAGCTCCATCAGCCGCTCGAAGGTCTCGGACGCGGTCATCAGCGCGTCCGCGGCCTTCTCGTTGACGATCTTCGAGGCGCGCTTGACGGCTCGGTTGACCTGGCCCGGAGTGAGTTCGCCGGTGGCGACACCGGTGACCCGCGAGACCAGTTCGTGTCCCTCGTCGACGATCAGTACCTCGTGCGAGGGAAGGACCGGGGCTCCCTCGATGGCGTCGATGGCAAGGAGTGCGTGGTTGGTCACCACGACGTCGGCGAGCTTCGCCCGCTCCCGCGCCGCCTCCGCGAAGCACTCCGCGCCGTACGCGCACTTGCTCGCGCCCAGGCACTCGCGCGAGGAGACGGAGACCTGCCCCCACGCCTTGTCGGAGACGCCGGGGGTGAGGTCGTCGCGGTCACCCGTCTCGGTCTCGTCGGCCCAGTCGCGCATCCGCAGCAGGTCCTTGCCGAGCTTGCTGCTGGGCCCCGAGGCCTCGTAGCTCTCGATCGGGTTGAAGAGGCCGTCCTCCTCGTCCTGCGGGGCGCCCTCGTGCAGCCGGTGCAGGCAGAGGTAGTTGGAGCGGCCCTTGAGCATGGCGAACTGCGGGGTGCGGCGCAGCAGAGGCTTCAGCGCCTCCACCGTGCGCGGCAGGTCCCGCTCCACGAGCTGGCGCTGCAGGGCCAGCGTCGCCGTGGCGACCACCACCCGCTCGCCGTGCGCGAGAGCCGGCACCAGATAGCCGAGGGACTTTCCGGTGCCGGTGCCCGCCTGGACGAGCAGGTGGGAGTTGTCGTCGACCGCGTCGGCGACGGCCTGGGCCATGGTGACCTGGCCTGGCCTTTCCACGCCGCCGACGGAGGCGACAGCGGCGTGGAGGAGTTCGGGGAGTGAGGGCTTCGTCATAGCCCGACCACCCTACGACGCACCACTGACAACGGCGGTCACGGCCGGTGCAGCGGGTTCGGCACGGTGCCGTGCACGGTGGCGTGCGGGCGGTGCGGGCGGTCGCGGTATCCATCGGTGTGCAGCCGGTTGCGGTTGAGGCAGAGCCGCTCCAGCCGGGGTACCAGCAGGTCGAAGGTCTCGAAGCGGTCCTTCAGCTCGGGGAAGCGCGCGTGGTACCGGAGGATCTCGGCCCGTACGAGTGACCAGAACTCTGCCTCCGGTACCCCCAGTTGGGTCTCGCAGAGCGGCGCGAGATAGCGGAACACGCCGATGAAGAGGCCGGACTGGATGAACTGGGTGAGGAACGAGGGGGGTTCGGTGAGCAGGGTGCGGCGGACGTCCTCGGGCATGCCGTCGTGCTCCGGCAGCGGCTCGGAGCTGATGTTGACGTCGTCGACGAAGTCCTTGATCGCCAGACGGACCGGGATGTCCCTCTCGTCGTAGATCACGATGGCGTTCTCGCCGTGCGGGGAGAAGACCGTGCCGTACCGGTAGAGGAAGTGCAGCAGGGGCGGCAGTAATGCCTCGAAGAGGTGGCGGAGCCAGGCGGTGGGCGCCAGTTGCGAGCGGGCGACCAGTTCGGCGGTGAAGGCGCGGCCCTGTGGGTCGGTGTGCAGCAGGGCGGCCAGGGTCCGCCCGCGTTCGCCGGGGGAGAGACGGGTGTCGAGAGGTTCGCGCCAGATCGCGCCGAGGAGTTCCTTGTACTGGTACGGGGCTTCCGGCAGGTGGTCGTAGACGGGGTGCTCGACCGCCACGGAGGCGACCTCGCCGAGCAGTACGACCCGGCACTCGTCCCGGAGGAACTCGTCGGCCGCGTAGAGCCCTTGGACCCAGGAGGTGACGGCGGGAGCGGCCACGGTGCGCTCGGTGGGCAGGCCGCGCCAGACCAGGGTGTTCAGCACCGACAGCGGCAGTTTCACGGTCAGCCGCTCGGGGCGGCTGACGTTGAGGAAGGTGCGGATGGACTGCTGGGGCAGTCGCAGGTCGCCGTCGGCGGGCAGCGGGACGATCTCGGCGCGGGCGATCGCGGGCGCGAAGAGCGGCAGGATCGACTCGTCCCACTGCCAGGGGTGCACAGGCAGATAGAGGTACGAGGCCGGGGCCAGCCCGCGCTCGCGTAGGGCGGCGTCGAAGCGGGCGCGGGTGGTGGGGTCGATCTCGCGGTCGTACAGCTGCTCCGGGACCGCCAGGGAGGGGACGCCCTGGTAGCGGGCGAGGGCGGTGCTGACGGCGATCCAGGGAAGTGCGGTGGGGGTGCGGGCCTCGGGGGCCCAGCTGGTGGCGTCCTGGGCGGAGAAGCCGACGCGGCCCTTGTTGAGGACCAGCCAGGGGTGTCCGGTCTGGTGGCCCTCCAGCTCCGCGTAACCGAGGTCGGCGAGTTCGGCGGCGGTGCGGGCGGTGTGATCGAGACGGACGTCGGCGGCGAGGGTGGCGGTGAGCTCGCGCACCAGGTGACCGAGGGTGGCGCCGTCGAGGTCGAGCAGGCGGCGGGCGAGGACCAGGAACTGGACCGGATCGTGGAAGGGGCGGCGGGCGGTGTCGTCGTGGCCCTGGATCTCCAGGGTGTCCGGGGCGATCTGCCAGCTGTCGTAGGAGCCGCGGCGGGCGCGGAAGGACAGTATTTCGCCGTTGTCGAGGCGGAGGGTGTGGAGGGTGCAGGGGGTGTGGAGGGTGCCGATGCCCGGTTCCGGGGGTTCGGACCGGCTGGATTCGGGCTGCGGGGTTTCGGGCTGCTGGGATTCGGGCTGCGGGGATTCGGGCTGCGGGGTGGGCGTGATGATCTCCTCGTACGCGAACTCGGCGAGGGTCTTGGCGAGCAGGCGGCGGGAGGCCCGTTCCCAGCCGTAGGCGGTGAGTTCGGGTGGGTCGGCGAGGACCGGCGGGACAGGGAGGCGGCCGTGGGTGGCGGAGCCTTGCGCGGGGACGGGCGCCTGGGCGGGGACGGGTGCAGAGGCGGGGACGGGTGTCGGGGCCGGGTTCGACACGGTGACTCCTCGAAGTGGGACCGGTGCGGGACGAGTGGGGCGGCGGGTGGGACGGTTGAAGCGGGTGCGACTTTGGGACTTCGAGCCTTTGGGACTTAGAGCCTTTGGGGCTTCGAACCTTCGGGACTTCGAGGCTTTGGGGCTCGGTGCGACAGGTGGGCCCTGCTGTGGCAGGTGGGTCTGCTGTGGCAGGTGGGTCTACCTGGGGCCAGGCGTGGTTACGGGCGGCGGTGGTGGGTGCGCTCGCGCATCATCAACGCGGCGCGTTTGTCGGGGAGTTCGACTTCGGCACTGAGACGGAATCCCGCGCTGCGGAAGGCGGCGACGGACGGGGCGTTGCGCAGGTCCGGTTCGGCGACGACCCGGGCGCAGGAAGGGCGTTGGTCCAGTACGAGATCGGCGACGGCCCGCAGGAGAGTGGTGCCGAGGCCTCGTCCGCGATCGGCGGCGTCGCCGAGCAGGAGGTGGATGCCGGTGTCGTGCGGGCGGGCCGGGTAGTGAAGGGCGAGCGGGTCGAGGTCGGCGCGGTAGATCTCCCAATAGCTCATGGGGGTGCCGTCGAGCACGCCCAGACAGGGGACGCTGCGGCCGTCGCCTTCGAGTTGGGGGCGCAGATGGGCGGCGGTGACGTCCTCGTCCCCCGGCAGTTCCCAGAATTCGGCGACGGCGGGGTCGTTCATCCAGCGGGTGAGGAGTGCCAGGTCGTGTACGGGGTGCACGGGGACGAGGCGGAATTCACCGGCGGCGGTGGGGGTGGAGGGCCAGTCGGCGAGTGCGTCCAGGAGGTCTCTGGCGTACCTGGACCCTGCGGCCTCCGCGCCCCCCGTGGGCGGTCTGGTCTCCGCAGCCTGCCCGGTCCCGGTGGCCGGCCCGGCCTCCTCGGTCCGGAAGCGCGCGACGAACTCGTCGGGAAGGCGGAGCTCCAGGGTCTCTTCGCAGGCCGACAGGGGCGCGGGGGGTGCCTTGGTCCCGGCTCGGCCTTCGGTCCCGGCTCGGCCTTCGGTCCCGGCTCGGCCTTCGGTCCGGTTCTCTGCTTCGGCTTCGGCTTCGGCTTCGGTGCTCGCATCGGTGGGAGGCACGGTCGGTGCTCTCCTCTCAGCAGTTCGGTGGGCCGGTTCGGCCCGGCGGGAACTTCCGGGTACGGCAGGGACGTTCAGAGGGAAACGGGACGTGGGGTGACAGGGCGGAACATCAGGGGCGAAGGGGGTTCGCGATGGTGACGTAGACGGACTGGGTGTCGACCGGGCCCACCAGCTCGTCCAGGCCGTGCAGCCGGGTCAGCAGATTGGCCTTGCAGCGCAGGGTCGGGGTTTCGAGGAGCTGGGCAGGGAGGGCCGACCCGAGCCCGGTGGACTTGGCGAGGAACTGGCGGAGTGCGGCGATCAGGACGCGTTCGTCGGCGAGACGCTGGGCGCCGAACGCCCCGATCAGACCGAGGATGTTGTTGATGCCGAGGTAGTAGGCGAAGCGTTCGTCGGTGACGTCGTCGGCGACGAAGGTGTCGCTGCGGACACCGAGGCCGGGCAGTCGTGCTTCCAGGGCTTCGCGGTGGGACTCGCGGAAGTAGTAGCCCTGGTTGTCGCGGTAGCGGCCGCCGACCGGCCAGCCGTCGTGGTCGAGCAGAACCAGGGTGTTCTGCTGGTGGGCCTCCAGGGCGATGCCCGCCTGTCCGTCGAGCCAGAGAACCGGGCGGACGACCTGATCGAGATAGCGCAGGAACCATTCGGCCGCGACCGCCCCGGTGGGCCTTCCGGTGCGGGCGGCCAGCCTGGCCACCAGGTCGGCGAGGCGCGAGTGCATTGCGGTACGTCCCTGCCAGGGGCGCGGCGCGGTGAGGCCGGCGATGCAGACGGCGTCGTCGTCGGGCCCGAAGGGGTTGTGCCGCAGGACGACGTCCAGGCCGGGGACGGGTGTGCCGTCCGGGGCGTCGACGGCGAGCCAGGCCGGGTCGCGGACGATGTCGAAGCCCGGGTGGGCGGCGTGCCATTCCTCGGCGAGGCCGCCCCGCAGCAGACGTTGCACCTCGACGCCCCGGTGGAGTTCCTTGCGGAGGTTCTCCCGGCGGGAGTTGGTGATACGTACGCCGAGGGAGAGCTTGAGCATCGCGGCGGCACCCGGCCGGTGCACCGTACGCACCGAGGAGGTGGGGTACCAGGGGGCGCCGGACGGGCCGAGGTCGTGCAGGAGCCCTTCGTCGAGGAGGTCCGCGACACCCGGTCGCAGTGCCAACTCGCGTGCCTGCCAGGGGTGGACGGGCAGGGCGGCCGTACCGTCGGGGAGTTCGAGGTCGCCGGCCAGGCGGGAGGCGATCTGTTCGGCCGGAAGAGTGCGGCCGCGCTCGGTCCAGGCGGAGTCCTGGGCTAGCAGCGCACGGTCGACGGCCATCCAGTGCAGCGGGAAACTTCCCCGCGTCTCGGGCGAGTAACGGTGTGCCTCCGCCTCCGAGAGGCCCTCGCGGCTCTTGGGGGTGGGGTGCGTGGGGTGCCCGAGCAGGAGGGACTGCTCTGCGGTGAGGAAGAGGTCACTGCCGGCGGCGGGCTCGGGGCTGCGCCTGCGCTCGGAGATGAAGTCGGCCGTGCGGCGCACCGAGTCGGCGACCCGGCCCACCAGGTCCGCGCCCTCACCACGGGTGGGCTCGGCACCGGCCGGACGTGCCTGATCTGCCGCCAAGGGGGAGGAGTCCGGGACGGAGGTGGAGCAGGGGGCCGTTTCGCGGCCGAGCAGCGCAGCGAGGGTGACCGCGTCGACGGTCGGGGCCAGCCGGGGGCCGCTCGCCAGCACCGGCATACCGAAGCGGTGCCAGCCGCAGGGCGACCAGTAGCGGACCGGCACCAGGAGGGAGGTGCCGCTGTGGTCGAGCGGGATCCGCAGGGTGGATCCCGCGGGCCGTGGCAGGTTCCGCTCGCGCACCCAGCAGCGCAGCAGGTTCTCCACCCCGGCCGCGTCCGCCGCGCTCTGCGGGTCCGGGTGGTCGAGGGGATCGGGTAGGCCCTGGAACAGTCCGGCCTCCGGGGCACGTTGGCTCCCGTGGCACAACTGCCGGGGCACCGTCACCGGTTCGGTCATATCGGCGGTCGCACCGCCGATCGCTTCGGCCGGCGCTCCGGCCCGGGTGTGGTCCCGTGCGGCGGTCGTCCCGGTGGTGGCGCCGGCCCGGGAGCCGGCTGTCCCGACCGCGCCGGCCTCGACCGCCGCTGCCTCGACTGCACTGGCCTCGACTGCGCTGCTCTCATACGTGTCGGGTGCGGGTGTGGGGTTCACGGAGGGCTTCCTTGTGAGGTGGTTCCGGTGCCGGCCGGGATCAGCACGGCGTCCCTGTCGGTTCCTGGTGGTGCTGCTCCTGACGGGGCGGCCCGGGACGGCGATGCTCGTCCCGGAAGGACGAACGTTCCGCGGCCGCCAACGCGTCGGCGAGCCGGTCCAGCACGGCGTCCGCCTGTTCGTCGGTGAGGGTGAGCGGGGGCAGCAGCCGTACGACGGCGGAGTGCCGCCCTCCGACCTCGACGATGAGCCCGCGCCGCAGGCACTCCTGCTGCACTGCGGCGGCCAGCGCGGGGGCCGCGGGCAAAGGTCCGTCGGCCGGGCCGCCGCTCGGTGCCCTCTCCGGGTCCACCAGTTCGACCCCGATCATGAGCCCTCGCCCGCGGACGTCCCCGATCACCGGGTGCCCGGCGGTCAGTTGCCGCAACTGCCCGAGCATCCGCTCCCCGAGCGCCCCGGCCCGCTGGGAGAGCCCGTTCTCCCGTACGAAGGCCAGGGTCGCCGCACCCGCCGCCATGGCGAGCTGATTGCCGCGGAAGGTCCCGGCATGGGCGCCCGGGCGCCAGGCGTCCAGTTCCGACCGGTAGACGATCACCGCCAGCGGCAGACTGCCGCCGATCGCCTTGGACATGACCATCACATCGGGCACGGTCCCGCTGTGCTCGACCGCCCAGAAGGCCCCGGTCCTGCCCACCCCGGTCTGCACCTCGTCCACGATCAGCGGGATGTCCCGGGCTGCGGTGATCTCCCGCATCCCCCGGAACCAGGCGTCCGGGGCGGGAATCACCCCGCCCTCCCCCTGTACCGGTTCGAGGATCATCCCGGCAGGCTGCGGCACTCCGCCCTTGGGGTCGTCGAGCAGATTCGCCGTCCAGCGCGCGGAGAGTTCGGCGCCCTGCTCCCCGCCGGTCCCGAAGGGGCAGCGGTAGTCGTACGGGTAGGGCAGCCGGGTCACCCGCACGTCCGGCGCCCCGCCCGAGGCGTCCAGCGCTCCGGAGGTCATGCCGTGGTACGCACCGGTGAAGGCCAGCAGCCCGCTGCGGCCGGTGGCGGTGCGGACCAGCTTCAGCGCGGCCTCGACGGCATCGGTCCCGGCCGGGCCGCAGAACTGCACCCGGGCGTTGTCCGCGAGTTCGCGCGGCAGGGTGGCGAACAGTTCGGTGGTGAAGGCGTCCTTGACCGGAGTGGCCAGGTCCAGGACGTGCAGCGGCGCCCCCGAGTCGATCACCTTCTTGATCGCTTCGAGCACCACCGGGTGGTTGTGGCCGAGCGCCAGCGTCCCGGCCCCCGACAGACAGTCGAGGTAGCGCCGCCCGTCCGCGCCCTCGATGGTCAGGCCCCGCGCGCGTACCGGAACGATCGGCAGCGATCGCGCGTACGTTCTCGCCGCGGACTCGCGCAGCGACTGTCGACGCAGAATGCCCTCGTGCGCGACGGTCGGCTGCGTAGCCGACGCCACCGCCGGAGCAGGTTCGGTCACGGCCACGACTGCTGGTCCTCCCCCTGTGAAAGCCCTGGTTGCAGGTACGTGTGTGCGCATTGCCCCGCAGGACTGAACGACGTCCCGACATCCCTCGTACGTATCAACGACTTTGACCCCGAAGGATCACGGGCAATCAGAAGATCCTTCCGGCGGCGGAACCGCGGCCCTGCCGTTGGCCGTCCCCATCGGCACCGGCATAGTGGGTCCGCGCAACGGCGGTCGCGCTCGCCCGCGTATCGCGCCAGCAGTCACCGCTCGACCCGTCCGACCCGTCACGTTCGAAGTCCCAGGGGGATCAAGACATGCGACCCATACGCCCGACCTGCACCGCAACCCGTAGGAGGAGCGCACGTCGCAGAAGCGCGCCACTGCTTTCCGTCGTCGGGCTCACCGCCGCACTCGCCCTGACCGTGACCGCTTGCGGTCCCACCGAGGACGGCGCGTCGGGGACCCCGTCCGCTCCGGCCGCCGGCTCGGCCGGTGCCGCGGGCGGCACCGACGACGGCAAGATCACGATTCCGGACGAGCTCAAGGACAAGCTCAAGGAGCGCGGGATCGATCTGGACAAGTGGAAGAACGGCGAGTGGCAGAACTGGAACAAGGACGACTGGTTGCGCGAGGCCGAGGACTTCGTCAACCCGATCATCGAGGACCTGTGGAACCCGGACCGGATGCGGGAGGCGGAGAAGCCGCCCAAGCAGCCCGTCGACAATGACATTTCGGGCGACAACGGGGTCACCGACCCGACCCCGGCGCGTGTGCCGGCGCGCGCCGTGAAGGCCCCGTACCACTCCGCCGCACCCGAGTCCGGGCGGCTGCTGTTCGACACCCCCAAGGGCTCGGCGGCCTGCTCCGCCACCGTGGTGAAGGACCCGGCGCACCCGGGCAAGTCCAACCTGGTGTGGACCGCGGGCCACTGTGTGCACGCGGGCGCGGAGGGCGGCTGGTACCGCAACCTCACCTTCGTGCCGTCCTACAACGACGGTGCGAGGTCGCCCGCGTCGAAGCCGACGCGCGCGGAGCTCGCCCCGTACGGCCTGTGGTGGGCCAAGAGCGCGCACACCTCGGACCAGTGGATCGCCGAGGGCACCCAGACCGGCGGTAACGGCGCGCCCTACGACTTCGCGGTGATGAACATGCAGCCCGAGGTCAGCACCGGCAAGTCCCTTGAGGAGACGGTTGGTTCGGCCCTTCCGGTCGAATTCAACGCTCCGGCCGTGCCGAAGATCGCGAGCATGCAGGCGACCGGCTACCCGGCGGCTCCGCCGTTCGACGGCGAGCGCATGTTCCAGTGCAAGGACAAGCCGGGCCGCCTCTCGCTGAAGGCCGCACAGCCGACCATGTACCGCATCGGCTGCACCATGACCGGCGGTTCGTCGGGCGGCGGCTGGGTGGCGCTGGGCCAGGACGGCAAGCCGGCCCTGGTCTCCAACACCTCGATCGGCCCGATCTCGGCCGGCTGGCTGGCCGGACCGCGCTTCGGCCCCGAGGCCAAGGCCATCTACGACAAGGCCGGCGCGAAGTAACCAGCGTCCCGGCAGGGGGCCTTCGGCACACTCGCCAAAGGCCCCCTGCTACGTTCCGCACTGCACACCGCACTTCCTGTACGCCGCGTCCGCACCGCACTTCTGCGCCGGGCGCGCCCGCACGTTCTTGCATGACACGCTCATGACATACCCGAACATCAGGGGGAAACCTTCCATGCGATCCATACGACCACTGCTGGCCGCCACCGGTCTGGCGGCGGCCCTCGCGCTGACGGCCACGGCCTGCGGCCCGACCGAGGACAAGGGCGCGGACAAGCCGTCGGCTCCCGCGCCCGCCACTCCGAAGCCCGCGGGTGACCAGGGCAAGGGCGACCTGGCGCTGCCCAAGGACATCGCCGACAAGCTCAAGGAGAAGGGCTTCGACCCGGAGAAGTGGAAGAACGGCGAGTGGCAGAACTGGGACAAGGACAAGTGGCTGCGCGAGGCCAAGGACTTCGTCAACCCGGTCATCGCGGGGCTGTGGAACCCGGAGCGGATGCGCACCGCTTCCGAGCCGGCCAAGACGATGACGGCCAGTGACCTCTCCAGCGGCCAGGGCGTCTCCGACCCGGCACCTCCGCCGGTCCGTGCGGTGCCCGAGAAGACTCCGTACACCAAGCACGGCGCCCCGGTCGGCAAGCTCTTCTTCGACTCCCCCAAGGGCCACATGGTCTGCTCGGGCACGGTCGTCAAGGACGTGAACAACCCCGGAAGGTCCAACCTGGTGTGGACCGCCGGGCACTGCGTGCACGCGGGCGCCCAGGGCGGCTGGTACCGCAACCTCACCTTCGTCCCCGCGTACAACAACAAGGGCAAGTCGCCCGCGGCGCTCCAGAAGGCCCCGTTCCCGGAGCACGCGCCGTACGGCTCCTACTGGGCCGACTGGGCCGCGACCTCCGGCGAGTGGATCCGTGACGGCGGCCCCACCGGCGGCACCGGTGCGGCGTACGACTACGCGGTGCTGCATGTGAAGCCGGAGAACGGCAGCGGCAAGTCCCTTGAGGAGACCGTCGGCACGGCCATCGACGTCGACTTCCAGGCTCCCGACACCCGGCGGATCAGCGCGATGGGCGCCTGGGGCTACCCGCAGGGCCCGCCCTACAACGGCGCACTCATGTACAAGTGCGTCGACCGGCCGAACCGTCTGTCCGTCGGCCCGAACACGCCCGCCATGCACCGCATCGGCTGCTCCATGACCGGCGGTTCTTCCGGCGGCGGCTGGTTCATGTCGAAGTCGAACGGCCGCCTGGCGCTGGTGTCGAACACCTCGATCGGCCCGCTCGACCACACCTGGCTCGCCGGACCCCGGCTCGGCAGGGGCGCCCAGCAGATCTACACGATGATGAGCAAGAAGTACGGCAGCCGCTAGGCACCGGACGGCCGAAGGCCCGTACCTCCTGGTGGAGGTACGGGCCTTCGGCCGTTCCTGCGGTCGCAGGCGCCGCCGGGTCGGACGGCCGTACGCGCGCCAGGGCCTGCGGTCGTACGGGAGCGTCCCGCGCGGGACGCTCCCCCGCGCCGGCCTCAGTGCGCGGTCGGCGTGAACACCTCGAACTCCGCCGCCAGTTCCGGGTGCACCCGGGCCTTGAGCAGCGTGCCCTCGCCGGTGTGTTCCTCGGAGAGCACCTCGCCCTCGGCGTGTGCCCGCGAGACCAGGGCGCCCTGGATGTAGGGCACCAGCGCCTCGATCTCGACGGCGGGGCGCGGCAGCTCGCGGTCGATGAGCTCCAGGAGCTCCTCGATGCCCTGGCCCGAACGGGCCGAGACCGCGATGGCCCGCTTCTCGATCCGCAGCAGCCGCTGGAGCACGACCGGGTCGGCCGCGTCCGCCTTGTTGATCACGACGATCTCCGGTACGCCGGTCGCGCCGACGTCACGGATCACCTCGCGCACGGCGGCCAGCTGCTCCTCGGGGGCCGGGTGCGAGCCGTCCACCACGTGCAGGATGAGGTCGGAGTCGCCGACCTCCTCCATGGTGGAGCGGAACGCCTCGACGATGTGGTGCGGCAGGTGCCGGACGAATCCGACCGTGTCCGCCAGCGTGTAGAGCCGCCCGCTGGGCGTCTCGGCACGGCGGACGGTCGGGTCGAGGGTGGCGAACAGCGAGTTCTCCACCAGCACACCCGCACCGGTGAGGCGGTTGAGCAGCGAGGACTTGCCCGCGTTGGTGTACCCGGCGATGGCGACCGAGGGCACCTTGTTGCGCCTGCGCTCCTGGCGCTTGAGCTCGCGGCCGGTCTTCATCTCCGCGATCTCCCGGCGCATCTTCGCCATCTTCTCGCGAATGCGGCGCCGGTCGGTCTCGATCTTGGTCTCACCGGGACCGCGCGTGGCCATGCCGCCACCGCCGCCGCCACCCATCTGCCGGGACAGCGACTGACCCCAGCCGCGCAGTCGCGGCAGCATGTACTGCATCTGCGCGAGGGCGACCTGCGCCTTGCCCTCACGGGACTTGGCGTGCTGGGCGAAGATGTCGAGGATCAGGGCGGTCCGGTCGACCACCTTCACCTTGACGACGTCTTCGAGGTGGATGAGCTGGCCGGGGCTGAGCTCACCGTCACAGACCACGGTGTCGGCGCCGGTCTCCAGGACGATGTCCCGCAGCTCCAGTGCCTTGCCCGAGCCGATGTACGTCGCCGGGTCCGGCTTGTCGCGCCGCTGGACGACGCCGTCGAGCACCAGGGCGCCGGCCGTCTCGGCGAGCGCGGCCAGCTCCGCGAGGGAGTTGTCCGCGTCCTGGGCGGTCCCCGAGGTCCACACACCGACCAGCACGACGCGCTCCAGGCGCAGCTGCCGGTACTCGACTTCGGTGACGTCCTCAAGCTCGGTGGAGAGGCCCGCCACGCGTCGCAGGGCGGCGCGCTCGGAGCGGTCGAGCTGGTCGCCGTCCCGCTCTCCGTCGATCTCGTGGCTCCAGGCGACGTCCTCTTCCATCAGGGCATCGGCCCGCAGGCTGTCTGTGCTGTTGTCGTTCGTGGAAGGGGAAGAAGTGGAGGGGGTCATTGGATCCTTACGTCGTCGCCAAAGGGTGTGGGGAGGCTCGGAGAGGCTGCCCCGAAAGGCGGTCCCGAAAAGCTTCCGTCGACAGTCACAACGCGTGACGATCCCGGATGATTCCCGAAGGTCCCGGTGAAAATTCCCGCCCGGGCAGCGCCGCCGACCCGTTGATGGTCGCACGGCACCGCCCCGTCGTCACACGGGTTTACCGGCCCTTCCCAGGGGCCTGGGCCGCCGCGCTCTTCCAGTCCGGGTGCCCCGGCATCGGCGGCGTATTGGCCCCGTACAGCCACTGCTCGAAGAAGCCGGAGAGGTCACGGTCAGCGACGTCGGAGGCGAGCTCCACGAAGTCACTGGTGGTGGCGGACGAGTCGCGGTGCTTGCGCACCCAGCGCCGCTCGACCCGGTCGAACGCGGCCTCGCCGATCTCCTGGCGCAGTGCGTAGAGCACCAGGGCGCTGCCCTCGTACACCACGGGCCGGAAGATGCCGATCTTCTGTCCGGGCCCGGAGGGCTTGGGTGCGGCGGGCGGTCCGCCCGCGCGGCGCCAGCCGTCGGAGTTGGCGTACGCGGCCTTCATCCGTGCCTGGAGCGGGCGCTGCTTGTCCGCGTAGAGCGCTTCGTACCAGGTGGCGTGCCCCTCGTTGAGCCACAGGTCGGACCAGCCACGGGGCGAGACGCTGTTGCCGAACCAGTGGTGGGCCAGCTCGTGCACCATGATCGAGTCGACGTACCACTGCGGGTAGCCGCCGCCGGTGAACAGCGAGCGCTCGAACAGCGACAGCGTCTGTGTCTCCAGCTCGAACCCGGTGGTGGCCTCCGCGACGAGCACCCCGTACGTCTCGAAGGGGTAGCGCCCGACCCGCTCCTCCATCCACCTGAGGTGCGCCGGAGTCTTCTTCAGCCACGGCTCCAGCAGCTTGACGTCCTTGGCGGGGACCACGTCCCGCACCGGCAGCCCGTGCGGTCCGGTCCTGCGCAGTACCGCGGAGTCGCCGATGGAGACCTGGGCGAGCTCGGTGGCCATCGGATGGCTGGTGCGGTACGTCCAGGAGCGCGTGTCCTGCTTGCCGTTGAGGCCCTTGGCCGCGCGGGGCATCGCGGACGGCAGCCCGTTGGCGACGACGGTCTGTGACTTGGGGGCGGTCACCCGGAAGGTGAAGTACGCCTTGTCGGAGGGGTGGTCGTTGCAGGGGAAGACGCGGTGGGCGGCGTCCGCCTGGTTGGCCATGGCGAGGCCGTCTCCGGTGCGTACCCAGCCACCGTCGGAGGTGTTGCCGACGGGGTTGCTGGTGTGCTTGACGGTGATGACCGTACGTCCGCCCCGGTGCACCGTCCTGACGGGGGTGACCACCAGGTCCTCGCCGGTGGCGGTGAACTTCGCACGGACACCGTTGACGACGACCGACTGGACGGTGCCGTGGGCGAAGTCGAGGTTGATGTGCTCCAGCCGGTCCGTGGCGCGCGCCTCGATGGTGGTGACGGCGGTCAGGGGCTTGCTGTTGTCGCCGCCGTACGTCAGGGCGATGTCGTAACTGAGGACGTCGTAGCCGGGGTTGCCCAGGTGAGGGAAGAGCGGGTCGCCGATACCGAGGGGAACGGGTGCGGGCAGCACCGCTCCGACGAGCGAGAGAGAGGCGGCGGCCAGCAGAACGGCACGCAGGCGCCGGGAGGTGAGCAGCATGAACTACCGCTATCAGCGCCCGCGGCGCCGCGGTGGGACGGCACGCGCGTGCCACCCGAACGAGCGGTTGCGCTGCCCGCGCGCGGCGGCACCGGTGGTCCGGCCGGGGTCAGGCGCCCTCCGGGTGCTGGGCGCGGCCGACGTCGTACACCCCGGGCACTTCGCGCATCGCCCGCATCAGCGCCGGGAGGCCGGTGGCGTCCGGGAGTTGGAGGGTGTAGGTGTGCCGCACCCGTTGCTCCGTGGGCGGTTCGACGGTGGCGGAGACCACTTCGACGCCGGCCGTCGCGATGGCTTCGGTGAGGTCGGCGAGCAGGTGCGGGCGGCCGAACGATTCAGCGATCAGGGTGACTCGCATGTCCGCGGTGTCCTGCCAGCGCACCCCGACCGGTTCGCGCCCGAGCGCCCGCATCCTGCTGACGGCCGCGCAGCCCTCGCGGTGGACGGTGACCACTCCGCCGCGGACGGCGAAGCCCAGGACCCGGTCGGGCGGGACGGGCGTACAACAGCCCGCCATGCGCACGGTGGCGTCCGGCAGGTCGGTCACCGCGTGCTCCACGGCGTGCCGTGAGGGGGTCGCGGGGGCACCTGCGGCCGGGGCCGCTTCGGGGGCGGCCGGCGGTCCCGCGTCGTGTGCGGTCGAGGGGTCGGCGGTCCAGCCCGCGATGGCGATCCGGGCGGCGGGGGTGCGGGCGTGGTCGAGCCAGTCCGGGGAGGGCCCTGAGGCCGCGTCGTGGGACAGCAGCAGCTGCACGCTGTCGCCGTCGCGCAGCACCGTGCTGAGCGTCGCCAGACGGCCGTTGACGCGGGCCCCGATGCAGGCGTGGGCGGCGGTTCCGTACTGCGCGTACGCCGCGTCCACGCAGCTGGCACCGGCGGGCAGCCCGAGGGTGCCGCCGTCGGCGCGGAAGACGGTGATCTCCCGGTCCTGCGCGAGGTCGGCCCGCAGCGAGGTCCAGAAGGCGTCCGGATCGGGGGTGTCCTCCTGCCACTGGAGGAGGCGGGAGAGCCAGCCGGGGCGGGTGGGGTCGACGCGGTCGCCGTCCTCCGTGGGGTCGGCGGTCTCCGGCTGGGCGTACGGATTTCCGAGCGCGACCACGCCGGCTTCCGCGACCTTGTGCATCTGGTGGGTGCGGATGAGGATCTCGGCGACCGCCCCGTCGCCGCTCGCGACGGCGGTGTGCAGGGACTGGTACAGGTTGAACTTGGGCGAGGCGATGAAGTCCTTGAACTCGGAGATCACCGGGGTGAAGCAGGTGTGCAGCTCGCCGAGGACCCCGTAGCAGTCGGCGTCCTCCCCCACCAGTACGAGCAGCCGTCCGAAGTCGGTGCCGCGCAGCTCGCCGCGCTTGCCGGAGACGCGGTGCACGGAGACGGAGTGCCGGGGCCGGATGACGACCTCGGCCGTGATGCCGGCGTCCTTGAGTACGCTGCGGACGTTTTCCGCGATGGGGGCGAGCGGGTCGCCCTGGGCGGCGTTGGCGTCGATCAGCGCGCGGGTGGCCGCGTTCTCCTCGGGCTGGAGGATGGCGAAGACCAGGTCCTCCAGCTCGGTCTTGAGCGCCTGCACGCCGAGCCGCTCGGCGAGCGGGATGAGCACCTCGTGGGTGACCTTGGCGATCCGGACCTGTTTCTCGGGGCGCATCACGCCGAGGGTGCGCATGTTGTGCAGCCGGTCGGCGAGCTTGATCGACATCACGCGTACGTCGTTACCGGTGGCCACCAGCATCTTGCGGAAGGTCTCGGGCTCGGCGGCGGCCCCGTAGTCGACCTTCTCCAGCTTGGTGACGCCGTCGACGAGGAAGCAGACCTCCTCGCCGAACTGCTCCCTCACCTGGTCGAGGGTGACGTCGGTGTCCTCGACGGTGTCGTGCAGCAGCGAGGCCGTCAGGGTCGTGGTCTCGGCGCCCAGCTGGGCGAGGATCAGCGTCACGGCCAGCGGGTGGGTGATGTACGGCTCGCCGCTCTTGCGCATCTGTCCGCGGTGGGACGACTCGGCGAGGACGTAGGCCCGGCTGAGGATCGTGATGTCGGCGTCCGGATGGTGCGCGCGGTGGGCCTCGGCCACATGGGCGATCGCGTCGGAGGTCCGGCCGCGGGCGGCGGGTCCGAGCAGGGCGGCCCGGCCGATCCTGCGCAGATCGATCCGGTGGCGGCCGCGCCTGCGGCCCCCCGAGGTGTGCGGGAGCGCGGCCGGCGGGACCGGCTGGCGGATCTCCGGGGTCATACCGTTGGGGTTGGCGGCCTCTGCTGTCATGGGGCACCTCCGGCGGCCTCGACCGGCGGTGGGCAGGTGGTGACTCCCGCTGCCTTCGTCGGGAGTGTCCCGTCCGGGCCGGTGCTTGATGCTACCGAGCCCACCACGGGCCGTTGACCGGGTCCTGCCCGGCGTGAACCGGATCACCCATTCGAGCGAAGGTTTACGCGCCGGTGATTTCGAGGGATTCCAGCCATACCGGGTCGATGTACCCCTCGGCGACGATCACGGCGGGGCCGGTCATCTCCACGCCGCCATCAGGCAGTTCGGTGATCGTGAGGCGTCCGCCGAGGACGTCCACGGTGTACGTCACGGGGGCGCCGGTGACGGCCGGGTCGTGTCCGTCGCGGCGGGCGGTGGCCACGGCGACGGCGCAGGCACCGGTGCCGCAGGAACGGGTCTCGGCGGCGCCGCGCTCGTGCACCCGCATCGCGACGTGCCGCGGGCCCCGGTCGACGACGAACTCGACGTTCACCCCGTCCGGGTAGGCGCTCGCCGGGCTGAACGGCGGCGGTGTGTAGAGGTTTCCGGCGTGCGCGAGGTCCTCGACGAAGGCGACGGCGTGCGGGTTGCCCATGTTGACGTTACGGGCGGGCCAGGTGCGCCCGTCGACGGAGACGGTCACCTCGCCCTCGGGCAGGGCGGCGCGGCCCATCGAGACGGTGACCTGGCCGCTCTTGTCGAGGTGGACGCGCTTGATCCCGCCCCTGGTGGCGATGTCCAGGTCGCCGCCGTCGGTCAGTCCGGCGTGCTGGAGGTAGCGGGCGAAGACGCGAACGCCGTTGCCGCACATCTCGGCGACGGAGCCGTCCGCGTTGCGGTAGTCCATGAACCACTCGGCCCGCTCGGCCATCGCGTGCGCGTCGGGGTGCGCGGCGGACCGCACCACGTGCAGCAGTCCGTCACCGCCGATGCCGGCCCGGCGGTCGCACAGCCGCGCGACGACGGACGCGGGCAGGTCGAGGGTGTTGTCCGGGTCGGGAACGATCACGAAGTCGTTCTCGGTGCCGTGGCCCTTGAGGAAGGCGATCGGTGCGGAGGCGGCGGGTGTGGTGGTCACGCGATCCATCGTAAGGGGAGGGTCCGACAACGGATCTTCGAGGGCGCTTCCGGGCACATGCGGACCGCCGGGCGGGCACATGCGGACCGCCGGGCGGTACGGACAACCACTGGGCGGTACGGACCGCCGAGAGCACGAGAATCGGGCGTAGGGAAGGACGCGGCCCGTCAGCGGAGGCGGGCCACGCGCCAGACGGCCAGGGCGACGAGGGTGGCGCAGATCGCCGCGTAGAGGGCGGCCACCCGCCAGTCCGCGCGTTCGCGGGAGCCACGGGCGGGCAGTCCGGGCCAGGTGTAACCGACACGGCGGGCGGCCGTCATGCCCCAGCCGGCCGCGCAGCCGCTGATCAGCAGGCCGAGCATGGCGACGACCGCGCCGCCGTCGCCGATCTCGAAGGCCAGCGGGAAGGCGAACATCAGGGAGCCGACGGCGGCGAGCATCACGATCGGGGCGAGCTGCCAGATCCGCAGGCGGCGCTGCGGACGCAGTTCCACCTCGACCTCGGCCTCGGTGTCCGGGAGCCCCGGAACCTCGGGAATCTCCGGAACGTCGGACAGCGAGTCGTCCGCCAGCTCCTCCGGGGAGATCGCCCCGGACTCGCGCTTGCCCGCGGGGATGTCTCCCGGCCTCTTGGGCTGGTCTTCGGGCCCGTCAGGACTCAACCGCTCCGGTTCTTCCTGTGCTGTGTCGCGAGGGCCGGCCTCCATCGCCACGCGCCCTCCCCACTCGGACTCCAACAGTCGATCGAAGCTCGATGATGGCACGCGTGTGGGCACCGGATTGACGGGCTGAGCGTCCCGATGCCATCACGTGATCAGGCTGTGACCGCCCGTTCGAGCAACGCCAGCGCCTGGTGCGGGAGTTCCGCCCGGTGCTCGGCGGCGCCGCTCAGCCAGTGGACCCGGGGGTCCCGGCGGAACCAGGAGTCCTGGCGTCGGGCGAAGCGCTTGGTGGCCCGCACGGTCTCGGCGCGCGCCTCGTCGTCGGTGCAGTCACCGGCCAGCGCGGCGAGTACCTGCTGGTAACCCAGGGCGCGGGAGGCGGTGATGCCCTCGCGAAGGCCCTGTTCCTCCAGCATCCGCACCTCTTCCACCAGACCCGCTTCCCACATCCGGTCGACGCGGGTGGCGATGCGCTCGTCGAGCTCCGGGCGGGCGACGTCGACGCCGATCTGCACGGTGTCGTAGACCGACTCGTGGCCGGGCAGATTGGCGGTGAAGGGGCGGCCGGTGATCTCGATCACTTCGAGGGCGCGGACGATACGGCGGCCGTTGCTGGGGAGGATCGCGCTGCCCGCGGCGGGGTCGGCGGCGGCGAGCCTGAGATGGAGTGCGCCGGGGCCCTGCTCGGCGAGCTCGGCCTCCAGGCGGGCGCGGACCTCGGGGTCGGTGCCGGGGAACTCCATGGCGTCGATGGCGCCCTTGACGTACAGCCCGGAGCCGCCGACCAGGACCGGGGTGCGCCCCTCGGCGAGCAGCCGGTCGATCTCCTTGCGGGCGAGCCGCTGGTACTCGGCGACGTTCGCGGTGACGGTGACGTCCCAGATGTCGAGGAGATGGTGCGGGATGTCACCACGTTCCCCGGGCGTCAGCTTGGCGGTGCCGATGTCCATCCCCCGGTAGAGCTGCATGGAGTCGGCGTTGACGACCTCACCGCCGAAATGCTGGGCGAGGGCGACGCCCAGATCGGACTTTCCGGCCGCGGTGGGTCCGACGACGGCGATGACCCGCGGTGCGGGAGCTGCAGTTCTCACCGCCCCAGTCTCGCAAACCTCGGGAGGTGTCCCCGAACGAGCGACGTGACGGCGCGCGAGCGGGGTCGTTGCCTGTTGCGAGGTTCCGCACGCCGGTTTACGGACCGGTTTCTCCGGGCGGCGCAATGGGACGCACCGGACGGCGCGGTATTTCGCCTACACGAGTACGGTATGGAGTAGATATGGGCGTTTTTGCACTGTTTCGCCGGAAGTCCAAGGATGCCGTCGAGGTGTCGACCGAGGAGGCTCAGGCCGCCACCCCGACGGCTGACGTCGTCGAGGAGTCGGTGACCACCGAGGAGACGGAGACCGCGAAGACCGGGTCCGAGTCGCCGGAGGAGGTCTCGGCCGAGGCCAAGGCCGATGCCCCGGAGGCCACCGACGAGGTTTCCGCGGACGCCGGCACTCCGGCTGCGGAGGGACTTGAGATCCCCAAGCAGCAGTCCGCCGAGGCAGCGGCGGACAATGAGGTCGGTGAAAGCGCCCGCAAGTAGCCGGTTACGGTTTTCACCGGAACCGAAAACAATCCCCACGAGGGAAGGTGGACCATGGGCTTCCTGGACAATTTGAAGGCCAAGCTGGCCCCGGCGAAGGAAAAGGCCGCGGACCTCGCGCAACAGCACGGGGGCAAGATCGAGCAGGGTCTCGACAAGGCCGCTCAGGCTGTGGACTCCAAGACAAAGGGCAAGTACAGCAGCCAGATCCAGTCGGGTACGGGCAAGGCCAAGGGTGCCCTGGACCGCATCTCCACGAAGGACGAGGGCGGTACTCCGCCGACTCCGCCTCCGGCCTCCTGAGGCCCGCCGGGCGCGAGTAACGAAATTACGGGAACGGCCGTGGAACCTTTTCGGTTCCGCGGCCGTTCCCGTATCAGGACACGCACCTTGGCAACTCAACAAGGCAGTGGAAGAACGCGTTCGGAGAAGCGGGGAAATGCTGCCCGCGCTGGTTCCCTGCCGGTTCCCGAACCGCGACTAGGACCAGGCGGCGACGAAGTACCCCACGCCGTACGGAGCGTCCTCGTACAGCAGTTGCCCGCCCAGGCCCGCCCCGTCCGCGGCGCCCGCGAGCACCTGCCAGGGGGCGCGGCCCGAGACCTTGAGGGTGTACGCGAGTTCCTCGTCCAGCGCGAGCAGAGCCGCGGTATCGGCGGCGCCCAGGGCCCGGGCGGCCTCCACGTCGAAGCCCTCGGCGCGCTCGTCGAGGTAGCCGGGTGCCTTCAGGGTGCGGCAGGCGCTGCCGTCGCCCATCACCAGGAGGGCCACCCGGTCCGCGCTGCCCGCGAGCTGCCGTCCCGTCCCGGCGCAGTGGGCGGCGGTCAGCTCCTCGCCGACACCCAGGCCCTCGATGGGCGTGTGGGTCCAGTCCGTACGGGCGAGCAGTCGGCCGGCCACCGCGAGGGAGGGCGGAAGCATCCGGTCCGGTGCTTCCCCGGTCGCCGCCCCCAGGGTGACCTCCAGGTGCACGCCGAAGCCCGCGAAGCTGCCCCTCGCGCCCTGCGGGTGGAGACCCTGGTCCGCGTGCCCGGCGGGTCCGAGCACCACCAGCCGATCGGGCCGGGAGGCGGCGAGCACACCCAGCGCGTCGGCGCAGGCGTCGCGCGCGGCGTCGAGTTCGGCCGCGGCACCGGCGGCGACCTCGGGGACGAGCAGCGGCGGACAGGGGCATACGGCGGCGGCTACGAGCATGTCGGGCAGCCTAACGCGCAGGCGGGGCCACCTGACCGGGCCCCGTCCACGGCCCCGGCCCAAATCCCGCCCTCTGACCTACCTCCAGCTCGCGGACCAGCTCCAGGCCGGCACGCGGACCGCAAACCGGCAGGGGAAGGGCAAAGCCCATTCACCCGCAGCCCTCAGCGGGCCACGGGCCTCCCCGTCAAACTCGGCTGCCTCCGCGGTCAGTTGATGCTGCATCCGCCCGTGGCCACCGGCAGCGGTTCCGGTACGCCGATCTTCGGAAGGCCCAGCATCACGCCGGGTCCCTGCTGCGGTTCGGCGTTGCGCTTCTCCCAGGCGTCACCGGCCCGGGTGCGGCGTACGGCGCCGGGCTCACCCTCGGCGAGGAGGTGGTGCGGGGCGGCATAGGTGATCTCGACGGTCACCACGTCGCCGGGACGCACGTCCTGCTCGGGCTTGGTGAAGTGGACCAGGCGGTTGTCGGGGGCGCGGCCGGAGAGACGCAGGGTGGCGCCGTCCTTGCGGCCCTCGCCCTCGGCGACCATGACCTCCAGGGTCCGGCCGACCTGCTTCTTGTTCTCCTCCCAGGAGATCTCCTCCTGGAGTCCTACCAGGCGCATGTAGCGCTCCTGGACGATCTCCTTGGGGATCTGGTTCTCCATGGTGGCGGCGGGGGTGCCGGGCCGGATGGAGTACTGGAAGGTGAAGGCGTTCGCGAAGCGGGCCTCACGGACCGCGTGCATCGTCTGCTCGAAGTCCTCCTCGGTCTCGCCGGGGAAGCCCACGATGATGTCGGTGGAGATGGCGGCGTCCGGCATCGCGGCGCGCACCTTCTCGATGATCCCGAGGAAGCGGTCCTGCCGGTAGGAGCGGCGCATCGCCTTGAGGATGGTGTCCGAGCCGGACTGCATCGGCATGTGCAGCTGCGGCATCACGTTCGGCGTCTCGGCCATGGCGGCGATCACGTCGTCGGTGAAGTCGCGGGGGTGCGGCGAGGTGAAGCGGACCCGCTCCAGGCCTTCGATCTTTCCGCAGGCGCGCAGCAGCTTGCTGAAGGCCTCGCGGTCGCCGATGTCGGAGCCGTAGGCGTTGACGTTCTGGCCGAGCAGCGTGATCTCGGAGACGCCTTCGGCGACCAGGGCCTCGATCTCGGCGAGGATGTCGCCGGTCCTGCGGTCCTTCTCCTTGCCGCGCAGCGCGGGCACGATGCAGAAGGTGCAGGTGTTGTTGCAGCCCACCGAGATGGAGACCCAGGCGGCGTAGGCGCTCTCGCGGCGCGTGGGCAGCGTCGAGGGGAACGCCTCCAGCGACTCGGCGATCTCGACCTGCGCCTCTTCCTGGATGCGGGCGCGCTCCAGGAGCACCGGCAGCTTGCCGATGTTGTGCGTCCCAAAGACCACATCGACCCAGGGGGCGCGCTTGGTGATGGTGTCGCGGTCCTTCTGCGCCAGGCAGCCGCCCACGGCGATCTGCATGCCGGGCCGCTTGGTCTTCATCGGCGCGAGCCGTCCGAGATTGCCGTACAGCTTGTTGTCGGCGTTCTCGCGGACCGCGCAGGTGTTGAAGACGACCACGTCGGCGTCGCCGTCGCACCCTTCGGGCGCACGGACGTATCCCGCACCCTCCAGGAGGCCCGACAGGCGCTCGGAGTCGTGGACGTTCATCTGGCACCCGTAAGTGCGCACCTCGTATGTCTTCTCACTCATCTCGCCCACCAGGGTACGGGGCCCGCCGTGCTCGGGGCCCCGGGCGGTCTCCGCTGCGGCTCAGCTCTGGTCCGCGGGGGCGTTGAGCTGGCAGGATCGCGGCATGCTCCCCGCGCTCTCCCGTCCCGGACGCCGTCGTGCCCTGCAAGGGGCGGTGGCCGCACTCGCCGTGTGCGGGCTGCTGCTGTGGTGGCTGCTGCCGCGAGGTGCGCCATCCCCGGAGGGGAAGGTCACGTTCAGTACGGGGGTGCGGACCGGGGTGTACCAGCGGTACGGGGTGCTGCTTGAGGAGGCGCTGCGGCGGCAGCTGCCGAAGGTCGACGTCACGCTGCAGACCAGTCAGGGGTCACAGGAGAACCTGACCCGGGTGGCGACCGGGGAGGCCGACTTCACGATCGCGACCGCCGATGCCGTGGCCACGTACCAACGGAATCACCGGGAGGGGGCGGACCGGCTGCGTGGCTGTGCCCGGTTGTACGACGACTACGTGCAGCTGGTGGTGCCCGACGGTTCGGGGATCCGGTCCATCGGGGATCTGCGCGGGAAGAAGGTCGCCGTCGGCCAGGAGGGGTCGGGGGTGCGGCTGGTGTCCAACCGCCTGCTGGCCGCAGGGGGGCTCGATCCCGAGCGGGACGTGGAGCCGGTGTCGATAGGGATCGACACCATGCCGGGGCGCCTGGAGGCGGGCACCATCGACGCGTTCTTCTGGTCGGGCGGGCTGCCGACCAGCGCGGTGCGCGATCTCTCCGAGCGGATGCCGGTACGGCTGGTTCCGCTCGGTCCCGATCTGGTGAAGGCGTTGCAGAAGCCCGGCGACATCACCCGCTACTACCGGTCCGCGGTGATGCCCGCCGATGCCTATGGCAAGGCGCGCAACCATGCGGCCGTTCCGACGGTCGCCGTGTCGAACCTGCTGGTGACCACGGACCTGACCGACCCGGAGCTGACGAAGCGCTTCACCGAGACGGTGATCGCGAGCCGGGACCGGATCGGCCGGCAGGTGCACGCGGCCCAGCTGGTGGATCTGCGGACCGCGATCTACACGGATCCGCTGCCGCTGCACGACGGCGCGGCGGAGTACTACCGGTCGGCGAAGCCGTAGCCCGGCGGGGAGCAGGCGCCGTCGGGCCCGGTGGGAGGCCGCCTCAGGGCTCGGTGCGTGGGACGGTGACCGTCACGCGCAGTCCGTGGGGAGTGTTGGCCTCGTAGGTGATCGTGCCCCGGCCCGCGAGGAGCAGGGCGCGGGAGATGGAGAGGCCGAGCCCCGAGCCCTTGATGTTCTGGTGGCGGTTGCTGCGCCAGAACCGGTCGCCGACACGGGCGAGTTCGTCCTCGGTGAGGCCGGGGCCGCCGTCGGAGACGACCACGGTGCAGATGTCGCCGTCAGAGGCGACCTCCACGGTGACCTGTTCGTCGGCGGGGGTGAACTTGAGGGCGTTGTCGATCACCGCGTCCAGTGCGCTGGACAGGGCGACGGGGTCGGCCCACGCGGTGACCGCCTCGGGTCCGCCGCGCAGCAGACGAACCCCCTTGTCGTCGGCGAGCGGGGACCAGGCCGCGACGCGTTCGGTGACCATCTCTCCGAGGTCGGTCAGTCTCAGGTCGGCCGGGGCGTGTTCGGCCTGGGCCAGGTCGAGGAGATCGTCCAGGACTCGGGCCAGGCGTTTGCCCTCGGTGCGCACGGAGGCGATCTCCTCGTTGCCCTCGGGCAGTTCGAGGGCGAGCAGCTCGATGCGCAGGAGCAGGGCGGACAGTGGGTTGCGCAGCTGGTGGGAGGCGTCGGCGACGAAGGCGCGCTGTTGCTCCAGTACGTACTCGACGTTGTCGGCCATCTCGTTGAACGACCGTGCCAGCCGCCGCAGTTCGGGTGGGCCACCGGAGGGGGCGACCCGGGATTTCATCCGGCCGGTCGCTATGTCGTGGGTGGCGGCGTCCAGGACACGTACCGGACGGAGCACCCAGCCGGTCAGCCGGAAGGCCGCGCCGATCGCCAGGAAGAGGGCGGCGAACTCACCCGCCGCGATCAGCAGCCAGTCGTGCAGAATGCGCGAGCGCAACTGTCCGGTGGGCGAGTCGGTGACCACCACGGCGACCACGTCCCCGTCCCGCACCACCGGTGAGGCCACCACCAGCGTGTTTTCCTGCCAGGGCCAGACCTGCGGCGGGTCATGGCTGCGGCGCCCGGCCAGCGCCTCCTGGAACGCCTCCTTCCCCAGGTCCCCAGCGGTCTGCACCAGCCAGTCCCCGGGGGCTGCGGCCATCACGCCGCCGTCCCGGTAGAAGACACCCACGCGGATTCCGTACACCGCGTGGTAGCGGTCGAGTTCGATGCCGAGGGTGGCGCGGCGTTCGTCCTTGGTGGCGGTGCGCTCGGTGACGAACTGGGCGAGGGCGGCGAAGCGGGCGGTGTCGTCGATCCGGTCGACCACCACCTGCTGCTGCTGGGCGGCGGCCACGCGTACGGCGAGCGGGAAGCCGAAGGCGATCAGCATGCCCGCGAGCAGGATGATGAGGAGCGGCAGGAGGCGGGTGCGCACGGGGAGTTACGTGTCCCTGGGTGCGCCGGGGCCGCCCGCCGCCCCCGAGGTGTCCGGCGCGACCAGCCGGTAGCCGACCCCGCGCACCGTCTCGATCAGTGCGGGCATCCGCAGCTTGGAGCGCAGCGACGCCACATGGACCTCCAGCGTGCGGCCGGTCCCTTCCCAACTGGTCCGCCACACCTCGCTGATGATCTGCTCCCGCCGGAAGACGACGCCGGGCCGCTGGGCGAGCAGCGCGAGCAGGTCGAACTCCTTGCGGGTGAGCTGCACATCGCTGCCCTCGACGCTGACCCGGCGGGTGGGGAGTTCGATGTGTACGGGGCCGAGGTCGACGGTGGTGTCACCGGGGGCGGCGGAGGCCTCCCCGGACGCGTTGCGCCGGCTCACCGCGTGGATACGGGCGAGGAGTTCACCGGTGTCGTACGGCTTGGTGACGTAGTCGTCCGCGCCCAGGTTGAGGCCGTGGATGCGGGAGCGGACGTCGGCCCGCGCCGTCACCATGATCACCGGAGTACTGGTGCGCTTGCGGATCTTGCCGCAGACCTCGTAGCCGTCCTGGTCGGGCAGACCGAGGTCGAGCAGGACGACCCCGAAGGGCTCCTGCCCCTCGGGGGCCCGGTCGTCGGGCAGGAATGCCTGGAGTGCCTCTTCGCCGTTGCGGGCGTGAACGACCTGGAAGCCGTGCCGGGTGAGGACGGCGGACAGTGCGGCGGCGACGTGGTTGTCGTCCTCGACGAGCAGCAGTCTCAACTGGTCCCCCCTCCGGTGCGCGCTTTGGTCTTGTCGATGTGCGGGTCCGAGCGCCTGCCCGGTTGCGGGCATTTGCTCTCATGGCATCCACGCCGATCCGGACAGTGCACGTCAAGACCCTTCTCATCACGGCCTTGTTCCGTTATGGAGCCGGTATCCCCTTCCCGCGTCCCGTTCACGCAGAGTGTCCGGTTGCGGCCGGATCGTTATGCTCAATTTCCGCTCAGATGTAATGACGCTGGTCGCACTGGGTGACTAGGGTCCTCCCAACCGAGGAGGACGGAGCAAAAGCCGATGAGCGGAGTTTCAGTGACCAAGGGCGCCGAGGACGCGGTACCCGCGTCGACGGACCTGGTGGTCCTGAGCAACGTCAACAAGCACTTCGGCGCGCTGCATGTGCTCCAGGACATCGACCTGACCATCGCCCGTGGCGAGGTCGTCGTCGTCATCGGACCCTCCGGGTCCGGGAAGTCCACGCTGTGCCGCACGATCAACCGCCTGGAGACGATCGACTCGGGCGACATCCGCATCGACGGGAAGCCGCTGCCCCAGGAGGGCAAGGAGCTGGCGAGGCTGCGCTCCGACGTCGGCATGGTGTTCCAGTCGTTCAACCTCTTCGCCCACAAGACGATTCTTCAGAACGTCACGCTGGGCCAGATCAAGGTCCGCAAGATGGACAAGCAGGCCGCGGAGGAGAAGGCGCGCGCCCTGCTCGACCGCGTGGGCGTCGGCGCCCAGGCGGACAAGTACCCCGCGCAGCTCTCCGGCGGTCAGCAGCAACGCGTCGCCATCGCGCGGGCGTTGGCCATGGAACCCAAGGTCATGCTCTTCGACGAGCCCACTTCGGCGCTCGACCCGGAGATGATCAATGAGGTTCTGGAGGTCATGCAGCAGCTGGCCCGCGACGGAATGACCATGGTGGTCGTCACGCACGAGATGGGCTTCGCACGCTCTGCGGCGAACCGGGTCGTCTTCATGGCGGACGGCAAGATCGTCGAAGAGGCCACGCCGGACCAGTTCTTCAGTAACCCTCGTAGCGACCGGGCCAAGGACTTCCTGTCGAAGATCCTGCACCACTGACAACTGCCGCTCGCTGTACGGCTGTTACGGGGAAGCACTCGGCCGGCACCCAGCTCTGACGATCAACGCACCACCGACACAAGGGATGTTCACCATGAAGCTCCGCAAGGTCAGTACCGCCGTCGTCGCGGCGATGGCTCTCGCTCTCTCCGTCTCGGCCTGCGGTGGCGGCGCCGACAAGGGCAAGGACGGCGACAAGATCGTCGTCGGCATCAAGTACGACCAGCCCGGTCTGGGTCTGAAGACGACGGACGGCAAGTTCACCGGCTTCGACGTCGACGTCGCCACGTACGTGGCCAAGGAGCTCGGCTACGCGGCCGACAAGATCGAGTTCAAGCAGACCCCCAGCGCCGAGCGTGAGAACGCACTCTCCAACGGCGACGTGAAGTTCATCGTGGCGAGCTACTCGATCAACGACAAGCGCAAGGCAAAGGTCGACTTCGCCGGCCCTTACTTCCTCGCCCACCAGGACCTGCTGGTCCGCGCGGACGACACGTCCATCACCAAGGCCGAGGACCTCAACGCCAAGAAGCTCTGCTCGGTGACCGGCTCCACCTCGGCGCAGAACGTCAAGGAGAAGCTCGCCCCCAAGGCGGACCTCCAGACCCTCGGCGGCTACTCGGAGTGCCTCAACGGCTTGCAGAGCAAGCAGGTCGACGCGCTGACCACCGACGACTCGATCCTCGCCGGTTACGCCTCGCAGAAGGAGCACCAGGGCAAGTTCAAGCTTGCCGGTCTCAAGCTGAGCGACGAGAAGTACGGCATCGGTATCAAGAAGGGCGACAAGGACCTTCAGGGCAAGATCAACAAGGCGCTCGAGAAGATGAAGTCGGACGGTTCCTGGGAGAAGGCCGTGAAGGCCAACTTCGGCCCGGCCAACTACAAGAACGAGGCCGCCCCCGAGATCACCGAAAAGTGAGCCAGCAGTGACTGACGCGCCGCCGGCCCCGGTCGGCGGCGCGCGCCACGATCCAACAAGGAGAGATCGCGGGGCATCGTGTTCGACTTTCTTACTTCCGGGCGGTACGACCTGCTCGGTGCCTTCTGGGTGACGGTTCAGCTCACCCTCTACTCGGCCGTCGGCTCCCTCATATGGGGAACCGTGCTGGCCGGGATGCGGGTCAGTCCCGTTCCCCTCATGCGGGCCTTCGGCACCGGCTATGTGAACGTGGTCCGTAACACCCCATTGACGATCATCATGGTCGGTTCCCTCCTCGGGCTGAACCAGACGCTGGAGTTCAAGCTCGGTGGCAACACCTTCGAGAACATCGGCTTCCGGCTCGCTGTCCTCGCACTGGTCGCGTACACCGGCACCTTCGTCTGTGAGGCACTGCGTTCGGGCATCAACACCGTCCCGGTCGGACAGGCGGAGGCAGCCCGCGCCCTGGGTCTCGGGTTCACCCAGGTCCTGACGCTGATCATCCTTCCGCAGGCCTTCCGCACGGTCGTCGCTCCGCTGGCCAATGTGCTGATCGCGCTGACCAAGAACACCACGGTGGCGGCCGCGATCGGCGTCGCCGAGGCTTCGTTGCTGATGAAGAACATGGTCGAGAACGAGGCCGACGCGCTCTTCGCCGTCTTCGGTGTCATCGCCCTCGGCTTCGTCGTTCTCACCCTGCCCACCGGTCTGTTGCTCGGCTGGGTGTCCAAGCGAGTGGCGGTCAAGCGATGACTTCAGTCCTGTACGACGCCCCCGGGCCCGGCGCCAAGCGGCGCAACATCATTTACACGGTCGTCTTCCTCGCCGTCTTCGCCCTGCTCGCCTGGTGGGTGCTGGGCATCATGGCGGAGAAGGACCAACTGGACGCGGACAAGTGGAGCCCGTTCGTCACGGACTCCCAGGTGTGGACCACCTTCCTGCTGCCCGGCCTCGGGGAGACCCTCACGGCTGCGGCCCTCTCGCTGGTGATCGCCCTGCCGCTGGGCGCGATCCTCGGCATCGGCCGGCTCTCCGACCACGCCTGGGTGAGGATTCCGGTCGGTGTGGTGGTCGAGTTCTTCCGGGCCATCCCAGTACTGATCATGATGGTGTTCGCCAGCCAGCTGTTCGTGCAGTTCACCAGCGTCGACTCCGAGGTCCGCCCGCTGTACGCCGTGGTAACGGGTCTGGTGCTCTACAACGCCTCGGTCATCGCCGAGATCGTACGAGCCGGAATCCAGTCCCTGCCCAGCGGTCAGACGGACGCGGCGAAGGCCATCGGCATGCGCAAGGGCCAGATGATGGTCTCCGTACTGCTGCCGCAGGCCGTCACCGCGATGCTGCCCGCGCTGGTCAGCCAGCTGGTCGTCATCGTCAAGGACACCGCACTGGGTGGCGCCGTACTGGGCCTGACCGAGCTGCTCTTCCAGGTGCGCACCATCACGGCGAACTACGGCGCCAACACCATCGCCGCCCTCACCGTGGTCGCGCTCCTCTTCATCCTGGTCAACTTCGCCCTCACCAGTTTCGCCGGCTGGCTGGAGAATCGGCTCCGCAAGGGCAAGAAGAGTACGGGCGCCATTGTCGACAGGACGGCTGTGGACGCCGGTGGCGCGCTCGGCGGCTGAGTTCTCCGACCCGAGCCACCGCGCACCGATTCGAAATCGGGCTTTCCGGATCGTCTCCGGAAAGCCCGATTTTCTTGTTCCCGAAGAAAACAATCGCGAGCGCCGAAATCTTAATCATTCGGCGATATTTCTACCGTGGGTAAGCGAGTACATTACTGCCGAACTTCCACAGGTACACGGCACTCGTGCAGCCGCATCAGGTCCTGCCATTTCCCCTGCCCCCCGGCAACGCGCACGGCCTCGGCACCAATCGGGCTTCTCACTCTCTCCTCACCCTGCCAATTCACCTGAAGATCGCCGAAGTGCCCACGCCCGCACGGTTGTTCCGCCACTCTCGTAGTAACCGGACCAAGGGCTTCCTGTGGAAGATCCTTCACCGCTGACAGCCCATCGGCGCCCCCGCCGACTCGCCGTACGCCGAGAGTTCCCGGCCAACGGCTTACCGATGTAAGGGATATTCACCATGAAGTTCCGCAAGTCAGCTGCCATGGCAGCCGTCTCCGCTCTCGCGCTGACGGCAACCGCCTGTGGAGGCGAGAACAGCTCGGCCGGGAATGACGCGAAGGCCCCCGCGGCCACCGAATCGGCCAAGACCTGGAAGTACCCCGTCGCCAAGGACGCACAGGTCGAAGGCTCCCCGGCCTTCAAGGCCGCCAAGGCGCGCGGCAAGCTGATCATCGGGGCCAAGTCCGACCAGCCGTACCTCGGCTTCGAGGACCAGGCGACCAAGAAGCGCTCCGGCTTCGACATCGAGATCGCCACCATGGTCGCTGCCGATCTGGGCTTCACCCCCGACCAAATACAGTGGAAGTCGTTCAACTCCGACCAGCGCGAGACGGCCATCGCCCAGGGCCAGGTCGACTACTACGTCGGTACGTACTCCATCAACAGCAAGCGCAAGAAGAAGGTCGGTTTCGCGGGCCCTTACTACAAGGCCGGTGCCGACCTCCTGGTCCGCAAGGACGAGGCGGACATCACGGGCAAGACCTCCCTTACCGGCAAGAAGGTCTGCTCCATCAAGGGCTCGACCCCGCTCCAGGAGATCCAGAAGCCGGAGTACGGCGCCAGGGTCGTCGAGCTCGGCAACTACACGGACTGCGTCAAGCAGCTCCTGGCCGGCCGGATCGACGCCGTCACCACGGACGACTCGATCCTCAAGGGGTTCGCCGCCCAGGACCCGACCCGGCTGAAGGTCGTCGGCGAGCCGTTCACCACCGAGCTGTACGGCATCGGCGTCGACAAGCAGGACAAGGCACTGCGCGCCGCGATCAACGAGTCGCTCACCAAGCACGTCAAGGACGGCACCTACAAGAAGATCTACAACTCGACACTGGGCCTTTCGGGCTCCATGTACACCGAGCCGCCGGCCGTCAACAACTACTGACCTCAGCCGTCGTCGTCCGCAACGGGGCCCCCGGTACCCAGCCCGCGCCGGGGCACCCCAAAGCGCCCCCGCGCACGGCAATCTGACGTTTTGTGAGGCAGCGGCCCCGCGTCGCTGCCTCCGTCACTTGACGCAAGCACCCGCAGTGGGTTGCATACGTTCTGTGATCGAGCACCTTGTGTCCACTGCCGCGTGTGCAGCTTTCCGCTTGTCCGTACGGAGCGGAGGTCGCGCGTCGTGGACCCGGTGATCGTCGTCGGCGCCGGACCGGTCGGGCTCACGCTCGCGCTGTCCCTCGCCGCGCAGCACGTCTCGTCCGTCGTCCTTGACGAGGGGGACGGCACCCAGGAACCGCGCACGGCCAGGACCGTGGTGTTGCGGCCGGACACCGCTGCCCTGGTCGAGGGGCTCGGCTGCACCACCGTCTGGGACGAGGGGGCGCTCTGGTCCGGATGGCGGTCGATGCGGCGCAAGCAGGTCGTCACAGAACTAACGCTCGGTGACGACAGTGAGTTCCCGGCCCCCGTGCATCTTCCGCAGCACGCCCTCACCCGCGGCCTGTACGCCGCCGCCACCGCGCACCCCCTCATCGAGCTGGCGACGCAGGCGCGGGTGGACACCATCGAGCAGGACGGCAAGGGCGTCACCGTGCACACCCGCGAGCCGGGATACCTGTACTGGCGCGGCAGTTACCTGGTCGGCTGCGACGGCGCCCGCTCCACCGTCCGCAAGCTCCTCGGCATCCGGTTCGCCGGCCGTACAGCGGTGGAACGGCACGCCGTCGCCGCCCTGCAAGCCGAACTCCCCTGGCCCGAAACCGTTCTGATGCACCGTCAACCACCATGGCGCGGCGGCGGCCCCGAGGTGACGGCCCGTCCGCTGCCCGACGACGTATGGCGGCTGGACTGGCTGCTGCCGCCGCGCGGAGACCTGGTCACGCCCGATGCGCTGATCACCCGGATCCGGGACACCCTGGCCGGCTGGTGCGGCGGTCAGACACCCCCTTACGAACTCATCGACACCGGCGTCTACACGCTGCACCACCGCCTGGCCCAACGCTGGCGCGAGGGGCGGTCGTTCCTCGCCGGGGACGCGGCCCACCTGCTGGGCGCGCTCGGCACGCAGGGCGTCGACGAGGGTCTGCGGGACGCGGCGAACCTGGCGTGGAAGCTGGCCCATGCCCTGCATCACGACGCCTCCGAAGCCCTGCTGGACAGCTACCAGGCGGAACGGCGGACCGCGGTGGCCGCCCGGCTGCGCGCCGCTGACCAGGTGCTGCCGATACTGCGCAACAGCGGCGGTCTGCGGGCGGCCCTTCCGGGCTCGGCGCGCGGGCACGACAGCCTGCTCATGGACGGCCATCTGGGTGGTGGCGCGCTCGGCGCCCTGCCCGCGTACCCGCACTCGCCGCTCGCCCCGGGGACGTACGGGGACGGCGAGGCGGAGACCGAGGTGGCGACCGCACCGGGGGCGCTGGTCGAGGACGTACGGGTGACCGCTCCCGACGGCACAGTCGCCGCGCTGTGGGACCGGCTGGGGCAGGGACATCTGCTGGTGGTGCTGGTCGCGCCGGGGACCGGGGTGTGGGACCGGCGGCACTGGATGACCGCGGGGGTGATGCCCCGGCTGGCGGCCGCGGTCACCGCCCTGCCCGTACCCGCGGAACTGCTGGTCGCCGAGGGGTACCCCGGGGCCACCGCGCACACCGTGCTGCTGGTGCGGCCCGACGGGCATCTGGTGGCGGCCTTCGACGGGGTGCGTCCCGAAGAGCTGTACGCGGCGGCGGACGCGGCGCGCGGGGGTGCGCCCGGGGCCGTGGAGGCGCTGGGCGACGCTTCGGGCGCCCTGGTGCACTCCGACCACACCGACCGGACCGCGGACATCAATTGACCGCCACAGGCACACATGGTGTACTCCAAAACGTGAGCGACACCCGTGTGTGCCTGTGGCGGAGGGTCCATATGGACCTGGTCCGCTACGCGGGCTGCGTCTGTCGCCCGTCCTGCTGATTCGCCCCTTTTCTCCTCGCGCGCGGTCTGCTACCTGCCGCTCCCCCGTCTTCCGTGGGAGTTGGTGCGGCGCCCGTGCGCGTCCGCGAACCTCTCAGGACGGCTTCCCGTGTCTGTTCCCGTACCCGTACGGACCCCCGCGCCTGCCCGCACGGCCGCGCCCACTCCCGCTCAACTCCTCGATTTCGTACGCCGGACCGCGGCCGACGCGGCGCTGGTGGCTTCTCTGCCGCTCGATCCACAAGGGCGTACCTGGGTACGTCTCGACGGGCCGGGCGGGAGCGAGGCGTGGCTGATCGGCTGGCCCCCCGGGACCGGCACCGGATGGCACGACCACGGCGGGTCGCACGGCGCGTTCGCCGCGGCGGCGGGCGCCCTGACCGAGCAGTCGCTCGCGGCCCGGCTGCCCACCGAGGGCTGGAAGACCCTGGAACTGGCCGACGGGGTCGACAGGGAAAGGGAGTTGACGTCCGGTCAGGGACGGGCCTTCGGGGAGCACCACGTCCATCAGGTCCTCAACGAGTCGGCCCACGCGCATGCGATCTCGGTGCACGCCTACTACCCGCCGCTGCCACTGATGCGACGCTACAGCCGGACGGGTGCGGTGCTGCGGTTGGAGCAGGTGGAGCGGGCGGAGGAGTGGCAGTGAGCGCGGATGCGGGTACGCCGGAGCCGGTGGGGATCGATGAATTGCTGGAGCGGGTACGGGAGGGACTCGACCGGGTCGGGCCGTACGAGGCGTATTCGGCGGCCGAGTCGGGCGCGCTCCTGGTGGACATCAGGTATGCGGCCCTGCGGGAGCGGGACGGGGTGATCCCGGGGGCACTCGTGGTGGAACGCAACGAGTTGGAGTGGCGGATGGATCCCTGGGGGAGCCACCGCTCGCCCGAGGCGACGGGGCATGACCGTCACGTCATCGTCATCTGCAACGAGGGCTATGCGTCGAGCTTGGCGGCGGTGTCGCTGCGGGGACTGGGACTGCGCAGGGCGACGGACCTGGAGGGGGGCTTCCAGGCGTGGAGGGGGGCGGGACTGCCGGTCACGCGGTAGCGGGGTCGGGGTGGGCCGGGACGGCAGGGGCTGCGACTCCGTCGGGCCCCCCTTGCCCGCCCGTTCCATCCCCGGAGGGCGGGCCCGCCGCCCAAGCGGACTACCAGGGTCGGGAGGGCAGGCGGCCCCACCGCCGAAGCGGACTACCAGGAGGAGGGCGACTCCTCAGAAGCCTTGCTCGTTGATGTCCTCCGTGTCCTCGCCCTCCTCCTCCAGTGCCCGTCTCACCACTCGGATCGCCAAGCCCTCCGGGTAGCCCTTGCGGGCCAGCATTCCCGCGAGGCGGCGCAGCCGCTTGTCGCGCTCCAACCCCCGTGTGGAGCGCAGCTTGCGGGCGACCAGTTCGCGGGCGGTGTCCTCCTCCTGGTCGGAGTCGAGCCGGCCGACGGCGTCGTCGATCAGGGCGGATTCGACGCCCTTGGTGCGCAGCTCCTGGACCAGCGCACGCCGGGCCAGCCCCTTGCTGTGGTGGCGCGACTCGACCCACGCGTCCGCGAACGCGGCGTCGTTGATCAGCCCCACTTCCTCGAAGCGGGACAGCACCTCGTCCGCGATCTCCTCGGGGATCTCCTTCTTGCGCAGGGCGTCCGCGAGCTGCTTACGGGTGCGCGGGGTACCGGTGAGCAGACGCAGACAGATCGACCGCGCCCGCTCCGCCGGATCCTGCGGTGGCTCCTGGCCACCACGGCGGGAGCCATCGGCGGCACCGCCCCGGCGGCCCCGCCCGGACCGCCGGGGCCCCGGGTCTTCCCCGGTGCCCCCGGCCTCCGGAGGAAGGTCCCGGGAGGACCAGGGGAGCCGGGGCACTCCCCCGGCCTCCCCCGCGTCCTCGTCGCCCCCGTGACGCCCGGCGACACCTTCTCCGCCGGACGCCGACGCGGACCCGTACCCCGGCGTCGACGCGGTCCCGTACCCGGGCGTACGCCCGTCGCCGAAACCGGACCTACGCCCGTCCCCGAACCCGCGCCTGCCCCCGGGCCCGCGCGCGTCTCCGCGCCCGGCCCCGTTCCCGTCTCCGTACGCGTCGTACTCGTCGTCCGTGCTGCCCGGCCAGTCCGTTCTCCGGGTCATGGACTAGCCCTTGGCTGCCGCGGTCTTGGCCGACTTCGCCTTGGCCGCCGGGGCCGGAACGGCCTTCGCGTCGGTGGCGACGACGCCGCTCACCGCGTCCGCGCCTTCCTTGGGCTCCGCCTCGGGAGCGGCCGGCTTCACGCCGACGCCCAGCTTCTCCTTGATCTTCCGCTCGATCTCGTCGGCGAGATCGGGGTTGTCCTTCAGGAAGTTACGGGCGTTCTCCTTGCCCTGGCCGAGCTGGTCGCCCTCGTAGGTGTACCAAGCACCGGCCTTGCGGACGAAGCCGTGCTCGACGCCCATGTCGATCAGACCGCCCTCGCGGCTGATGCCCTGGCCGTAGAGGATGTCGAACTCGGCCTGCTTGAAGGGCGGCGCGCACTTGTTCTTGACGACCTTGACGCGGGTGCGGTTGCCGACCGCGTCCGTGCCGTCCTTGAGGGTCTCGATGCGGCGGATGTCGAGCCGGACCGAGGCGTAGAACTTCAGCGCGCGACCACCGGTGGTGGTCTCCGGCGAGCCGAACATCACACCGATCTTCTCGCGGAGCTGGTTGATGAAGATCGCGGTGGTCTTGGACTGGTTGAGCGCGCTGGTGATCTTCCGGAGCGCCTGGCTCATCAGCCGGGCCTGGAGACCGACGTGCGAGTCGCCCATCTCGCCCTCGATCTCCGCGCGCGGCACGAGCGCCGCCACGGAGTCGATGACGATCAGGTCGATGGCGCCGGAGCGGACCAGCATGTCCACGATTTCCAGTGCCTGCTCGCCGGTGTCCGGCTGGGAGAGGATCAGGTTCTCGGTGTCGACGCCGAGCGCCTTGGCGTACTCGGGGTCGAGCGCGTGCTCGGCGTCCACGAAGGCGACGGTGCCGCCGGCCTTCTGCGCGTTGGCCACCGCGTGCAGGGTGAGGGTGGTCTTACCGGAGGATTCCGGTCCGTACACCTCCACCACACGGCCGCGCGGCAGACCGCCGACGCCCAGCGCAATGTCCAGGGCGGTCGATCCGGTGGGGATGACCTCGATGGGGTCGTTCGGCCGGTCGCCGAGGCGCATCACCGCGCCCTTGCCGAATTGCCGTTCAATCTGTGCGAGAGCGGCTTCGAGAGCCTTCTCGCGGTCGGTGCCTGCTGCCATGGGTTCCACCCGATTTGCTTGAGTCGATCGCTTCACGTCAAAGACGCTAACGCCTGCCACTGACAATCGGCCTCGGCGTCCTCCTGACCTGTGGATAACTCCACACGGATCCCTCGTGAACCCCTGGGATCACAAGGCCGGACTCCCAATGTGAATGGATGTTCGATTTCCTTGTCAAGCGAGCCACGCCCACCATCCCCGTCGGCAGCCCCCGCCTATCCTTCGTGCCATGGCCCTCCCCGCCCGCCCCCGCGGGCCCCGCGCGCCCCCGCGGGCCCCGCGCGCCCGGATGGCCGTCCTGGCACGCGACGGACGCCACCGTGACCCTCGTCGTCGCAGTCGTCGTGGTCGTCCCGACCCTGATCGCGATGCGGCTCCACGAAGGAGGGCCCGCGCACTTCGTCCTGGCGGGCTGGGCACTGATCGCCGTCGGCTGCGGCGCGCTCTACTTCCGCCGCAGGTGGCCGGTGGGCGTGGCGGTCGTCACGCTGCTCGCCAGTGCGGCGTACTACCCGCTGAGCGTCTACGACGGCCCACTGATGATCACCTTCGCGCTGGCGCTCCACACGACGTCGGCGGAGGGCAGGCTCGCGGCCGCCGTGGCCCTGGGTGGCGTGACGCTGCTGGCGGCCGGCTTCGGCGAGTGCCTCCAGCACAACGGCATCCGCACCGGCAAGGTGATCACGGCAGCGGCGGCCATCATGATCGTGGTGTTCGCGGCGTTCATCCTCAGCCCGGACCGGATGCTCCAGCAGTTCGGCCTCGGCCTGGCGGTGGCGATCCTGCTGGACGCGGTCGTCATCCGCTGCCTGATCGTGCCGGCCGTGATGCAACTGCTCGGCCGCCGCGCCTGGTGGCTGCCGTCGCCGCTGCGGCGGGTGCTGCCCGAGGTGGAGTGGGAGCGTCAGTAGGCGTGTACGCCGCCGGGCACGCGCCTGTGTTCACCACCGCGCGCCCCCGCGACGTACCGAAGTAACCGCTCAGTCGCCGTCCTCCGCCGGAGGGGACGGCGGCTGCGCGTTCCGGTCGCGGCGCAGCGCGGTCCGCATCCGGGCCAGCGCCGAGGCGCGGCGGCTGCGGTGGCCGTGGACGCGGGGGTCGTCGGTCACGTCGTACCGCTTCACGTACGCGCCCAGGAAGGCCTGCAGCGTGGCGACGGCCGGGATCGCGATCAGCGCGCCGACCGCGCCCATCAGCGCGGTGCCCGCGACGACCGAGCCGAAGGCGACGGCGGGGTGGATGTCGACGGTCTTGGCGGTGAGCTTGGGCTGCAGCAGGTAGTTCTCGAACTGCTGGTAGACCACCACGAATCCGAGCACCCACAGCGCGTACCAGGGGTTGACCGTGAAGGCGATCAGCATCGGCAGCGCGCCCGCCAGATAGGTGCCGATGGTCGGGATGAACTGTGAGATCAGGCCGACCCAGACCGCGAGCGCCGGGGCGTACGGCACACCGAGGATCACCAGCAGGATGTAGTGCGCGATGCCCGAGATCAGCGCCATCAGGCCGCGCGAGTAGAGGTAGCCGCCGGTCTTGTCGACGGCGATCTCCCAGGCACGCAGCACCTCGGTCTGCTTGGCGGGGGGCAGTACGGAGCACAGTGCGCGGCGCAGCCGGGGCCCGTCGGCCGCGAAGTAGAAAGAGAACAGGAAGATCGTCAGTACCTTGAACAGGCCGCCGAGGACGGTGGTGGAGACGTCCAGGACGCCGCTCGCGCTGTTCTGGACGTACTTCTGGAGCCAGTCCGAGCGCAACAGGCTGTCCTGCACCTCGACCCTGGACAGCTCGGTGTTGAAGGTCAGGTTGATCCAGTGGATCACCGAGTCCAGGTACTTCGGGAACTCGTCGACCATCTCCACGATCTGCCCGGCCAGCATCGACCCGAGCAGCACCACGAAGCCGATGCCCGCGATCATCACGCCGAAGAAGACCAGGAAGGTGGCCAGACCGCGGCGCATGCCGCGGGCCGCCATCCGGCCGACCGCTGGCTCGACGGCGAGGGCGAGGAAGAAGGCGATCAGGATGTTCAGGAGCAGCGTGATGAGCTGGTGGAACGCCCAGTCGCCGAGCTGGAAGCAGGCGTAGAGGGCGAGCGCGAGCACCATGGCGCGCGGCAGCCACCGGGGCATCCGGGCGGGGCCGGTGGGCGCCGCGGCGGGTGGCGCGGTGCTCGGCCCGCCGGGTTCCTGGGCCGCGGGCTCCCGGGCATCGGGTTCCTGGGCTTTTGCCTGGTCCTGGGCGGTCTCATCAGTCGGGGCCACGGGGCCAAGTGTCACCTATGGGTACGACAGCGCTGTACTCGCGTCGCCCGCCGGGCGGTTCACCGCTTGTCGTACGGAACGTCCATCGCCGTGCACACCGCGCGCCACACGCTCTTGGCGTCCCACCCCGCGTCCAGCGCCTGGTGGACCGTACGTCCGCCGAGTTCGGCCATCACATGGTCGCGGGCGAAGGAATCGGCGTACCCCGCACCGAAGTGCTCCGCCATCCGCTCCCAGAAAATCGTCAACCGCATGACATCAGTATCCCGCCCCTGAGAGTGCAGAGCGGTCCGCACCCCTTGCCATGGACGCTTTGAGCCCTACCGTCGGCACATGGCTGGAAATGGAGCATCCCTGCCCGAGTCCTCTTCCGCGTCTCCTCTCGCCCGTGCCGAGCGCTTCGTGTGGCTGACGGCCCGGGTGCTGGAGCAGCGACGGTTCGCGTACCACTTCCTCGGCGGCGCAGCGGACCCGGTCGAGACCGCGCTGAACGCGTATCTGGGCGACGACGGCGGCTTCGGTCACGCGCTGGAGCCCGATCTGCGGGGCCCGGTGAGCCAGCCGCTGCACACCGGGCACGCCCTGCGGGTGCTGGAGTCGATCGGCCGGTGCGGCGGCACCCGGGTGGAGCGGGTGTGCCGCTATCTGACCGAGGTGTCGGGCAGGGACGGCGCGCTGCCCGCCGTGCATCCCTCGCAGCGGGGGTATCCGGCGGCGCCTTTCATCCCGGTGGTGGACGATCCGCCGAGCGAGCTCCTTGCCACCGGCCCGGTGGTCGGTCTGCTGCACCGCAACGAGGTGTGGCACGCCTGGCTGTTCCGGGCCACCGACTTCTGCTGGGCCGCGGTGGACGCCCTGGAGGTCTCTCATCCGTACGAGGTCCAGGCCGCCGTCGCCTTCCTGGACGGCGTCCCGGACCGCTCGCGCGCCCAGGCCGCCGCGGACCGGCTGGGGCGGCTGGTGCGCGCCCAGGGGCTCGCGGTGCTTGATCCGGCGCGGCGCGCGGAGTTCCCCGTGGCGCCCGGTTACGCCCCGGCCGAGCACCACTTCCCCCACGACTACGCGCGGACGCCGCACTCGCTGGCGCGCGGTTGGTTCACCGACCAGGAGATGGGACGCGCGCTGGACTTCCTGGCGGCCGAGCAGCAGCAGGACGGCGGGTGGCCGGTGCGGTGGCGGGTGTGGGCGCCGGGGGTGGAGCTGGAGGCGCGACCGCTGGTGACGATCGAGGCGCTGCTGACGTTGCGGGCGTACGGGAGGGAGATCACCTGATGGGTGCGTGGGTCGGGTGAGGTGTGCGCGGGTCAGCCGACGGCCGCACGCGGCGGCTGAGATCCGCGCAGGTCAGCCGCCCAGCGCCCGTACCCCCGCCGTGACCACGACCGCGGCCGCCACGACGACCAGGAACGGTGCCCGCAGCACCAGCGCGACCGCCGCCGCGACCAGGCCCGCCGCCCTGGCGTCCAGTACCAGCTGTTGCCCGGTGGCGAAGGTCTGCTGCGCGGTGAGCGCGGCCAGCAGGGCGACCGGCAGCAAGGCGGAGAGCTTCTGCACGAGGGGCCGCTCCAGCGCGCTCGCGGGGACGAGCAGACCGAGCAGCTTGACGGCGTAACAGCCGACCGCCGTGGCGATGATGGCGATCCAGACGCTCATCGGACCTCTCCCTCCGGGGTGTTCGTACGTCGTGCACTGCGCCCCTTGACGAAGAGCACCAGCGGTGCGGCCATGGCAGCTGCCAGGACCGGAACGCCACCGGGCAGTGCCGGCAGCAGGCCCAGCCCCAGCAGGACCGCGATACCGGCGACCGTCCGCTCCGCGGTGGTCCGCAGCATCGGCGCGAGCAGCGCGAGGAAGACAGCGGGGCCGGCCGCGTCCAGGCCCCAGGCCTTGGTGTCCCCGATGGCTTCGGCGCCCAGCGCGCCGAGGAAGGTGGTGAGGTTCCACAGCACGTAGAGCGTGAGGGCGGTGACGGTGAAGCCGATGCGGGCGCTGCGGCGGGTGGGCTGGGCGAGGGTGACGGCGGCGCTCTCGTCGATGACGCCCTGCGCGGCGAGCGGGCGCAGCAGCGGGGGCAGGGCGAGGAGTTGGGAGAGCCGCAGCCCGTAGAAGGTGTTGCGGACGCCGAGGAAGAAGGCTCCGGCGGCGGCGGTGAGCGGATTGCCGCCAGCCGCGAGCGCCCCGACGAGGGCGAACTGGGACGCCCCTGTGAACACCAGCAGGCTGAGCGCACAGGTCTGCCAGAGGGTGAGCCCGGCGCCTGCCGAGGTCACCCCGAAGGCGAAGCCGGAGAGGCCGACGGCGACGCCGACACCGAGCGCGTCGCGGACGACGGCGGAGTCGGGCTTGGGCTCGGCGAGCGAGGGTGCGGTGGGTACGTCCACAACCGCGCTGGGTATGTCCGCACGTTCCGCGGATGCTGTCTGATCTGCCACGTGCCCGACGTTACGAGGACGGGGTGCCCCGGTCTTGTACGTTCTTGCACCCGCGGCCCGGCCCCGTGCTGCGCTCGCGCCGGTACGCCCCCGGCGGCACCCCCACTATCCGCGTGAAGTGCCGGTTGAGGTGCGGCTGGTCGGTGAAGCCGACCGTGTGGGCCGCGTCGGCGGGCGTCGTCCCGGCTTCCAGGAGGAGTTGGGCGTGCCGCACCCGCGCCGCGGTGAGCCAGGTGTGCGGGGGCATTCCGTACGCGGCCTTGAAGGCGCGGAGCAGGGCGAAGGGGCTGGTGCCGACTTCCCGGGCGAGGGCTTCCAGGGAGGGCGGAGCAGTCATCCGGTCGCGCAGGATCTCCCGGGCGAGAGCGGCCGTGCGGGCGGCGGCGACCGGTCCGGGGGCGGGCAGGAGGCGGCCGTTGCGGAGCAGCAGCCGGGCGATCGCGGTGCGGAACATGGTGTCGGCGGCGAGCGCGTTGCCCTCCTCGGCGGCCCTGTGCACCTCGTGGATGAGGCGTGCGGTGTCGGGGTCGTCGACGATGCTCTCGGCGAAGCCGGGGGTGCCGCGCAGGGTGGTGGCTTCGGCCGCCACCTCCGCGACGAGTTCCCGGGACGGGTAGAGAGTGGCGTACGACCAGCCCTCGGGGGCCCCGGCCCTGGCCGCGTGCGGCACCTCCGGGTTGATCATGACGACGCTGCCGGGGGCGGCACTGAGGGTGCCGTCGGGCATGTGTACGTCCTCGATGCCCCGGCGGACCGCGCCGAGGACGTACCCCTGATGGCTGTGGCGGGGGAAGGAGTGCCGCACATAGCGGGCGCGCAGCAGATCGAGTCCCGGCACTCCCGGGCACTGCCAGTGCCGTGCCCACTCGCCGTCCCTGCGGGTCGCCGTACTGCCCTGCTCCTCCTCTTCCATCCGGCCATTGTGCGCCCTCGAACCGCCTCTGACCTGCGCGTCCATCCCGTGGACCGGTGATTGTCAGTGGTGGGGTGCACGATGGGCCCATGGTGAGGAACGCGCTCGACTCGTTCTCCCCCGCGACCAGGGGCTGGTTCACGGGGGCCTTCGATACGCCCACGGCGGCTCAGGAGGGCGCCTGGCGGGCCATCGGGGAGGGCTCCGACGTCCTGGTCGTCGCCCCGACCGGATCCGGCAAGACGCTGGCCGCGTTCCTCGCCTCGCTCGACGACCTGGCGTCCACGCCACCGCCCGCCGACGCCAAGAAGCGCTGCCGGGTGCTGTACATCTCCCCGCTCAAGGCCCTCGCGGTGGACGTCGAGCGCAATCTGCGCAGCCCCCTCACCGGTATCCGTCAGGAGGCGGTACGGCTCGGGCTGCCCGAACCCGACATCCGGGTCGGCATCCGCTCCGGCGACACCCCGCCCGCCGAGCGCCGGTCGATCGCCAACAAGCCGCCGGACATCCTGATCACCACCCCCGAGTCGCTGTTCCTGATGCTCACCTCCTCGGCCCGCACCGCCCTGGAGGGCGTCGAGACGGTGATCCTGGACGAGGTGCACGCCGTCGCGGGCACCAAGCGCGGCGCCCACCTCGCCGTATCGCTGGAGCGTCTGGACGAGCTGCTGCCCCGGCCCGCCCGCCGGATCGGCCTGTCCGCGACCGTCCGGCCGGTCGACGAGGTCGCCCGTTTCCTGTCCCCGCAGCGCCGGGTCGAGATCGTCCAGCCGCCGTCCACTAAGGTCTTCGACCTGTCGGTGGTCGTCCCCGTCGAGGACATGGGCGAGCTGGGCGGCTCCCCCGCCAAGGACGACGACCAGGGCGACAAGCCGTCCATCTGGCCCCAGGTGGAGGAGCGCATCGCCGACCTGGTCCAGGCACACCGCTCGACGATCGTCTTCGTCAACTCCCGCCGGCTCGCCGAACGCCTCTGCAACCGGCTGAACGAGATCGCTTACGAGAGAGCCACCGGCGAGGCACTCCCCGCCGACGCCTCCCCGGCCGAGCTGATGGGCCAGTCCGGCGCGGCCCAAGGAGCTCCCCCGCTGCTCGCCCGCGCCCACCACGGATCGGTCTCCAAGGAGCAGCGCTCCCTGGTCGAGGAGGACCTCAAGGCGGGCCGGCTGCCCGCCGTGGTCGCCACCTCCAGCCTGGAACTCGGCATCGACATGGGTGCGGTCGACCTGGTCATCCAGGTCGAGTCGCCGCCGTCGGTGGCCTCCGGCCTCCAGCGGGTGGGCCGGGCGGGGCACCAGGTGGGGGCGGTCTCCACGGGTGTCGTCTTCCCCAAGTACCGGGGCGACCTGGTGCAGGCGGCGGTGGTCACCGAGCGGATGCGCAGTGGGTCCATCGAGTCCCTGCGCATCCCGGCCAACCCCTTGGACGTACTGGCGCAGCAGCTCGTCGCGATGGTCGCGCTGGACTCCTGGCAGGCGGACGACCTGCTCTCGCTGGCCCGGCGGGCGGCGCCCTTCGCGTCGCTGCCGGAGTCCGCCTTCACCGCGGTCCTCGACATGCTGGCCGGGCGCTATCCGTCGGACGCCTTCGCCGAGCTGAGGCCGCGAGTGGTCTGGGACCGCGTCGGCGGTACGGTCACCGGCCGGCCGGGCGCGCAGCGGCTCGCCGTCACGTCCGGCGGGACCATTCCCGACCGGGGCCTGTTCGGTGTCTTCCTCGCCGGGTCCGACCCGAAGAAGGGCGGCGGCCGGGTGGGCGAGCTGGACGAGGAGATGGTCTACGAGTCCCGCGCGGGCGATGTCTTCACCCTGGGTACGACGTCCTGGCGCATCGAGGACATCACCCGCGACCGCGTGCTGGTCTCCCCCGCGCCCGGTGTGCCGGGGCGGCTCCCGTTCTGGAAGGGCGACCAGCTGGGCCGCCCGCTCGAACTCGGCCGTGCGCTGGGCGCGTTCCTGCGGGAGCTGGGCGGGCTGAAGGCGGAGGACGCGCGGGCCAGGCTGGGGGCGGCGGGGCTGGACGAGTGGGCCGCCGACAACGTGCTGTCGTACCTCGACGAGCAGCGCAGGGCCGCAGGTCATGTGCCGGACGACCGGACGATCGTGGTGGAGCGGTTCCGCGACGAGCTGGGCGACTGGCGGGTGGTGGTGCACTCGCCGTTCGGCGCGCAGGTGCACGCCCCGTGGGCGCTGGCGCTGGGGGCCAGGCTGTCCGAGAAGTACGGCATGGACGCCCAGGTGATGCATGCCGACGACGGCATCGTGCTGCGGCTGCCGGACGCGGATCTGATGGGCCTGGACTTCATGGGGCTCGATCCGCTCGACCCGGCCTCCGCCCCCTCGCCCGCCGCCCCGGACAAGCCGCTCGGCGCGGAGTACGACAACGACCAGGCCCCGATCGGCGCCGCCGACACCCTCTTCGACAAGGGGGAGGTCGCGCAGATCGTCACCGACCAGGTGGGCGGGTCCGCCCTGTTCGCGGCTCGCTTCCGGGAGTGCGCGTCGCGTGCGCTGCTGCTGCCGCGCCGCAGTCCGGGCAAGCGCACCCCGCTGTGGCAGCAGCGCCAGCGGGCCTCCCAACTGCTGCAGGTGGCAAGCGAGTTCGGTTCGTTCCCGATCGTCCTTGAGGCGGTCCGCGAGTGTCTACAGGACGTCTTCGACGTACCCGGGCTGACCGAGCTGATGGGCGACATCGAGGCGCGCCGGGTGCGCCTGGTCGAGGTGACCACCACCGAGCCGTCGCCGTTCGCACGCTCGCTGCTCTTCGGTTATGTGGCGCAGTTCCTGTACGAGGGCGACTCCCCGCTCGCGGAGCGACGCGCGGCGGCGCTCTCGCTGGACTCCCGGCTGCTCGCCGAGCTGCTCGGCCAGGCGGAGCTGCGCGAACTGCTGGACGCGGAGGTGCTGACGCAGCTGGAGCAGGAGCTCCAGTGGCTGGCCGAGGACCGCCGGATCAAGGACGTGGAGGGTGTCGCCGACCTCCTGCGGGTGCTGGGGCCGCTCACCGGGGCCGAGTTGACGGCCCGGGGTGCCCAGCCGCAGTGGGCGGACGAGCTGGCCGAGGCCCGCCGGGTGATCCGGGTGCGGATCGCGGGCGCCGACCACTGGGCGGCCATCGAGGACGCGGGGCGGCTGCGCGACGCCCTCGGCACGGCACTGCCCATCGGCGTCCCGGAAGCCTTCACCGAACCGGTCAAGGACCCCCTCGGTGACCTCCTCGCCCGCTTCGCCCGCACCCACGGTCCCTTCACCTCCGCCGCGGCGGCCGAGCGCTTCGGCCTGGGCGCGGCGGTCACCGACGGCGCACTGCACCGGCTGGCGGCGGGCGGCCGTGTCGTACAGGGGGAGTTCCATCCGGCGGGGATCGGCCAGGAGTGGTGCGACGCCACCGTCCTGCGCCGCCTGCGCCGCCGCTCCCTGGCCGCTCTGCGCCAGGAACTCGAACCGGTCGCCCCCGCCGCCCTCGCCACCTTCCTCCCGCAGTGGCAGAGCTACGGAAGCGGCGGGCTGCGTGGAATCGACGGACTGGTGCGCGCCATCGAGCAGTTGCAGGGCGCCCCGGTCCCGGCCTCCGCCCTGGAAAAGCTCGTCCTGCCGAACCGGGTGGCCGGCTACACCCCTGCCCTCCTCGATGAACTCACAACCACCGGCGAGGTGTTGTGGTCCGGCTCGGGTGCCCTCCCCGGCAAGGACGGCTGGGTCTCCCTCTACCTCGCGGACACCGCCCCGCTCCTCCTCCCGCCGCCGCACCCTCTCGAACTCTCCGCCCTCCACGAGTCCGTCCTCACCACCCTCTCGGGCGGCTACGGCCTCTTCTTCCGTCAGATCGCCGACCAGGTGCGCGCCACCACCCACCCCGACGCCACCGACCCCCAACTGGCCGACACCCTCTGGGACCTGGCCTGGTCCGGCCGCCTCACCAATGACACCCTGGCCCCGCTGCGCGCCCTCCTCGGCTCCGGCCGCACCGCGGGCGCCACCGCCCACCGAGCCAAGCGCTCGATCCCGCGCGGCCGTTACGGCTCCCTCACCGGCGCCACCCGCCCCGTCTCCCGTACCGGCCCCCCCACCGTCGCGGGCCGCTGGTCCCTCCTCCCCGCCCCGGAACCGGACCCCACCCACCGCGCCCACGCCCTCGCCCGCACCCTCCTGGACCGGCACGGCGTGGTGACCAGGGGCGCGGTCGCCGCGGAGGGAGTGGAGGGCGGCTTCTCCGCCACGTACCGCATCCTCGCCGCCTTCGAGGACAGCGGGCAGGCGCGCAGGGGTTACGTCGTCGAGGGGCTGGGGGCCGCCCAGTTCGCCATGGACGGTGCGGTGGACCGCCTCCGCGCGGCAGCCACCGCCCGCGACCGCAGCGAGGGCGACGCCCCTCACCGGGCCGTCGTCCTGGCCGCCGCCGACCCGGCCAACGCGTACGGTGCCGCCCTCCCCTGGCCCGAGCCCCCCGCCGGTGTCACCCACAAACCCGGCCGCAAGGCGGGCTCCCTGGTCGTCCTCGTCGACGGCGAACTGACCCTCTACATGGAACGCGGCGGCAAGTCCCTCCTCGCCTGGCCGAACCACCCCGCCGACGCCCAGGCCTCCGCCACCGGTCCCTCGGCTCTCACCGCAGACTCCGACGACGCCCCCCTCCAGGCGGCCTCCGCAGCCCTGGCCGCCGCCGCCCGTGCCGGCACCCTGGGCACCCTGACCGTCGAGCGCATCAACAACGTCCCCGCCCTGACCTCCCCCGAGGGCCGCACCCTGGAAACCGCGGGCTTCCACGCCACCCCCAAGGGACTCCGCATCCGCCCCTGAACCACACCACCCACCGGTCGCGCCTCGACCCCGGCCACCACGGCGGCACGCTGGAGCGCGCCGGGCACGCTTCCGCCGGGAATCCACCGACCGGCTGCACCTGTCCGACCCGCAGCACCTGTCCGACCCGCAGCACCCGTCCGCCAAGGACGGCTCAGGCAGCGTCGCTTTCGCGGGCTGCCCGGAGACAACCCGAGAACCCGCGGACCACGACCGCCCCGGGCCCGATCCGCGCCGTCCCCCGGTCGGCCGTACACGCGCCGAAAATCCCCTGCGGCCCAAGCCCCGACCAGCCCGAAGCCACGCCCGAGCCGGGCCAGGGCCCGTCCGGGACCAGGCCCGTCCGAGACCAGGTCCGTCCGGGACCGGAGCCCCACCCGAAGCCGGACCGGACCCCGCCCAGGACCGGACCCCGCCCGAGGCGGGACCCGGACCACGACCGGCGCCGGGCCCCACCGCCGCCCGCCACCCACACCCACACCGCACCCCCGACGCACCCCGCGCAGGCCACCCCACTCGCCCCACCGAATCCCCCATCATGGGACCCATGCCCGAAGGAGACACCGTCTGGCAGGCCGCCCGCCGCCTCCACACCGCCCTGGCCGGCCGCGTCCTCACCCACGCCGACCTCCGCGTGCCCCGTTTCGCCACCGCGGACCTGACCGGCCGCGAGGTCCTCGACGTCACCTCGTACGGCAAGCACCTCCTCACCCGCATCGAAGGCGGCCTCACCCTCCACTCCCACCTCCGGATGGACGGCACCTGGCGCGTCTTCGCCCCGGGGGAACCCTGGCGCGGCGGCCCCTCCCACCAGATCCGCGCCATCCTGGGCAACACGGACGCCACCGCCGTCGGCTACCGCCTCCCCGTCCTGGAACTCCTGCGGACCACCGAGGAACACACCGCGATCGGGCACCTCGGCCCCGACCTCCTCGCCCCCGACTGGGACCAGGACCCCGCCCTCCGGGACCGTGCGGTCGCCAACCTCCTTGCCGACCCCGACCGCCCCCTCGGCCCCGCCCTGCTCGACCAGCGCCATCTCGCGGGCATCGGCAACGTCTACAAGTCCGAACTCTGCTTCCTCGCCCGCGTCACCCCCTGGCTCCCGGTCGCCGCACTGCCCCCCGACGTCCCCGCTCGGCTGGTAGCCACCGCCCACCGCCTCCTGGACATCAACAAGGACCACCCCGACCGCCGCACCACCACCCTCCCCCGCACCAAAAGCACCTCTTCCCCCATCGCTGGCACCCCCACCCCCAGCACCGCCCGCACCTCCACCCCTCTCTATGTCTACGGTCGTGAGTCCCGCCCCTGCCTCCGCTGCACCACCCCGATCCGCCGGGCCGACCAGAGCGACGGAAACCGCGCCCGCCCCACCTACTGGTGCCCGAACTGCCAACGAGGCCCCACTAATTGACGCTCCGTCAGATCCAGTCGTACGGTCGCCCCATGCCTCTCCCCGGACCCGCCCCCACCCTCCTGGCCGCCTACGACCTCACCGGCCGCACCGCCTTCGTCACCGGCGCCGCCAGCGGAATCGGCCGCGCCGCCGCCGTACTCCTCACCGAAGCCGGCGCCACCGTCCACTGCGCCGACCGCGACCCCGACGGCCTCGCCGAAACCGCCCGGCAGATCACCAAATCCACCGGGGGCACCGCCCCCACCCGCACCGGCGCCGCCCCCGCCCCCGCCCCCGCCCCCACTGCCAGCAACCCCACCCTCCACACCCTCGACGTAACCTCCCGCCCCCAGCTCAACGCCGCGATATCCACCCTCGACCGGCTCGACATCCTGGTCACCGCGGCCGGGATCATGCATTCCAGCAGCGTCCTGGAGACCACCGACGAAGACCTCGACCGCATCCTCGCCGTCAACTTCAAGGGAACCCTCTACGCCTGCCAGGAAGCCGCCCAGCTCATGCTCACCACGATCGGCACCGGCAACTCCACCTCCAAAGACGCCTCCCACCCCACCGATCCCTCCCACCCCAACGCCCCAAGCACCGTCGCCCCAAGCATCGTCACCCTCGCTTCCGGCGCCGCCGACAGCGCCAACGCCGGCCTGTTCGCCTACAGCGCCACCAAGGCCGCCATCATCCAGCTCACCAAGACCCTCGCCACCGAACTCGGCCCGCAGGGCATCCGCGTCAACACCGTCGCCCCCGGCTGGATCCGCACCCCCATGACCGCCCGCCACGACGCCACCCTCCAGCACAGGGCGGAAGCCACCATGGCCCGCATCACCCCGCTCGGCCGAGTCGGCGAGGCCGAGGAGGTCGCCCACGCGATCCTGCACCTCGCCTCGGACGCCGCCCGCTTCACGACCGGCCAGATCTTCCGCCCCAACGGCGGCGTCGCGATGCCCTGGTAACCTCCGGCACCTCGCCGACCGCACCCTCCCCGGGAACCTCAGCCCCCGCGCTTGCCCCACCCGCCCGAAGCACCCCGCGCATCCGCCGGGGCCCATGCGCCACCACATGCACCGGCAGCAGACTCAGGCCCCATCCCCCGGCAACAACCGACGCCTCCACCACACCCGCCCCACCGGGCACCAACGCCATCCGCAGTACCGCCCACCACCACGCCACCCCGACCACCACAGCCAGCCCCGCCACCAGAGTCCCCGCCACCCCCCGGCGCCCCCGTATCCAGCGGTCGTGCCGCACCATGACTAGCCTCCTCGGGCCGATGCCAGATCGACGCTAGACGCGGGCATTCCCGTACGGGAGGGCGCACCGGAAGCACCCGGAGCACTCACGGCGCATCCGATGCACACCCTGCCCCGTACGTCTCACGGAGTCATCCGCCTCAGGCGGTCTCCGCCTGGAACATCCAGGCGTGCTTCTCCAGGTCGGCCGTCAGCCCGATGATCACGTCCTGGCTGATCGGGTCCGGGTCGCCCGTCGCCTCGATCCGCTCGCGCATCCGCACGATCACCGCACCGAGCGCGTCCACCAGGATCCGCACCGCGTCCGTGTCCTTGATCCACCCCGTCGGAACCTCTCCGATCGCGCTGGTCGAAGCCACCGTCGCCGCCCGCCCGTCGGGGCTCACTCCGAGCGTGGAGGCCCGCTCGGCCACCGTGTCGGAGTGCAGTCGTGCCGTGTCCACGACCTCGTCGAGCTGCAGGTGCACGGACCGGAACCGCGGGCCCACCACGTTCCAGTGCACCTGCTTCGCCACCAGCGACAGGTCCAGCAGATCGACGAGCGCCCCCTGAAGCGCCTCCCCGACCACCTTGAGATCGGCCTCGGGCAGCGTGCTCTTCACAGCAGACATCCGGATCCTCCTCAGAAATCCAAGCAAAACGAATCAGCACTCACAACCCTGCCACAACCGATCCAATCCGGTCATTCGGGGTCACCAATCACCAAATCGACCCCACTTCCACGTCGTCTGCCCCGCGCACCCACGCGAAAGGCCTGAGCCCCGACCGGCCTCAAGGAGGTCGGTCGGGGCTCAGGCCCACAGAAACTGACTTACGCACTACTTCATTCGCTAGGCAGCGACGACATCCACCGCTTCCGCAGGGGCCTTGATCGTCACTCGTTCCGTTGGCACACCGGGCACACCGGTCACCGACGTCACGGAGACCGCATTGAGCATCGGTCGCATTGGCTGGCGCACCGGCGTCTCGCCGGCCGCAGCCGACGCCGCCAGTTCGGCCAGGGAAAGTTCGTCGCTCACTTCACGCATGAGCTCGGACATCCGTACATCAAGCGCGTCGCAGATCGCGGAAAGCAGCTCGGAGGATGCCTCCTTCTGCCCCCGCTCCACCTCGGAGAGATAGCCGAGTGAGACCCGGGCGGACGAGGAGACTTCGCGCAGAGTACGGCCTTGGCGCTGGCGCTGCCGACGCAGCACGTCACCCAACAGGCGACGGAGCAGAATCATCGGTGGCTCCCTCCTCGGACCGCGTAGCCGCATCCTTCACGCCCCACCGTACCGCCTCGCGCTGCGGCCGTGCGGGGAGCGATGTCGTGTTCACTCAGGGCTGCAAACATCAAGTCTCCCCGTTGTGTTCCGTATCCTGTGCCCGCCCCGTTCCGGTCGGTTCATCCGCAGGTGGGGCGGCCAGCTCTCCCGCGAGCAACTCCAGGACTTCTCGCACACTCTCTCTACGGATGTCCGAACGGCTGCCGTTCAATCTCAACGCCGCCACTTTCTGCACCCCGCCGGGCCCGGCGAAGGCCACGAAAACCGTGCCGACCGGCTGTCCGTCCTGCGGTTCCGGCCCCGCGACGCCGGTCGTGGAGATCCCCCAGTCGGCCCCGAGCACCCGCCGTACGCCTGCCGCCATCTGCTGCGCGACCTCGGCGTCCACCGCGCCGCGCTCGCGCAGCAGACCGGGCGCGACCCCCAGCAGATCCCGCTTCAGGACGGTCGCGTACGCCGTCACCGACCCCCGGAAGACCTTCGAGGCCCCGGGCACCCCGGTCAGCTCACCGGCCACCAGTCCGCCGGTCAGCGACTCGGCGACGGCCAGGGTCTCGCCCCGGGCACCCAGCGCCGCAAGCACCGCACCCGCCACCGCCGTAACAGAAGACACAGCAGCACCCCCCGAAGCCGAAGCCGAAGCCGAAGCCGAAGCCGAAGCGGAAACAGGAGCGGAATCAGAACCCGGCCCCGAGCTCACCGAGCAGCCCGCTCCGCCGCCAGCCCCGCGCGCCGCAGCACAACCGCCTGCCGTACGTAGTCCAGCCCGGTCACCACGGTCAGCAGCACGGCCACCGCCATCACCCACCACCGGAAGGTCGCCAGCGGCCCGACCAGCATCAGCACATACATGCCGACCGCCGTGCCCTGCGCGAGCGTCTTCATCTTCCCGCCGCGACTGGCCGGAATCACCCCGTGCCGGATCACCCAGAACCGCATCAGCGTGATTCCGAGCTCGCGGAAGAGAATCACCCCGGTCACCCACCAGGGCAGATCACCGAGCGCCGAGAGTGAGATCAGCCCGGCCGCCATGATCGCCTTGTCGGCGATCGGGTCGGCGATCTTCCCGAAGTCCGTGACCAGGTTGTACGCCCGCGCCAGATGACCGTCGAAGACATCGGTGATCATCGCGACGGCGAACGCGGCCCAGGCCCAGGCCCGCCATATCGGGTCGTGCCCGCCGTCCGCGAGGAGCAGCATCACGAAACCCGGCACGAGCACCAGGCGCACCATCGTCAGAATGTTGGCGATGTTCCACAGACTGGCCTGACTCGCCACCACCGCACCCAGCTTTCCACCCGACCCGGGCGTGCCGCCGGTCACGGGCGTCGCCCTGCCGGTACCGCCCGCCGCAGACGCCGGGATTCCGCTCATCTGGCCGCCTCCTCAGGAACCTCGATGGACCCGTTGGCCTCATCGGGCCCACCAGGCAGCGGCTCGGCAAGAAGGTCCACGCCCTCGGTGCCGACCACCTTTGCCAAGACCATACGACCGGGCGTCAAGCCGTGGCTGGTCGTGAAGACCACCTGGCCGTCGGTCTCCGGCGCCTGGTGCGCCGCCCGGCCGATCGCGCCGTCCTCGTCATCGATCGACTCGATCAGCACCTCAAGAGTCTCGCCGAGCCGCTCCTCCGCCCGCTGGGCGGTGAGCTCCTCCGCGAGCCGCGACAGGTGCTCCAGGCGGGCGGCGATCACGTCCGCGTCGTTCTTGTTCTCGTACGTCACGGCCTCGGTGCCGTCCTCGTCCGAGTAGCCGAAGACGCCGATGGCATCCAGCCGGGCGCCGGTGAGGAAACGCTCCAGCTCGGCGAAGTCCTCCTCGGTCTCGCCGGGGAAGCCCACGATGAAGTTCGACCGCACACCGGCGTTCGGGGCCTTCGCCCGGATGGTCTCCAGAAGCTGCCAGAACTGCTCGGTGGACCCGAAGCGGCGCATCGCGCGCAGCACACCGGGCGCGGAGTGCTGGAAGGACAGGTCGAAGTACGGGACGACATTCGGCGTCGACGTCAGTACGTCGATCAGGCCGGGCCGCATCTCGGCGGGCTGGAGGTAGCTGACCCGCACCCGCTGGATGCCGTCGACCTCGGCCAGCTCGGGCAGCAGGGTCTCCAGGAGGCGGATGTCGCCCAGGTCCTTGCCGTACGAGGTGTTGTTCTCGGAGACCAGCATGACCTCCGTGACGCCCTGCTCGGCCAGCCAGCGCGTCTCCTGGAGCACATCGCTGGGGCGGCGGGAGATGAAGGAGCCGCGGAACGAGGGGATGGCGCAGAACGAGCAGCGCCGGTCGCAGCCGGAGGCCAGCTTCACCGAGGCGACCGGGCTGCTGCCCAGCCGGCGGCGCAGCGGTGCACGCGGCCCGGACACCGGAGCGACACCGTCCGGCAGGTCCGCGGGGGCCGGGGCGGGCTCCTCCTGTGCGTGGCCGGGCAGCGCGACGCTGGCGTCCTGGCGCTCGGCGGGGCTGATCGGCAGCAGCTTGCGGCGGTCGCGCGGGGTGTGCGCCTCGACGGAGCCACCCGCGAGGATGGTCTGGAGGCGGTTGGAGATGTCGGAGTAGTCGTCGAACCCGAGCACGCCGTCGGCCTCGGGGAGTGCCTCGGCGAGGTCCTTCCCATACCGCTCGGCCATGCAGCCCACGGCGACGACGGCCTGGGTGCGGCCGTGGTCCTTGAGGTCATTGGCTTCGAGCAGGGCGTCGACGGAGTCCTTCTTGGCGGCTTCGACGAATCCGCAGGTGTTGACGACTGCGACGTCCGCGTCCGCGGCGTTCTCGACGAGGTCCCAGCCGTCCGCTGCCAAGCGGCCTGCAAGCTCCTCCGAGTCCACCTCGTTACGGGCGCAGCCAAGAGTGACAAGGGCGACGGTGCGGCGTTCGGGCATGGTCTCAAGACTACTTTGTCCCGGCGCACGCCCGCCCCGCGAGGGGCCGCCCCGGCCCGCCCCTCCCTGCTACCCCTTTTGACCTGCGAAGACGCAGAAGGCCGGGTACGAATGCACGTACCCGGCCCTGCGCTGAAACTGTCCGGATCAGCCTGCTTCCGGGTCACCCCTGGTGTAGGTGAGGCGCTCGACCTGACCGGGGCTGAAGTCGTCCTCGACCTCCTTGCCGTTCACGAAGAGCTGGACCGCTCCGGCGTCGCCGAGTACAACATCGAGCTTCTTGGGGTCGGTGAAGGTCTTGGACTCGCCCTGCTTGAGGAATCCGTCGAAGAGCAGCCGCCCGTTGTGGGCGCGGGCCGAGACCCAGCTCTTCGCGCCGGTCGCCACCATCTTGACCGTCACCCGGTCCGCCGGGGCGGCCGCGATGGCGCTGTCCGACGGAGCCGGCTTGGTCTGGGTGGGCCTGGGCTTGGTCGGCGTGGGCTTCGGAGCGGGCGCGGTGGCGGTGGCGCCCTCGGCGACGCTCCGCGAACCGGCTTCCTTGTCGTTGCCGCTGAACATGGTGAAGCCGACGAAGCCGACCACCGCGACGATCGCCGCCACCATGGCGGCGGTCCAGTTGGGCCTGCGCGGCTCGGGCCTGATCCGCTCGGCCTCGAAGAGCGGCGCGGCCGGCGTCGGCGCGGGCCGCCCGCCGTGTGCGCCGTCGTACTGCGCGACCAGTGCGGACGGGTCGAGGCCGACCGCGACGGCCAGCGTGCGGATGTGGCCGCGGGCGTACACGTCGCCGCCGCACCGGGAGAAGTCGTCCGACTCGATGGCGTGGACGATCGGGATGCGCACCCGGGTCGACGTACTGACTTCGTCGACCGTCAGACCTGCGGCGATCCGGGCCTGCTGGAGGGCGCGACCGATCGTGGGCCGGTCGTCCTCGGGAGAGTCGGGGCTGCCTGGGGCATCCGAGCTGCCGGCGGGGTCTGACCCGCCGGAGGAATCTGGGGAGTTGCCGATGGACACGGGGGCGCCTTTCGAGCGTGAGCCACCTGCTGGAGGTTCAGTCTAGGGGGGTAGCGAAAGGGTGGGGCAATCGGGAGACCGGTCTTTGTACGCCATCGGATGGGCCCGACAGCCCGAAGGCACCACAGCGCCGCAGCCGTGAACATCGCTGCCCGACCATGAAAGCCTCCCTCCCCTCAACTGGACGTACGCGCAAGGGAAACGGTTGCCTGTGTTCTCTTACGAGTGAGTCTCGTTAGGCCTTATGAGGGAGACTCTCCCCGGATCACGTCCAGTACGCCATCGAGTTCGTCCGGCTTCACCATGACGTCACGCGCCTTCGACCCCTCGCTGGGCCCCACGATCCCGCGGGACTCCATCAGGTCCATGAGCCTGCCCGCCTTGGCGAAGCCCACGCGCAGCTTGCGCTGGAGCATCGACGTCGACCCGAACTGGGTGGAAACCACCAGCTCGGCCGCCTGGCACAGCAGATCCAGGTCGTCGCCGATCTCCTCGTCGATCTCCTTCTTCTGCTTGGTGCCGACCACCACGTCGTCCCGGAAGACCGGGGCCATCTGGTCCTTGCAGTGCTGGACGACGGCCGCGACCTCCTCCTCGGTGACGAAGGCGCCCTGCATACGGGTCGGCTTGTTGGCCCCCATCGGCAGGAACAGCCCGTCGCCCTTGCCGATCAGCTTCTCGGCGCCCGGCTGGTCGAGGATGACCCGGCTGTCGGCGAGCGAGGAGGTGGCGAAGGCGAGCCGGGAGGGCACGTTCGCCTTGATCAGACCGGTGACGACGTCCACCGAGGGCCGCTGGGTGGCGAGCACCAGATGGATTCCGGCCGCTCGGGCCAACTGGGTGATGCGGACGATCGAGTCCTCCACGTCGCGGGGCGCGACCATCATCAGGTCCGCCAGCTCGTCGACGATCACCAGCAGATACGGATACGCCTGGAGCTCGCGCTCGCTGCCCTCCGGCGTCTTGAGCTTCCCGCTGCGCACGGCCGCGTTGAAGTCGTCGATGTGCCGGTAGCCGAAGGCCGCCAGGTCGTCGTAGCGCAGATCCATTTCCCGGACGACCCACTGGAGCGCTTCGGCGGCCCGCTTGGGGTTGGTGATGATCGGGGTGATCAGGTGCGGGATGCCCTCGTAGGCGGTCAGCTCGACGCGCTTGGGGTCGACGAGGACCATCCGTACGTCCTCGGGGGTCGCGCGGACCATCACCGAGGTGATCAGGCAGTTGATGCAGGAGGACTTGCCGGAGCCGGTCGCACCGGCCACCAGCACGTGCGGCATCTTCGCCAGGTTGGCCATCTCGTAGCCGCCCTCGACGTTCTTGCCGAGCGCCACCAGCATCGGATGGTCGTCCTCGGCCGCGTCCGCGAGGCGCAGTACGTCGCCCAGGTTGACCATCTCGCGGTCGCTGTTGGGGATCTCGATGCCGACGGCGGACTTGCCGGGGATCGGCGAGATGATCCGTACGTCCGGGGAGGCCACCGCGTACGCGATGTTCTTGGCCAGCGCGGTGATCTTCTCGACCTTGACGGCCGGGCCCAGCTCCACCTCGTAACGGGTGACCGTCGGCCCACGGGTGAAGCCGGTGACGGCCGCGTCGACCTTGAACTCCATGAAGACGTTGGTCAGCGAATCCACGACCGCGTCATTGGCCGCACTGCGCGTCTTGCCGGGACCGCCGCGCTCCAGCAGGTCCAGCGAGGGCAGCGAGTAGGTGATGTCGCCGCGCAGCTGGAGCTGCTCGGCACGCGGCGGCAGCACCTGCGGGGGCTCGGGCGGCGCCTTGGTGAGGTCGGCCGCGCGCGGCGGCGGGGTGTCGAACTGCCGGGCGCCGATCGGACGGGACCGCGCGGGGGGCTGCTCGGGCTGCTCAGCGGCCGGGGCCGAGGCCGACGGCGTCTCCTCGCGCGCCGGGGGCACCGACGAGGTGCGCTCCTGCTGGTCCTGGGCGACGCCCTGGGTCAGGTCGGCGACGATCGGCGACGGCGGCAGCCCGTTCATCACCGCCCCGTCGAGCGCGGCGGCAGCGGCGGCCGCCACATCGACCGCGTCCTGCGGCCTGCCGTACTGCGAGGGCTGCACGGAAGGTGCCCTACGGGGCCTGCGGCGCTGTCCCAGCGCCTCTTCCTCCGCGGCGTCCGGGTCGTACTCCTGCGCCTCGCTCCGGCGCGCGGAGGGGCGCTGCGCGCCGGCGGGAAGCGCCTCGCGCCACTGTTCGTCGTACCGCTCGTCGTCGCCCGCCGCGCCGTCGGCGCTCGCGACCCGCTCCCCCGGCTTCGGCTCAATGACACCGAGCCGGACACCGAGCTGCCGAAGCCGCTGCGGGATCGCGTTGACCGGTGTCGCCGTCACCACCAGCAGCCCGAAGATCGTGAGGAGCAGCAGCAGCGGTACGGCGAGCACCTCGCCCATCGTGAACGTCAGCGGCACCGAAGCGGCCCAGCCGATCAGCCCGCCCGCGTCCTGCATCGCCTCGCCGCCGTCACCGCGCCCCGGCGAACCGCACGCGATGTGCACCTGCCCGAGCACCCCGATCACCAGCGCGGAGAGCCCGATGACGATCCGTCCGTTGGCCTCCGGCCGCTCCGGATGCAGGATCAGCCGTACGCCGATGACACCCAGCAGAATCGGCACCAGCAGGTCGAGCCGCCCGAACGCCCCGGTGACCAGCAGCTCCACCAGGTCGCCGACCGGACCGCGCAGCTGCGCCCAAGTCCCGGCCGCGACGATCAGCGCGAGCCCGAGCAGCAGCAGCGCGAGCCCGTCCTTGCGATGCGCCGGGTCGAGCCCCTTCGCGCCCCGCCCTATGCCGCGGAACATCGCGCCCACTGCGTGTGCGACGCCGAGATAGGCGCCGCGCACCAGCCGGTAGATGCCCCCGGTCGGGGACGGCGCGGGCTTCGGCGCGGGCCGGGCCACCGCCTTCTTGGCGGGAGCCTTCTTCGGAGGCGCCTTCTTGGGGACGGTCTTCTTCACGGGAGGCTTCGCCGTGGACTTGGCGGGCGCCGCTTTCTTCGCAGCGCCCGGAGTACGCCCGGCGCGCGGCTTCGCGGTGCCCGTCGTGCCCTGAGAACCCTTGCCGGACGTACGTGAGGCCATGGGGCAAGAGGTTACCGGTGGAGACGCCAACCGACACGTGTGCCCACCCCTTCACCCGACCGTGTCGCCCTTTGCCCCACACCGAATTGACGCCCCGACAGCGCCCACCCCGCGCCCCGGCGCCGCTGGGCCGGGGCATGCGACAGCCCCGCACCCGAGGTGTCATCGGATGCGGGGCTGTCGATCCGTCAGTCGTACGACGGTCAGTTCTGCGACGGAAGCGTTCCCGTCCCGCCACCGGTGCCGGGTTCGAGCGCGTCGAGCGCACGGCGCAGACCGGTGAGCTTGCGCTCCAGATGAGCCGCCGTGGCGACGGCCGCGGCATCCGCCGAGTCGTCGTCCAGTTGCTTGGACAGCGCCTCCGCCTGCTCCTCGACCGCCGCGAGCCGTGCGGACAGTTCGGCAAGGAGACCCGCCGGTTCCTTGACCGCTCCCGCGTCCGCCCGGTTCGTACCCTCCAACTGGAGGCGCAGCAGCGCTGCTTGCTCCCGCAGCTGACAGTTCTTCATGTACAGCTCGACGAAGACCGACACCTTGGCGCGCAGCACCCAGGGGTCGAACGGCTTCGAGATGTAGTCCACCGCGCCCGCCGCATAACCCCGGAAGGTGTGATGCGGACCGTGGTTGATCGCGGTGAGGAAGATGATCGGGATGTCCCGGGTCCGCTCCCGCCGCTTGATGTGCGCGGCGGTTTCGAAACCGTCCATGCCCGGCATCTGCACATCCAGCAGAATGACCGCGAAGTCATCAGTAAGCAGTGCTTTGAGCGCTTCCTCCCCTGACGATGCCCTCACCAGTGTCTGATCGAGCGCAGAGAGGATGGCCTCCAGCGCCAACAGATTCTCCGGCCGGTCATCGACCAGGAGGATCTTGGCCTTCTGCACCATGGCCCGTCCTCCTCGCCCCGGCAGTGCACCGGGCGCCGCCCCGGAGGACGACTCCCTTGCGTCGCCCGTCCTTGTGCCGGTCATGGTAGCCGTACCCCGCCGGTCGCCACACCCTGTCACCGCGATGTCACTGTGCACGTAGCTCAAACGCATCGGGAGACCAGAAGGTTCCCCGAATACCGTGCTCTCACACGCCGTCGGCCACAGTCAGTCAGCAAGACTGCCCACGGCCGACGGCCACCCGCCCACCGTACGGTGACCGCGGTGTCCGCACGGCACCCGGGCTCACTCCTCGCCGCGCATCCACTGCTGCATCACACCGAGCAGATGGTCCGGGTCCACCGGCTTGGTCACATAGTCGGAGGCACCCGAATCGATGGCCTTCTCCCGGTCGCCCTTCATCGCCTTGGCGGTCAGCGCGATGATCGGCAGCCCGGCGAACTGCGGCATCCTGCGGATCGCCGTCGTCGTCGCGTACCCGTCCATCTCCGGCATCATGATGTCCATCAGCACCAGCGTCACATCGTCGTGCTGCTCCAGGACTTCGATGCCCTCGCGCCCGTTCTCCGCGTACAGCACGGAGAGCCCGTGCTGCTCCAGGACGCTGGTCAGCGCGAAGACATTGCGGATGTCGTCGTCGACGATCAGCACCTTCTCACCGGAGAAGTCGAAGGAACGCCGCTCCTCGGGCCCGCTCTCCTGCCCCGGCTGGCCGACCCAGGTCTCCTGCGGCGTCGCCGCTGCCGGGGCCGCCACCGGCTGGCCGGGCAGCGCCGGCCGCTGCTCGGTCGCCCCGATCGACTTGCGACGGCGCCGGAACAGCCCGGAGGTACCGGAGTGCGACTCGCCGCGTGCGCTGGTGATGTCGTACGTCGGCGGAGCCTCGGCCGCGACCGAACGGTCCTCCGCCTGCGCCCTGCGCGGCAGTTCGATCCCACCGGGCGCCAACTGCGGGTAGCCCTGCGGCGGCAGCTCGCTCGGGTGCAGCGGCAGATAGAGCGTGAAGGTCGACCCGCGGCCCGGCTCGCTCGCCGCGTGGATCTCGCCGCCGAGCAGCCGCGCGATCTCCCGGCTGATGGACAGGCCCAGACCCGTACCGCCGTACTTCCTGCTGGTCGTCCCGTCCGCCTGCTTGAACGCCTCGAAGATCACCCTCATCTTGCTGGCCGCGATGCCGATGCCGGTGTCGGTGACCGAGAAGGCGATCAGGTCGCCGTCCACGTCCCGCAGCGACCCCGCTTCGAGCAACTGCTCCCGGATGGCGTGCGGTACGTCGGAGTTGGCGGGCCGGATCACCAGCTCGACGGCGCCGGTGTCGGTGAACTTCACCGCGTTGGAAAGCAGGTTGCGCAGCACCTGGAGCAGGCGCTGCTCATCGGTGTGCAGGGTGGCGGGCAGCTCCGGGGAGACCCGTACCGAGAAGTCGAGACCCTTCTCCGCGGTGAGCGGCCGGAAGGTCGCCTCCACGTAGTCGACGAGCTGGACCAGGGCGATCCGGGTCGGCGACACATCCATCTTGCCCGCCTCGACCTTGGACAGGTCGAGGATGTCGTTGATCAGCTGGAGCAGGTCGGAACCGGCTCCGTGGATGGTCTCGGCGAACTCGACCTGCTTCGGGGAGAGGTTCCCGTCGGCGTTGTCGGCGAGCAACTTGGCAAGGATCAGAAGGGAGTTGAGCGGTGTGCGCAGTTCGTGCGACATGTTCGCCAGGAACTCCGACTTGTAGCGCATGGAGACCGCGAGCTGCTCGGCACGCTCCTCCAGGACCTGCCTGGCCTCCTCGATCTCGGTGTTCTTCACCTCGATGTCGCGGTTCTGCCGGGCCAGCAGCTCGGCCTTCTCCTCCAGCTCCGCGTTGGACTCCTGGAGCGCCTTCTGCCGGTTCTCCAACTCCTCGGAACGTTCCCGCAGTTGCTCGGTGAGCTCCTGCGACTGCTCAAGGAGCACCTCGGTCTTGGTGTTCACACTGATCGTGTTCACACTCGTCGCGATCATTTCCGCGATCTGGTTCAGGAAGTCCTTCTGGATGTGGGTGAACGGCTGGAACGACGCCAGTTCGATCACTCCGAGAACCTGCCCCTCGAAGAGCACCGGCAGCACGATCACATGCGCCGGCGGCGCCTCCCCGAGCCCGGAGGAGATCCGCAGGTAGCCCGGCGGCACCTTGACCAGGATGGTCCGCTTCTCCTCGGCCGCCGTACCGATCAGGGTCTCCCCCGGCCGGAAGACGGTCGGCATGGCGCCCGTCGAGTACCCGTAACTCCCGCGCATCCGCAGCTGGTACGGGCTGTCCACCACGGCGCCGACCTCCGCGCCCTTGGCCGCGCCCGCCCCCGACGCCATCGCCAGGAAGAACGCGCCCTGCTGCGCGGAGACCACCGGCGTCAGCTCGCTCATGATCAGCGAGGCCACGTCGTCCAGGTCCCGGCGCCCCTGCATCAGGCCGGAGATCCGGGCCAGGTTGCCCTTCAGCCAGTCCTGCTCCTCGTTGGCGAGGGTGGTGTCACGCAGGTTGGAGATCATCGTGTTGATGTTGTCCTGGAGCTCCTGGATCTCTCCGGCGGCATCCACATCGATCTTCAGATTGAGGTCGCCCCGCGTCACCGCGGTCGCGACCTTTGCGATCGCACGCACCTGCCGGGTGAGGTTCCCGGCCATCTCGTTCACGGATTCGGTGAGGTCGCGCCACGTACCGTCGACGTCCCGCACCCGCGCCTGGCCGCCCAGCTGACCGTCGGTACCCACCTCGCGGGCCACCCTGGTGACCTGGTCCGCGAACGAGGAGAGCTGGTCGACCATCGTGTTGATGGTGTCCTTCAGGTCCTGGATCTCACCGCGTGCGTCGATGTCGATCTTCTTGGTGAGGTCGCCCTTGGCGATGGCGGTGGTGACCGCCGCGATCTGCCGCACCTGGCCGGTCAGGTTGGACGCCATCGAGTTCACCGACTCGGTGAGGTCCTTCCACGTACCGGCGACTCCCGGTACGCGCGCCTGGCCGCCCAACTCGCCCTGGGTGCCCACCTCACGGGCCACCCGGGTCACCTCGTCCGCGAACGACGAAAGGGTCGTCACCATGGTGTTCACCGTGTCGGCCAGCTCCGCGACCTCGCCGCGCGCCTCGACGGTGACCTTCTTCGTCAGGTCACCGTTGGCGACCGCGGACGATACCCGGGAGATGTTCCGCACCTGCGAAGTCAGGTTGTTGGCCATCGTATTGACGTTGTCGCTGAGGTCCTTCCAGATGCCGGTGACCCCGCGTACCCGCGCCTGGCCGCCCAGAATTCCCTCGGTACCCACCTCACGGGCCACCCTGGTGACCTCGTCGGCGAAATTGGAGAGCTGGTCGACCATCGTGTTCACGGTCGTGACGAGATCCAGGATCTCACCCTTCGCATCCACCGTGATCTTCTTCGACAGGTCACCCTTGGCGACGGCAGTCGTCACCTCGGCGATGTTGCGCACCTGTGAAGTCAGGTTGTTCGCCATGAAGTTGACGGACTGGGTGAGGTCCTTCCAGGTACCGCTGACGCCCTGAACCTCGGCCTGGCCGCCGAGCATGCCCTCCGTGCCCACCTCGCGGGCCACCCTGGTCACCTGCTCCGCGAAGTTCGAGAGCTGGTCCACCATCGTGTTCAGGGTGTTCTTCAGCTCCAGGATCTCGCCCCGGGCGTCCACGTCGATCTTCTGCGACAGGTCACCCCGCGCCACCGCGGTCGCCACCTGCGCGATGTTGCGCACCTGGTCCGTGAGGTTCCCGGCCATGCCGTTCACCGAATCGGTCAGATCCCGCCACACACCGGCCACGCCGGGCACCTGGGCCTGGCCGCCGAGCCGCCCCTCGGTACCCACCTCACGGGCCACCCGCGTCACCTGGTCCGCGAACGCCGACAGCTGATCCACCATCGTGTTGATGGTCGACTTCAGCTCCAGGATCTCGCCCCGGGCGTCCACGTCGATCTTCTGCGACAGGTCACCGCGCGCGACGGCCGTCGTGACCTGCGCGATCTGCCGCACCTGTGAAGTCAGGTTGCCGGCCATGAAGTTGACGGAGTCGGTCAGTTCCTTCCACGTACCGCTGACGCCGTCCACCCGCGCCTGGCCGCCGAGCCGTCCCTCGGTACCCACATCACGAGCCATCCGCGTCACCTGGTCGGCGAACGAGGACAGCTGGTCCACCATCGTGTTCACGGTGTTCTTCAGCTCCAGCATCTCGCCGGAGACATCCACCGTGACCTTCTGCGAGAGATCGCCGTTGGCGACCGCGGTCGTCACCTGGGCGATGTTCCGCACCTGCCCGGTGAGGTTGCGGAAGGCCGTGTTGACCGAGTCCGTCAGGTCCTTCCAGGTACCCGCCGCACCCGGAACCTGCGCCTGCCCACCCAGCTGACCCTCGACGCCGACCTCACGCGCCACCCTGGTCACTTCGGAACCGAAGGCCTGGAGCTGCTCCACCATCGTGTTGACGGTGTTCTTCAGCTCCAGCATCTCGCCGGCCACATCGACGGTGACCTTCTGCGTCATGTCACCGTTGGCGACCGCGGTCGTCACCTGGGCGATATTCCGCACCTGGTCGGTGAGGTTGCGGAAGGCCGTGTTGACCGAGTCCGTCAGGTCCTTCCAGGTACCCGCCGCACCCGGAACCTGCGCCTGCCCACCCAGCTGACCCTCGCCACCGACCTCGCTGGCAACCCGGGTCACCTCGTCCGCGAAGGTCCGCAGCGTCTCGGTCATCTGGTTGATGGTCTCGGCGAGCTGGGCGACCTCGCCGCGCGCGTTCACCGTGACCTTCCGCGACAGATCACCGTTGGCGACCGCCGTCGTCACCTCGGCGATCCCGCGCACCTGCGACGTGAGATTCCCCGCCATCGTATTGACGGAGTCCGTCAGGTCCTTCCACACACCGGCCACGCCGGGCACCTGGGCCTGCCCGCCCAGCGCGCCCTCCGTACCCACCTCACGCGCCACCCGCGTCACTTCGGAGGAGAACGACGACAGCTGGTCCACCATCGTGTTCACGGTGTTCTTCAGCTGGAGCATCTCACCGGCCACGTGCACGGTGACCTTGCGCGACAGATCGCCCTTGGCGACCGCCGTCGTCACCAGCGCGATGTCCCGGACCTGCGCGGTCAGCCGGTACGCCATCGTATTGACCGAGTCCGTGAGGTCCTTCCACGAACCGGACATACCGCGCACCTGGGCCTGCCCGCCCAGCTTGCCCTCGGTACCGACCTCCAGTGCGACCCGCGTCACTTCGTCGGTGAACGCGGACAGCTGGTCGACCAGGTTGTTGACCGTACGGCCGACCTTGAGGAACTCGCCCCGCAGTGGATGCCCGTTGCCGTCACCCCCCTGCGACCGCAGCTCCATCCGCTGCTCCAGGTCGCCCTCCGCCATCGCGGACAGCACCCTGCCAACCTCGGAAACCGGTCGTACGAGATCCTCCACCAGGGCGTTCGAGGCGTCGATCGCCGCCGCCCACGACCCCTCGCAGGCCCCGGTCTCCAGTCGCTCCGCGAGCTTTCCCTCGCGGCCGACCATGCGCCGTACCCGCGCCAGTTCTCCCGTCAGATGCAGGTTCCGATCGGCAACCTCATTGAAAACAGCGGCGATCTCCGACATCACTCCGTCCCCGGAGACCGTCAGCCGCTTCCTGAAGTTGCCGTCCCGCATCGACACCAAGGCCGTCAGCATGCGGTTCAACGCAGCTGTGTCGACCTCGGTGGTCCCATTGCTCCGGGACCGTCCGCCTTTTGTGCGCGTGCTCTTGCCCCGCGCCGCCACGCCAGACTCCACCGTGTCCCTCCCGCAGGGATCGACCGTACTTCCCAGGTCTTCGCTGGAAGCTTTCCCAGTCTTCCACCTTGACGCACCGCTGTGTCCGACAGTCAAGGCGTGACGCCCCCGGCGTCAAATCGTTGAAGGGTACAGCCAAGGCGCCGCGACCTCCCCCTCGCATGCCCGCCTCGTACCTACCCCGGACGCAGTGGCACATCACGACCGCCGACGGTCTAGCCTGGCAGGGCGTATCGAAGCCGCGAGAAACGGGCACAGGACTCGGGGAAGCGACGAACACCACATGGGGAGTGCTGTGATCACGGCGCGGGCGGCTGCCACTTTCGACCCTGTCGGGCGGTCGGTCGCGACTGCCCGCGCGTTCGTCCGGGACACCCTCCAGGGCTGGGGCCATTCCGAGCTGGTGGACGACGCTGTCGTCCTCACCAGCGAACTGGTCACCAACGCCGTCGTCCACGCCGGCACCCAGGCCGACGTGCTGTGCCTGCGCACCGAGGACGGCATCCGCGTCGAGGTCGGCGACCGCTACCCGGAACGCGAGGTGCCGCTCCAGGGCACCGGGATGAACCTGGGCGGTCCCGACCGCGAGGGCGGCCGCGGACTGCTCCTGTGCGCGGCCCTGGCCTCCAAGTGGGGCGTCGAGTACACCCCCACCCTCAAGCAGGTCTGGTTCCAACTCGATCTCCCCCAGCGCCCCGTCGGCACCCGCGTCGCGGGCCCGGTCCTCCCGGACGGCCTCCTTCCGGTCGCCGACGGCCGCATCCGCGTGGCCGTCGTCCAGATAGACCGCACCGGCGCCATCGCCTCCTGGAACGAGGACGCCGAGGACCTCTTCGGTTACGCCGCCGAGCAGGTCACCGGCAAACCCCTCACCGACTTCACGGCCTGGCCACAGACCCCCGGCATCGGCACCGGCATCGCCGAGGCCCTCCAGATGTCCCGCTGGGAGGGCAGTTACGGCATCCAGGGCAAGGACGGCCGCGTCATCCCGGTCTACGCCTCCCACCTGCGCGTACGGGACAACGAGGGCGAGCCCTCCACCATCTGTCTGCTGGTACGGGACGTCGACCGCGCCGTACTCCAGACACCGCAGCGCCAGCCCTCCGTCGACTCCCCCTCCGGCACCTCGGGTGACGGACGCGCCACCGACCCCTTCGAAGTCTTCATCGGCTCCCCCGCCCCCGACGACCTCGACGGCCTCCTCCAGCGCACGGTCGAGCGCGCCCGCGACATGCTCGACGCCGACTCCGCGTTCCTCCTGCTCGCCACCGACGACGAGACCGAACTCGAAGTCCGCGCCACCACCGGCCTTCCCTCCGCCCGCCAGCGCTTCGCCCGCGTCCCGGTCGAAGCCGGCACCGGCAGATACGGCTCGGCCAGGATGCCCGCCGTCCACGAGGACCTGACCGCCGTCCCCGGCGCCGTCCCCCTCCTCAACGGCACCGGAATGCGCTCGGTGGTCACCGTCCCCCTCAAGGTCGAGGGCCGCCTCACCGGCTCCCTCGGCGTCGCCGCCGAAGCCTCCGGCCGCTACACCAACGAGGAGGCCCTGCGTCTCCAGTTCGCCGCCGACCGCATCGCGCTCGCCGTCGAGTCCGCCCGCCTCGGCGAACTCGAACGCCTCCGCCGGGGTTCCCTCTCCTTCCTCGTCGAAGCCTCCGACCTGCTGGCCGGCACCCTGGACCGGGACCAGACCCTCGCCCTGATGGCGCAGATGACGGTGCCCACCCTGGCCACCTGGTGCGCCGTCTACACCATCGCCGACCAGGCCTCCGACCCCTATCTCTCCTACGTCCTGCACGAGGACGAGGAACGCATCGACGGCCTCAAGGCCCTCCTCGCCCGTATCAGCCCGCCGGACCCGGTCCCCACCCCCGGCGCCCGCATCTGGAACGCCCCCAGCGAGGCCGCCCACCAGGCCGCCCTGCGCACCTCGATGCGCAGCCTCGGCCTCAGCTCAACCCCCCACCTGACCTCGGGAATCGGCACCACCCTCGCCACCGCCGCCGCAGTCGGCGGCGAGACGGTCGTCCTCCCGCTGGTCGCCCGCAACCGCGTCATCGGGATGCTCACCCTCGGCAAGCCCACCGACGACCACTTCCGGCAGGAAATCCTCGAACTCGCCGAGGACCTCTCCCGCCGCGCCGCCCTCGCCCTGGACAACGCCCGTCTCTACTCCGAGCGCATGGCCATCAGCCAGTCCCTCCAGCGCAGCCTGCTCCCCCCGGAGCTCCCGCACGTCCCCAACGTCGAGGTCGAGGTCATCTACCGCGCCGCCGGCGAGGGCAACGAGGTGGGCGGCGACTTCTACGACCTCTTCCCCATCCGCGACGGCGCCTACGGCTTCGCCATCGGAGACGTCTGCGGTACGGGTCCCCAGGCAGCCGCCGTCACCGGCCTCGCCCGGCACGCCCTGCGCCTCCTCGCCCGCGAGGGCTTCGGCGGCCCCGCCGTCCTGGAGCGCCTCAACGCCGCCATCCTCGACGAGGGCGAACGCAGCCGCTTCCTGACCCTCCTCTACGGCGAGTTGTGGCCCCAGGAGGACGGCAGCTCCATCCTCAAGATCGTCTGCGCGGGCCATCCGCTCCCGCTCCGCCTCCGCCAGGACGGCACGGTCACCCCCGCCGCCGAACCCCAGCCCCTCCTCGGCGTGATGGACGACCTGGAGCTCTACGAGGAGACCATCACCCTCGACCCGGGCGACGTCCTGCTCTGCGTCACCGACGGCATCACCGAACGCCGCGAGGGCACCCGCATGCTCGGCGACGACGGCCTCGCCGAGGTCCTCTCCGGTTGTACGGGCCTGACGGCCGGCGCGGTCGCCGCCCGTGTCCTGCGCGCCGTCGAACGCTTCGCCGCCGAGCCCGCCTCCGACGACATGGCCATTCTCGTGATGCGCGTCCCCGAGCCTCTCCAGCAGTAACTCCCGCACGGGGAGGGCCCCTTCGGGCCTTCCTTCCCCGGACATGCGAAAGGCCCCCCGCCAGTAGGCGGGGGGCCTTTCGTCCTTCTTCCTGAGCCCCCATGCGGAATCGAACCGCAGACCTTCTCCTTACCATGGAGACGCTCTACCGACTGAGCTATAGGGGCCTTGTTGCGCTTCGCTGTGCTCGGCTGCAACAAGGTAGATCATACCCACAAAATCGCGGAACTCCGAACCGCCCATTCCTCTGGACCGGCCGGATCCCCCCTGCCACCATGCGCGCATGCCAACTCGCCCCGGAAAGGCCCTGACCCGCACACTCGGCCCGTTACTCGCGGCGGCCCTGCTGGTGGCTGCCACCGGCTGCGGCGGGGACGCCGACAAGTCCCCGCCGGCGAAGCAGCCGTCGACGCCCACAGCCACCCCCGCACCTCCCGAGGTGCCCCGCCCCGGTGACCAGAGGGTCACCCTGACCTGGAAAGGCAAGCAGCGCACCTACGCCGTCCACGCCCCTCCCGGCTTCACCGCGGGCCAGCAGCTCCCCGTGGTCGTGGCAATGCATATGTTCCCGGGTACCGCGGACGCCATCGCCAACCTGAGCGACCTCGACAAGAAGGCCGACGCCAAGAACTTCCTCGCCGTCTACCCCGAGGGCTTCAGCGGCGGCTTCAACGCCCTCACCTGCTGCGGCGCCGAGGACGACATCGGCTTCCTGCGCCTCGTCCTGGACCGCATCACCACCACGTGGAAGGCCGACCCGAACCGCATCTACGCGACGGGCATCTCCAACGGCGCCGACATGTCCTTCAAGGTCGCCGTCGAACTCCACGACAGGTTCGCCGCGGTGGCCCCGGTGAGCGGCGCCTTCGCCGGCTCGGACCCGGCCACCCCGGCCTACGCTCCCAAGTCCCCTGTCTCCGTCATGACGTTCATCGGCGGCAAGGACGATGTCCAGGGGCCTGCGGAAGAGGGGGTGACGTACTGGCAGGACCGCCTGAGCTGTAAGCCCTCCAAGCCGCAGAAGCTCAGGAACAGCATCACGAGGACCGCCGCCAAGTGCCGCGACAACTCCGATTTCGTCGCCTACCGCATCCCCGAAATGGGCCACGCCTGGCCCGGTGGGGCCGGCGGAATGGGCGACCCCGAAGCAGGCGTCAGCGCCACCGACCTCATGTGGGACTTCTTCGCCGCCCACTCCAAGAAGAAGCCGTAAAACCCTAAACCCTGTAAACGCAGAAAAGCCCCGCACCAGTTACCTGGTGCGGGGCATTCCCACAATAATTGTTCGGCGGCGTCCTACTCTCCCACAGGGTCCCCCCTGCAGTACCATCGGCGCTGAAAGGCTTAGCTTCCGGGTTCGGAAT
>NZ_JBITDM010000023.1:4306-135508 GCF_044454195.1 Streptomyces sp. NPDC051561 | reverse complement strand
TCCGTCGACCGCCCGGTGTACGACACCTTGATGTCCGACCAACTGGACGCCGCGATCGAACGGAACGGCAAGGGCGACCTCGGCGCACTGCTCGCGGGCAAGGACACCTGGACGGTGGTCGGCTGAGAGCCGCTCGTAGTACGAGCGAGGGGCGCCCGGCCGTTGCAGGCCGGGCGCCCCTTTCGTGCTTCCGGGCTCCCCCGGGATGTCATGACCGTATGGCGATACGGACATGACATGGGAGGGCGGCGGGGATTACCGTCGTCCGCGACGGGTGTGTGCAGGGTGCATGTTCCGGGACGGGAGGCCAGGGCCGGTGGATACGAAGAAGGAACAGCGTGCGGGGTTGCTTTACGGGCTCACGGCGTACGGCGCGTGGGGGCTTGTCCCGCTGTTCTGGCCACTGCTGAAGCCCGCCGGGGCGATCGAGATCCTGGCCCACCGGATGGTGTGGTCGCTGGTCGTGGTGGGGATCGCCCTGCTGGCGATACGCCGCTGGGGCTGGGTCCGTGAACTGCTCGCCCAGCCGCGCAAGTTGGTGCTGATAGCCCTGGCCGCGACCGTCATCAGCATCAACTGGGGGCTCTACATCTGGTCGGTCAACGCCGGCCATGTGGTGGAGGCGTCCCTCGGTTACTTCATCAACCCGCTGGTCACCATCGCGATGGGTGTGCTGCTGCTCGGCGAGCGGATGCGGCCGGCCCAGTGGGCGGCCGTGGGCATCGGCGCGTCGGCGGTGGTGGTGCTCGCGGTGGGGTACGGGGAGCCGCCGTGGATCTCGCTGATCCTGGCCTTCTCGTTCGCGACGTACGGGCTGCTGAAGAAGAAGGTCAATCTGGGCGGGCTGGAGTCGCTGGCCGCGGAGACGGCGATCCAGTTCCTGCCCGCGCTGGGGTACTTGGTGTGGCTCGGGTCGTCGAGCGGGCTTGCCTTCGGGGCGCACGGGGTGGGGCATGCGGCGCTGCTGGCCGCGACCGGGATCGTCACCGCCGCACCGCTGGTGTGCTTCGGCGCCGCCGCGATTCGCGTACCGCTCTCCACTCTTGGCCTGCTCCAGTATCTGGCCCCGGTCTTCCAGCTCGTGCTGGGGATCGTGTACTTCCACGAGGAGATGCCGGCCGAACGGTGGGCCGGGTTCGCGCTGGTGTGGGCGGCGTTGATCGTGCTGACATGGGATGCGCTGCGGGCGGGGCGACGGGGACGGCGGGAGGCGTTGGCTGCGACGGCGGTGCTGCCTCCGGAGGCGGGGGATGTGGTGCCGGCGGCCGGGCCGGAGCGAACGAGTACCTCGGGGGTCTGAGCGGGTCCGTGCGGGCCCGCTCCAACCCTGGGCCCGCCCAGCTCCGTACGGTTCAGCCCAAAGGCACCGCCCGTCCCGCCACCAACTCCACCCGGCTCCCCTCGAACCCGCTCCGGAACCTGCGGTCGTGCGATACCGCCACCACCGCCCCCGGGTAGTCCGCCAGCGCCGCCTCCAGCTCCTCCACCAGGCTCAGCGACACATGGTTGGTCGGCTCGTCCAGTACGAGCAGGTCCGCAGGACGGGACACCAGCCGGGCCAGCTCCAGCCGTCGCCGCTGCCCGACCGACAGCGCCGCCACCGGCACTCCGAGGTCCTCCTCCCGGAACAGCCCCAGCGTCAGCAGTTCGTCCGCGTGCTCCTCCGGAAAGCCGGGCCGCCCGGCGGCGTATCCCGCCAGCAGGGTGCGAGAGTCGGCCGTCGCGGCGAGTTCCTGCGGCAGATATCCGAGCTGTCGCGGTCGTACGACGGTCCCGGAGTCCGGCACCAGATCCCCGGCCAGCACCCGGAGCAACGTGGACTTCCCCGCCCCGTTCGGCCCCGATACCAGCAGCCGTTCCCCGGGCTTGATCTGCAACTCCGGTACGACGAGGCGTCCGGCCACCGCCACATCCCTCAACTCGGCCAGTGGACCGTTCTGTTGGTCCCCTTCGCCCGCCGTGTCCAGTTTCACGTGAAACATCAGCGGCACGGGCGGCGGCGGTACGGGCGAGGCCCGCAGTACCTCCAGCCGCTGTCCGGCCGCCCGCACCCGCCCGGACAGCTTGGCCTCGCTGGAGCGGCGGTGCTTGCCGAAGCCCTGGCCGGGGTCCTTGCCGGTCGCGGCGAGCCGTTTCCCGGCTGCCTCGACCAGCGCCTGCGTACGGGCCAACTCGTCGATCCACTCCTGGTGCTCCTGCGCCCACCGGGCGCGGGCGGCGGCCCTGGCGGTGCGATACCCGTCCCAGCCGTCGCCGTACCGCCGCACCGTCCGCAGATCGCGGTCCACCTCCAGGATGGTGGTGGCGATCCGCTCCAGGAAGACGCGGTCGTGAGTGACGGCGACGAGGGTGCCCCGGTGGGCGCGCAGCTGCTCCTCCAGCCACTCGGTGGCCTGGCCGTCGAGGTGGTTGGTCGGCTCGTCGAGGAGCAGCAGCTCGGGTGCGGCGGCCAGTACGCAGGCGAGCGCGAGGCGCGACTGCTCACCGCCGGAGAGCGAACCCAGCGTCCGCTCCCGGGTGATCCGGGCCAGCCCGAGCCCGTGCAGCGCACTGTCGACGCGGGCGTCGGCCTCGTAACCGCCCCGGTCCTGGTACGCGGTGAGCAGCTCCCCGTACGCGTCGAGGTCGGCCTCCGCCGGTTGCTCGCCGAGCCCGGCCTCGGTGTCCCGGATCGCCGCCTCCAGCGCGCGCAGCTCGGCGAGCGCGGTGTCGACGGCGTCCTGGACGGTGAGGTGCGGGGCGAGGTCGAGGGTCTGCGCGAGATGCCCGACACCACCGGGAAAGGCCACGGTGACCTCCCCGTCGTCGGGCGTCAGCACCCCGGCGACGAGCCGCAGCAGAGTGGACTTCCCGGATCCGTTCTCCCCGACCACACCGGCCTTCTCTCCGGGACGTACGGACAGCGAGACCCGGTCGAGGACGGTGCGGTCCCCGAAGGAGAGCGAGACCTCCCGCAGGGAGAGCTGGGCGCGGGCATGAGCGTGGGTATGGGCATGGCTATGAGCGCGAGGGCGCATGGTGATTCCTCAGGGATTACGTAGCTGTCTGTTGGACCTGAGGGCGCGCGAACGTACCCGGCGGGGCGAGGGCTCAGCCGCTCGCGCTCACGCCGCGTTCGCGCGGTGAATCACAGAAAGTAGTAATGCCTGGCCATGATTCGAGCGTAACTCGGCGGTGGTCACGGCGTCGCGCCAATTTCGGGGCGAGGGCCCCGTCGCCACCGGAACCGCACCCCACCCACCTGACGCGAACACTTCAAGCCGCCGTCCGGCTTCCGGACGCCCCCGAAGGCCTCCGAATGCCCCCCGAAGGCCCCGACAACCACTCCCAAGCTCTGCATCTCCTCAACTCCCGGTTGACCACTCCCCCGTTTCGGCATGATCCCCCCACGCCACCGCACGGTGGCCGGGTGACCGGGGGGACGACCATGAACCGCTCCGTACGCAGCTCAGCCACCGCACTGACCCTCTTCGCCGTTCTGGCAGGCGCCACCGCCTGCGAGAGCCTCACCGAGACGCACCGCGAGGAGCCGGGCTTCCCTGCCGTTCCCTCGCCGCCCGCCGTCACGCATCCCAGCGTTCAGGAGCTGGAGAAGCGAGCACAAGCCGCGCTCAGTGACCCCGATGACGGCTTCAACGGCACCTTTCACAGCAGCTTCGCGGGCGGCACGCACATGGGGAACCAGGACGATGCCCTGGCGCCGGGGGTGCCGATCGTCGTTGAGGTCGCGTGTGCGGGCGAGGGGGCGCTGACCTTCGGGGTGAGCTCGGGGAAGTCCGTTTCCCGGGTCCGGCTGACCTGTTCGCCGACCGCCTCGCGCCGGGAGGTGCACGAGTTCGCGCCTCCCGCGCGCAGCGTGTTCTTCAGCGTCTCCGAGGCCACCTCGGAGCACGCCGCCGTCGCCGCGGTGGTCCGGATCGCGCCCCGCCCCGCGAGCTGACCACGGACGACCGCCTCTCTACCGCATTGCGAACACTCCTGTCCGGTTCCTGCTCTTGACGTCCAGTCAAACCCTCGCTGAACATCAGGCACGCACAGCGCAGACACAGCACCTCGCACTCCGCACACAGCACCCCGCACTTCGCTCAACCGCCGTACCAGCAGCGCCAGTTCCCGCACGTTCCGTCCCGTCCCCGTTCGGAATCCGGAGCCCCCACATGTCGCTCGTCAGCACCCGCAGATCCCGCCGAGTCGCCGCGATAGCCGCGCTCGCCGTCGCCGGGCTCCTCGCCCCGGTCACCGCGAGCACCGCCACCGCGGCACCCGGCACCGCCGCACCGGCCGCGGCCCCCGTTCGAGCCCCCGCGCAGATCGCCGCCGCGCCCGACATCCCTCTGGCCAACGTCAAGGCGCATCTCACCCAGTTCTCCAACATCGCCGCCGCCAACGGCGGCAACCGCGCCCACGGCCGCGCCGGATACAAGGCGTCCATCGACTACGTGAAGGCCAAGCTGGACGCGGCCGGTTTCACCACCCAGCTCCAGACCTTCACCGCGAGCGGTGCCACCGGCTACAACCTGATCGCCGACTGGCCGGGCGGTGACGCCACCAAGGTGATCATGGCGGGCTCGCACCTGGACTCGGTGACCTCGGGCGCCGGCATCAACGACAACGGCTCCGGTTCGGCGGCGATCCTGGAGACCGCGCTCGCCGTCTCCCGCGCCCAGTTCAAGCCCGACAAGCACCTGCGGTTCGCCTGGTGGGGCGCGGAGGAACTGGGGCTGCTCGGCTCGAAGGCGTACGTCAACAGCCTGCCGTCGACCGAGCGTGCGAAGATCGCGGGCTATCTGAACTTCGACATGATCGGGTCCCCGAACCCGGGCTACTTCGTCTACGACGACGACCCGACCATCGAGAAGACCTTCAAGGACTACTACGCGGGCCTGAACATCCCGACCGAGATCGAGACCGAGGGCGACGGGCGCTCCGACCACGCCCCGTTCAAGAACGTCGGCGTCCCGGTCGGCGGTCTGTTCTCCGGCGCCGACTACCGCAAGACGGCCGCCCAGGCGCAGAAGTGGGGCGGCACCTCCGGCGTCGCCTTCGACCGCTGCTACCACTCCTCCTGCGACAGCCTGAGCAACATCAACGACACCGCCCTGGACCGCAACAGCGACGCCGTCGCCTACGCGATCTGGGCACTGTCCGCGGGCGGCACGACCCCGCCGACCGGTACCGACTACGAGAGCACCACCGCCCTAGCGATCCCCGACGCCGGTGCGGCCGTGACCTCGCCGATCACCGTCGCGGGACGCACCGGCAACGCGCCCACCGCCCTCAAGGTGTCGGTGAACATCAAGCACACCTGGCGCGGTGACGTGGTCCTCGACCTGGTGGCGCCGGACGGAACGGCGTACCGGCTGAAGAACTCCAGCAGCAACGACTCGGCCGACAACATCGTGGAGACCTACACGGTGAACGCGTCGAGCGAGGCCGCCAACGGGGTGTGGAAGCTGCGCCTCCAGGACGTAGCCGCCCAGGACACCGGCACCCTCAACAGCTGGAAGCTGACCTTCTAGGCGGCTGGACCCGGGTTACGTCCTTCCATTCCTGCCGCCCCCGGCGTGCGCCAACTACCGCGCCGGGGGCGGCAGTTCCACGCCCGCACGCCTCGGACGCCTGCGGTCCTCGGATGCCCGCACGCCTCAGGCGCCTGCGGTCCTCTGACGCCCGCGGGCCTCGGACGCCTGCGGACACCGGATGCCCGGGGCCGGGCGCCGGCCCTCGGGGCCGTCAGTCCAGCGTCCGCAGCACATGGTCGACGATCTCCGCGATCCGCTCGGCGCTGTGCGGCGGCTTGCTCAGCGCGTACCGGTAGTAGAGCGGGCCGTAGAGGAGTTCGACGGCGAGTTCCAGGTCCGCGCCGGGCGGCAGCCTGCCCTGGCGCTGGGCGCTCTTGAGCCGGTTGACCGCCGCCGTGAAGCGCGGGGTGATCAACTGCGCGTGGACCGCCCGGGTCAGCTCCTCGTCGAAATGCAGCTCGGAGAGGATCCCGATGTACGCCGGTCCGAACGGCGGCGTGGTGAGCAGCCGCACCACGCCCGTCATCTGCGTGTACAGGTCGGCGGCCAGATGCCCGGTGTCCGGGAACGGCGCCTCGCTGTCGGTCATCTGACCGACCGCTTCCAGGAGTACGGCGCCCTTGGACGGCCACCAGCGGTAGATCGTCTTCTTGCTGACGCCCGCCCGGGCCGCGATCGCCTCCATGGTGACGTCCCCGTACCCCTTCTCGGTGCACAGGTCGATGGAGGCCGCGAGGATCGCCTGCCGGGACTTCTCGCTGCGTCGCTGCGGGTTGGGCGTCGCGCTCACGGACGGAGTCTATCCGGGCGACGATACGTAGCGTATTGACAGCGGAACGAGAGCCTCCAACAATGGGCCCTCTAGGGGGAACGGTCCGTGTCGTGTCGAGCTGCGTCGGGGGACGGCTCGGCACGGCACCGGATGGTTCGGGCCGGTCCCGTGCGTCGGAGGGGAATGTGCGGGTCCGGCCCGTGCTCCCTGGGCTCCCCGCCGACCCTCGGCCCTTCCAGGTCCGGGCTCTTCACGCCATGATGTCCCGCGCCGTGAACCGCGCCCACGCCGCCGAGCCGAACACCGCCGCGTAGACACCCTGCAGACCGAGGTTGGTCCACAGGTCGTCCCAGTACACGGGCTCCCGCAGCAGGTCCGCGAAGGACAGCCAGTAGTGCGGGAAGAGATAGGGCTGGATCCCGGCGAGCTGCGGAATACTGTCGAGGATCTGCACGGTGATCAGCAGTCCGACAGTGGCCGCCATGGCGGCCACACCGCTGTTGGTGAGCGTCGAGACGAAGAGTCCGAGCGCCGCGAAGCCGGTCAGCGAGGCGGCGACCGCCACCGCGATGGCCACCACCCTGAGCAGGCCCTCCCCGAAGCTGATCGGCACCCCGGAGATCGTCATCATCTCCCCGACGGGGAAGAGCAGCGCCCCGACCGCGAGCGCGGAAGCGGCCACCACGAGGGTCGCGACCAGGCAGAAGGCGAGCGTGGTGGCGTACTTGGCAAGCAGCAGCCGGGTCCGTCCGGCGGGCGCGACCAGCAGATAGCGCAGCGTGCCGCTGTTGGCCTCGCCCGCGACGGAGTCGCCCGCGACGACGCCGACGGCCATCGGGAGGAACACCGGGAGGGTGGCGGCGAGGGCGGCGAAGACCAGGAAGAGGCCGTTGTTGGTGATCTGGGAGAGGAACGCGGGGCCGTGCGCCGCGCCGCCGCCGGACCCGTCCGGATCGCCGCTGGTCTCGATCTTCACGGCGATGCCGATGAGCACGGGGACTCCGGCGAGCACCACGAGCAGGACGAGGGTCCGCCAGCGGCGGAAGGTGACCTTGAGCTCGGACCTCAGGAGTCCCAGGGTCCACAGCGGGCTCACGGACCTCCCGTCGGCCCTCGCCCCGGCCGCGTCATCGACGCCTTCCCCCGCCTCCGCCCTCGACACCGAAGCCTCCCTCTCTTCCGCATGGCCCGCCTCAGCCCGCCACATCGAAGCCCTCCCCCGTCAGCGCCACGAACGCGTCCTCCAGCGAGGCCCGTTGCGCCCCGAAGCCGGTGACCCGGACCCCGGCGTGGACCAGTGCGGCGTTGAGGTCCGCGAGGTCCGCGTCCCCCGTGCCGGGCGCCGCCGGCACCCCGCTCACCCGCCCCTCCCCCACCTCCAGGTCCACCACCCCGCACTCCTTCAGCACCCGAGCCGCGTCCCCCGTGTCCACCGTGGTGACCACCAGCCGCCCCCGTACCCCCGTCGACAGCTCGGCGACCGGCCCCTGGGTGAGCAGACGGCCGCGCGCCATCACGGCGACATGGGTGCACACCTGCTCGATCTCGTCCAGGAGGTGCGAGGAGAGGAAGACGGTGGTGCCCTCGGCCGCCAGCTCCCTCACCAGGGAACGGATCTCACGCATCCCCTGCGGGTCGAGCCCATTGGTCGGCTCGTCCAGGACCAGCAGTTCGCGGGGCTGGAGGAGGGCTGCGGCCAGCCCGAGACGCTGCTTCATGCCCAGCGAGTACGCCCGCGCCTTCTTGGACCCGGCGGGGGTCAGCCCGACCCGGTCCAGAGCCGCGGAAACCCGCGCACGGCGGGTGCGCGGGTCGGCGGTGGGGTCGGCGGAGTCGTACCGCAGGAGGTTGTCGCGGCCGGAGAGGAAGCCGTACAGCGCGGGCCCCTCGATCAGGGCACCGACCTTCGGGAGTACGGTGCGGGCGGCGCGCGGCATCGGGCTGCCGAGCACCCGGGCGGTGCCGGAGGTCGGCTCGATCAGACCCATCAGCATCCGGATGGTGGTGGTCTTCCCCGAGCCGTTGGGCCCGAGGAAGCCGAACACACTGCCCGCCGGGACGGAGAGGTCGAGCCTGTCGACGGCGAGCTGCCCGCCGCGGAACCGCTTGGTGAGACCGCGGGTGTCGATCACGGGAGCACGCTCCCTCGACGACCCCGCAGCGCTCCGCGCTCTGTCCGTGTCCGACAGCTCGTCCCCCACCGGCAAAACCCGACCTCCTCGTGAGGGTGCCTACTTGGCCTCGTTGGCAGCCTTCACCAGTGCGTCCTTGGTGACCGCGCCGACGTAGACCTGACCGTCGTCCGTCATCAGGGCGTTGACGATACGGGTGGAGAAGACCCGGCCCTCGCCGAACTTGCCGGTGACCTTGTCGCCCAGCGAGTCCAGGAGGCCCTGAGCCTCGGCGGGCATCTTCTCCTGCTTGGCGCCCGGCGCCTTCTTCGCGCCGTCCGCACCGCCGGAGAGGTGCAGGACCGAGGTCCAGCCCTCGCCGATGACCTTGGCGTCGCCGCCGCCCTTGCCGAACTCCTTCCCGAAGTCCATGCCCAGGCCCTTGCCGAAGTCCTCGCCGGGCCCGGCGCCCTTGCCCTGCTTGCCTTCCTGGGCCTTCAGGTCGTCGGCCTCGGTGACCTTGGCGCCCTTGGGCGGACTGAACTTGAAGGTGCTCGCGTCCGGCTTGGCGAAGTCGACCTTGGTGAAGCCCACGTCGACCACGGCCTTGCCGCCGCTGCTGGGGTTCAGGGTGAACTTCAGCGGGGTGCCGGTCAGGGAGTCCACCGCGACGCGGATCTCGCCGACCGTGGAGCCGGACTGCTTCGGCTTGATGAGCAGCTGGTAGGCGTCCCGGCCCGCGACCTGGGTGGTGCCGTCGACGGTCACCGCGGTGTCCTTCTCGGCGGCCTTCAGGGCCTGCTCCGCGAAGGCCTTGGGAGTGGTGGGCATGGACTCGGGCAGCTTCTGGTGCTTTCCGTGGCCCTTGCCCGCGTCCCGCTCGCCCTTCGGCGCCTTGGCGTGGAACGCCTCGTTCGAGGCACTGTCGTACGCCCAGACCTCGTCACCGTTGTGGATCATGCTGTACTCGGCGGCCTTGTCGACCAGCGACACCTTCTGCCGGTCCTGGCCGTCGATCGCGACGCGCATGGTGTGGCTGCCGGAGGCGAGCTCCATCAGCTTGGCCTGGGGGTCGGCCGAACCGCCGCCGCCCTGACCGCCCTTGGCGGCGCCGCCGAGGCTGCCTGCCAGGCCGTCGAGCGAGGGCAGGCCAAGGTCGGTATTGATCTTGACCGAGCCGGAGAGCTGCTCGGTGTCGGACGCGGCGATCTTCTCGATCAGCTGCTGTGCGGTGATCTTCGGCAGGTCGGGGTCACCAGAGCCGGCGAATGCCGGGACGAGCCCGATGGTCGCCGCGGCCAGACCCGCGACCGCGACGGGAACGATGTAGCGCGCGGCCTTGCGGCGGCGCACCGCACCGGTGCCCTCGCCTTCGCCGGGCTCGGTGCTGTGTGCATTGCCGTTCGGTGCCATGTGTGCTCTACCTCCGTGGTTGGCGGCCGTCCATGCACTCGTCCCCACTCCGCGCCGCCATTCTCGCCCTGATTGGCCAGGAGTGGTGAGGTCAATCAGACCAAAATGGGCGCCAAAACGCGTCAGCCCCCGGGAGCAACCTCTCCTACACCCACGGGATGACAGGAACCACCTGCTTCTCCCCCGCCGGAGGGGCAGAAAACAGGTGGCTCCTACAGCGGTTTACTCGCGGCCGACGATCAGTACCGAGCGGCTCCGTGTCAGCGCTGGATGAAGACGTAATCGGCCCGGTAGGGAACCCCGACGACCTTCCCGGGGGTGCAGCTGCCGGCCGGGGCGACGCCGCCCACCGTGTTGAGCCGCAGAATCTCCGCCGTACGGGAGAACAGCCCGCCGCGTCCGCCGGACGCCTTGCCCGCGAGGTCCAGTTCGGGGATGTTGCCGTCGCCGTTGGGGCTCCTGCTGATCAGGGTGCCGACGACCTTGCTGCGGTCGCGGGCGACCCACTGCGGGGTGCCGGAGCCCGGGGCGACGAAGGAGTGCGCGATGCCGCCGGCCAGCACCGCCCGTACGTCGCGCTGCTGGAAGGAGGTGGTGCCGTCGGGCGCCTTCCCGCACTGGTAGATCTGGCTGCCGCGCAGGACGGGTGACTGGAAGTTCTCCAACGCCCGCCCGAAGTCGAAGGAGTTGGTCACCTTGTGCAACTGGCCGCGGACCGCGCCGCCGGGGAACTGCTGGGTGTGCAGATTGGCGTAGAAGCTCGTCGGGTCGGCCTTCAGCGCCCGGAGTAGGGCGCGGTCCTGCACCCGTACCGAACCGGAAGCGGTACGCCCCGATCCGCTCTTCGCCAGCTCCCTGGTGAAGTCGACCTTGATCCCGCCATTGACCCCGCGTCCGCCCTGGTGGATGTGGAGTGCGGACGGCTTGCCGGTGCCCCGCCACTTCACCGCGAACGACACCACATCGCCCTTGACCTTCACGAACTCCAGCGCCGCGCCGTCCGGGTCGCCGACGGCCGGACCGCCGGGCACCGGCACCTCGTTGACGCCTTTCAGGCCGGCCGCGAAGAACGCGGCGCCGCGGCTGTCACCTAGGGCGCCGGACCGAGGGGCGACGCCCTCGTCAGCGGCGTGGGTGCCGTGCACACCCCCACTGCCACTGCCACCCCCGCTGCCGCTGCTTGCGAACGCCGGCAGCACCGCCAGCGTCACTGCAGTCGCCGCGGCGACGGCAGTCGCACCGGGGGCGAGGGTCTTCGCGCGCTTCGACATGATTGCTCCCCGTACCGGAGCCAACGCCCCCTGCGTCAGCTTCTGGGCAGGAGTACGGAGTGGATCCGAGCCTGGACTCAATCCAAGGATGTGACCTGCGTCACGCCGCGCGGACGAGTCTCAGCCCGCCCGGTGCACCACCGCGTCGCACAGCTCCGCCAGCGCCGACTTGGCGTAGCAGTCCGGCAGCGGCGCCAGGGTGGCCCTGGCCTCCTCCGCGTACCGCACGGTGTCGCGCCTGGCCTGTTCGAGGGCGGGGTGCTCGCGCAGCCGTCGCAGCACCTCTTCCAGCTCGGCGTCGCCGGAGAGGTCGCCGTCGAGCATCGCGCACAGCTCGATGTCCTCGGGCTTCCGGTGCGCCTCTGCCATCGCACGCAGGTGCAGCACCGGCAGCGTGGGGATGCCCTCGCGCAGGTCGGTGCCGGGGGTCTTGCCCGACTCGTGACTGTCGCTGGCGATGTCGAGTACGTCGTCGGCGAGCTGGAAGGCGGTGCCCAGGCGCTCGCCGTACTGCGTGAGGATGTCGACCGCGGTCTCGTCCGCACCGGAGAGCAACGCGCCGAACCGGCAGGAGATCGCGATCAGCGAGCCGGTCTTCCCGGACATGACATCCAGATAGTGGTCGATCGGGTCGCGCCCGTCGCGCGGCCCTGCGGTCTCCAGGATCTGGCCGGTGACAAGGCGTTCGAACGCTTCCGCTTGGATGCGCACGGCCTCCGGCCCCAGGTCCGCGAGGATGTGCGACGCCCGGGCGAAGAGGAAGTCACCGGTGAGGACCGCCACCGAGTTGCCCCAGCGTGAATTCGCGCTCGGCACTCCGCGGCGTACGTCCGCCTCGTCCATCACGTCGTCGTGGTACAGCGTCGCCAGATGGGTCAGCTCCACGACCACGGCGGAGGGCACCACGCCCTGCGCGTAGGGGTCGCCGAACTGCGAGGACAGCATCACAAGGAGCGGCCGGAAACGCTTGCCACCTGCGCGTACGAGGTGCTGCGCGGCCTCCGTGATGAAGGGGACCTCGCTCTTGGTCGCGTCGAGCAGTCCCTCCTCGACGGCTGCCAGTCCGGTCTGGACATCGGTCTCAAGAGCCTGGTCCCGCACGCTCAGTCCGAACGGCCCGACGACGGTCACGAGGGTTACTCCTGTCTGCTGACGATCAAACGGATTGTCGATCTGTCGCTGGCATCACTCAACAAGTCAGCCTATCCCGTCGACTTTCGATCACCGAGCCCCCGGTCGACTCCCTCGCGCCTGCCCCTCCGTTCCTTCTTCACTCCCCCTCCACTCCCCCTGAGCGGGGCCCGATGCTCACCGGTATGTTCATTGTGAGCTGATACGACCAGGGAGTCACCCTTTGCCCCGTATAGAGCCCGATCCCCAGCCCACGGGTCCCCCCGGAGCCACCGAAGTCACCGGGGTCCAGGAACCGACGCAGCCGCCGCCCGGCGACGACACCGCCTTCTTCGGCCAGCCCAAGGGCCTGCTGACCCTTTCGGGCCTGGAGGTCTGGGAGCGGTTCTCCTTCCTGGGCATGCAGGCGATCCTGGTGCTGTTCTTCGCGGCCACGGCAGCCCAGGGCGGCATGGGCATGGAGCCCGGAACCGCCGCTTCACTGGGTGCCGCGTACGGCACGCTCGTCTATCTGGTCTCGGTGGCCGGCGGCTGGCTCGCCGACCGCATTCTCGGGTCCTACCGCTCGGTGCTGTGGGGCGGCGTGCTGATCGCCTGCGGCCACTACGCGATGGCGATCCCGGTGAACGCCTCCACCTGGGCGGGCCTCGGCCTGATCAGCGCGGGCACCGGCCTGCTCAAGCCCAATGTCGCCAACATGGTCGGCAAGCTCTACCGCACCGAGGACCAGCGCCGCGACGCCGGTTTCGCGCTCTACTACATGGCGATCAACATCGGCGCCTTCCTCGGCCCGCTGGTCACCTCCTGGCTCGCCGACAACAAGGGCTGGCACTGGGGCTTCTCGGCCGCCGCGATCGGCATGACGCTGGGACTGATCCAGTACGTCGCCGGGCGCCGCCACCTCGCGGGCCGCAGTGCCGCCCCCGAGTTCGCGCTGCCGCCTCAGAAGATGCGCAGCACCGTGCGGGCGATCATCGCCGGGGCGGTCGTGGTGGCCGTGCTCGCGGTGCTCCTGGTGTGGGCAGGCTGGCTCACCATGGGCCGCTTCGTGGACCTGCTGACGCTGATCTCGGTGATCGCGCCGGTCATCTACTTCACCGTGATGTTCCTCAGCTCCCGGGTGGACGCCGACGAGAAGCGCAGGCTGCGCGGCTATGTGGTGCTGTTCCTGGCCTCGGTCGCCTTCAACTTCATCCTGTTCCAGGCGTACTCGACGATGATGCTGCTCGCGTCGACCAACGCTCAGACGCAGATCCTCGGCTTCACCTTCCCGGTCGGCTGGTACGCCTCCGCGCTCGGCGCCTTCGAGGTGCTGCTCGCGCCGGTGGTGGCCGGGCTGTGGCTGAGGATGGGCAGCCGGCAACCGCACGCCTCGCGCAAGATCGCGATCGGGGTGATCCTCGGCGGGCTCTCCTTCCTGCTCCTGGTGGTTCCCACCTCGGGTCACTCCAGCGACACGTACAAGATGGCCGCCTGGTGGATCGTCGGCTCGTATCTGCTGCTCGGCCTGGGTGACGTGATCCTCCAGACCTCCGGAATGTCCGCCACCACCAAGCTCGCGCCGAAGGCCTTCTCCAGCCAGACGATGGCGCTCTGGTTCCTGTCACTGGCCCTCGCCAACGGCATCCAGGCACAGACCGTGAAGCTCTACGGCAAGGTCTCCGACCCCGCGTACTTCGGCGTCAACGGCGCCATCGCGGTCGCGGTCGGCCTCGCCGTAATCGCCGCAGGTGCCTGGCTGAAACGCGCGATGCACCCCGTCCACTGAGCCACCACCCGCCCACCGAGGTCACCCACATGATCATTCAGACCGAGTTCCCCTACGAGACGACCTGCGCGGACGTCCGCATTCCGCTCCCCGACGGGACGCTTCTGTACGCCCGGATCTGGCGGCCGGTCACCGAGGAGCCCGTACCGGCGCTGCTCGAATACCTGCCGTACCGGCTGAGCGACTGGACCGCGCCCCGGGACTCCCAGCGTCATCCCTGGTACGCCGGTCACGGCTATGCGTCGGTACGGGTCGATGTGCGCGGGCACGGCAACAGCGAGGGGCTGCCGGGCGACGAGTACGACGCGACCGAGCTGGCGGACGGCGTCGCGGTGGTCAACTGGCTCGCCGAGCAGCCCTGGTGCACCGGCAAGGTCGGCATGTTCGGCATCTCCTGGGGCGGTTTCAACTCGCTCCAGATCGCGGCCCTGGCGCCCGAACCGCTCAAGGCGATCGTCACCGTCTGCTCGGCCGACGACCGCTACGACAACGACGTCCACTACATGGGCGGCTCGATGCTCGCCGTGGACATGCACGCCTGGGCCTCCACCATGCTGGCCTTCGTCTCCCGGCCGCCGGACCCGGCGCAGGTCGGCGACGTCTGGAGGGAGATGTGGCTGAAGCGGCTCGACGCGGTCGACCCCTTCATCCACACCTGGCTCTCCCACCAGACCCGCGACGACTACTGGAAGCACGGCAGCGTCTGCGAGGACTACGCGGCGATCGACGCGGCGGTGCTCGCGGTGGGCGGCTTCCACGACCCGTACCGGGACACGGTGCTGCGGCTGGTCGAGCACCTGGATCCTTCGCGGGTACGGGGGCTGATCGGCCCGTGGTCGCACCAGTACCCGGACCGGGGGCTTCCGCCGGGTCCTGCGATCGGCTTCCTCCAGGAGACGCTGCGGTGGTGGGACCAGCACCTCAAGGATGAGGACACGGGGGTGATGGAGGAGCCGCTGCTCCGCTCCTGGATCAGCGACTCGCACCCGCCCGCGACCACCTACCCGGAGCTGCCCGGCCGCTGGGTCGGCGACACCTCCTGGCCGTCGCCGCAGGTCACACCGGTCTCGTACGCCCTCCAAGGTGCGCCGGTGGTGGTCGACTCGCCGATGCACACGGGGCTGGACGCCGGTCGCTTCTTCCCCTTCGGCAACGACTCGGACCTGCCGCCGGACCAGCGCGACGAGGACGCCAAGTCGGCGGCCTTCGACTTCCCGGTGGTGGACGCGCCCATCGAGATCCTCGGACGGGCGAAGGTCCGGCTGCGGCTGACGATGGACGTCCCGTCCGGGCAGGCCATCGCCCGGGTCTGCGATGTGGCGCCGGACGGGTCGTCGACGCTGGTCACCAGGGGTGTGCTCAACCTCTCCGCCCGCAACGGCCGGGACCGGGCGGACGCGTGGCCGCGGGGCGCGACGGAAGAGGTGGAGTTCGAGCTGAACGGCATCGGGCACACCTTCCCGCCCGGCCACCGCGTCCGGCTGGCGGTCTCCTCGGCGTACTGGCCGTGGATCTGGCCGCAGGCGGACTCGGCGGGCTTCGTCCTGGACCCGGCGGGCTCCTGGCTGGAACTGCCGGTCCGTGCGCACACGGAGGACCCGACGATCACCTTCGAGGAGCCGGAACAGTCGGCTCCGCTGGCCGTGGAGTTTCCCGCCGTCGCCGGTCAGCGCCCGGAACGCCTGGTCGTCCGGGATGTCGCCAAGGGCGAGTGGAAGCTGGAGGTGGACCCCCGCTACGGCGGCACCCGGATCTATCCGGACGGCCTCGAATTCACCGAGGACGCCCTGGAGACGTACACCATCAACGAGCGCGACCCGCAGTCGGCGCACACCCGCTCCGACTGGACGATCCGGCTCCGGCGGCCCGACATGGCCTGGGACGCGGAGATCACCACCCGCTCCGAAATCCACTGCGACACCGCCGACTTCCACACCTACAACGAGGTGACCTGCAAGGACGGCGGCCAGGTGGTCTTCCACAGGGTGTGGGAACGAAAGATTCCGCGGGTGGCGAGCTAGGGCCTCTCGTTTGGTTCATGCTGGGCTCGCGGGAGCAGCACCTCTCACTCCGGCCGGGCCCAGCCCCGTACCCCCTTCGCGAGCTCAGCCCCCGCCGCCGCTCGCCGCCGCCTCGTCGCTGGCGATGATCTTCTCGACGGCCCGGGCGAACCACTCCTCCCGGGCCACCTCCTTCAGTACCCGCTTCACGCCGCGCCCCTCGGGCCCCGGGTACACCTTGCGCAACAGCCCCGTCGCGTAGACGAAGCCCGCCAGGAGCCGGTCCTCTTCCCCGGGGAAGCCGTGCTCGGCCGCCACCAGCACCCGCTCCCGCAGCGCTGCCGTCCAGTGCGCCCCGTCCGCCACCGGGTGCCGCACCACCGGGAAGAGCCCGAGCACCCGCTTCGACTCCCGTCGCAGGATGCCGCGTTCGACCATCAGGTCCAGGTACTGGCCCATCACCTCGCGCCGCGCCTGGCGGAGGTACGACGTGATCCGGATGCCTCCGTGCCGGCCCTTGCCCGGCCCCGGCAGCCCTTCCAGCACCCGTACCGCCACCGGGTCCGCGTCCGGTCCGGACAACAGGGCGGGCGGCGGGATCGGGTTGCGCACCTGCACCCGCCCCCGCTCGCCCTGCTCGACGCACCCGGCCCGCTCCAGCACCGCGAGCACCGTCCCGGCCACCCCGTACTCCAGATAACGCGTATTGATCCGCGCCCCGCCCCGCTCCGGGTGCAACCCCAGCAACAGCAGCTCCTCGGGCAGCAACAGCACCCACGGCAACGACGACCGACGCGGAACCTCGCTCATCTGGACCGACCCCCTCCGGACCGAAGACCACCGGGGCCCCGATGCGGGCCCCGGTTCAGGCTTTCCCCCGGCGGCGCGCTTCAGCCCCTGGGCGCGCCTCCGGGGTGGGCCGCCGGGGTGGGCCGCCGGGCGTGTCCTCAGGGTCAGGACCGGTCTTCGGAGTCAGGACCGCGGCGCGGCCGGGCCCGGCACGATCCGTCCGGTCACCTCGCCGAGACCGACCTTCGTGCCGTCGGGCCCCGGGGCCCAGGCCGTCAGGGTGACCTCGTCGCCGTCCTCCAGGAACGTCCGCTTCCCGCCGGGAAGTTCGAGCGGGTCACGCCCGTTCCAGGTCATCTCGATGAGCGAGCCGCGCTGGCCCGCGTCCGGGCCGCTGATGGTGCCGGACCCGTACAGGTCGCCGGTCCGCAGCGACGCCCCGTTGACCGTCATGTGCGCCAGCATCTGCGCCGCCGACCAGTACATCCCGCCGAAGACCGGCTCCGAGATGACCTCGCCGTTGAGCGTGACGGAGATCCGCAGGTCGAAGCCGCCGGGCTCCTCCTCGTCCGCGTCGTCCAGGTACGCCAGCAGCGGTACGTCGCGGGCGGGCGTCGGGATCCGGGCCGCCTCCAGCGCCTCCAGCGGGGTCACCCACGCGGAGACCGAGGTGGCGAAGGACTTGCCGAGGAAGGGGCCCAGCGGGACGTACTCCCAGGCCTGGATGTCGCGCGCCGACCAGTCGTTGAGCAGCGAGAGACCGAAGACGTGCTCGCGGAAGTCGGCGAGGGGGACCGGAGCGCCCTGCTCCGAGGGCGTACCGACGACGAATCCGACCTCGGTCTCGATGTCGAGACGTACGGCAGGACCGAAGACGGGAGCCGGGTCGGAGGGCGCCTTGCGCTGGCCCGAGGGACGCACCACGTCCGTCCCGGAGACCACCACGGTGCCCGACCGGCCGTGGTAACCGATCGGCAGGTGCTTCCAGTTGGGGGTGAGCGCGTCGCCGTCCGGGCGGAAGATCCTGCCCAGGTTGGTGGCGTGCTCCTCGCTCGCGTAGAAGTCGACATAGTCGGCGACCTCGTACGGAAGGTGCAGGGTGACGGCGGCGAGCGGGTGCAGCAGCGGCTCTATGTCCTCGCGGTGCGCGGGACTGGTGAGCCACGCGGTGAGCGCGCGGCGGACATCGCGCCAGGCGACCCGGCCGGCCGCCATCAGCGGATTCAGCGAGGGCTGGGCAAGGAGCTGGGCGTACGGGGAGCCGAGCGCCAGCGCGGCGGCTCCCGCATCCAGCACATGGTTGCCGATACGGACTCCGACGCGGCGCCCCTCGGGCGCGTGCGCGGTGGAGAAGACGCCGTAGGGCAGGTTGTGCGGGCCGAAGGGGTCGCCTTCGGCCACATCGAGCGGGGACTGCTCGGGCATGGTGCTGCCTCGCTTTCCAGGTCGTTGGAACACACGTTACGTGGGGGACGCTTGACACGGCAGTGGCTAAAGAGTTCGTAATGTCCGGAAAGCCCTTGGTGGAGGCGGGAATTCCGGCTTAGCGTCCTTTGGGGGCACGGACAGGAGGGACCCTCGGTCCGTGGAGGTCCTTAGGGGGGACTTGTGGCGAGGGGCAGCACTCGGGGGCCAGGGGCGGAACCATCCGTTCCGGGGCTGATCGTCAAGTTCGGCAACTATCCACTGCACCACGGCGGGGTCGGTGCGATCCGCAGTCTGGGACGGCTCGGCGTACCCATGTACGCGATCACCGAGGACCGCTGGACTCCGGCGGCGCACTCCCGCCATCTGGAGCGGGCGTACGTCTGGCCGACCACAGGCACCGAGGAACCGGGCCGGCTGGTCGACGGATTACTGCGGGTCGGGCGGCTGATCGGCAGGCCGACCGTACTGATCCCGACCGACGAGGAGGCCGCGGTCCTGATCGCCGAGCACCAGGACGCGCTCGCCGGACCCTTCCTCTTCCCGCGCACCGAGCCCGGGCTGCCCCGACGCCTCGCCAGCAAGCAGGGGCTGCACGAACTGTGCATGGAACACGGGGTGTCGACCCCACAGGCGGCCTTTCCCTCGTCGTACACCGAGGTGGCGGCCTTCGCCGAACAGGCCCGTTTCCCGGTGGTCGCCAAGAACCGGGAGGCCTTCGTACGGCGCCGTCACCCGGCGGTCCGGGGCACCACCCGCATCAACTCACCCGCCGAACTCCTGGCGCTGGCACGGGAATGGGGCGCCGAGCCCGGTGTGATCCTCCAGGAATATCTGCCGCGCGAGGAGGCCGAGGACTGGATCGTGCACGCCTACTTCGATGCGCACAGCGAGCCGCGGGCGATGTTCACCGGGGTGAAGGTGCGGTCCTGGCCGCCGCACGCGGGGATGACGGCGTGCGCCTATGTCGTCGACAATCCGGAACTGGCGGCGCTGGCAGGGCAGTTCGTGAAACGGATCGGGTTCAGCGGGATCGTCGACCTCGATCTGCGGTTCGACCGGCGGGACGGCCAGTACAAGCTGCTCGACTTCAATCCCCGGATGGGCGCCCAGTTCCGGCTCTTCGAGAGCGAGGCGGGTGTGGACGTCGTACGCGCCCAGCATCTGGACCTGACCGGACGCCCGGTCCCGGAGGGGGAGCAGCGGGCCGGTCACCGCTATCTCGTCGAGAACATCGACTTCCCGGCCCTGCTGGCCTACCGCCGGGGCGGCTACACGACCCCGCACGCGCCCAGGCGCGCGGACTCCACCGAGCTGGCGTGGTTCGCGGCGGACGACGTGCGGCCCGCGCTGATGATGCTGGCGCGGATGGTGCGGCCGGGGACCCGGCATCTGTACGAGATGTACGGGACGTGGCGGGAGGGGCGGCGGGGGCCGGGGGGCCTTCCGTAGCCGTGGCCCACGCTTGGTCGTGCTCAGACGGCCACGCTTGGTCATGCTCCGTGGCCCACGCTTGGTCGTGCTCCGTTTCTTGATGATCTCTGTTCGATGGGGAGGGGAACTTCTGTGATTCTGCCGGTGGTTGTCATCGGGGCCGGTCCGTACGGCCTGTCCACCGCCGCCCATCTGCGGGCGCGCGGCATCCCGGTCCGGGTCTTCGGTGACCCGATGGTGAGCTGGCGGGCGCACATGCCCGCCGGGATGCTGCTGAAGTCGACCCCGGTCGCCTCCAACATCGACGCCCCGCAGCCGGGGCACAACCTGGTCGACTTCTGCGCGGAGGCGGGGATCACCCGTTACGAGTCGGACTGGGACCTGATCCGGGTGGAGGACTTCGCCGCCTACGGGCAGTGGTTCGCGGACCGGCTGGTCCCGGAGCTGGAGCAGACACGGGTGGTGTCCGTCGACCGGACGGGGCCGGAGTTCTCGCTGAAGCTGGACTCGGGCGAGCAGTTCCGGGCGCGGGCGGTGGTGGTCGCCACCGGGCTCTCCGGGCTGGCCCGTATCCCGCGCGAGCTGGCGGCGGCGGTCCCGGACGGGCCTTCCGCCACCGGACCCGTTTCGCACGCGGTCCAGCACCGGGACCTGTCGGTCTTCGCGGGCAAGGACGTGCTGGTGGTCGGGGCGGGGCAGTCCGCGCTGGAGAACGCGGTGCTGATGGCGGAGGCGGGAGCCTCTTCGGTACGTATCGTGGCCCGCCGGCGTGGGGCGGTCACCTTCGGGGACGCCCCGGACCGCCAGCCCCGCTTCCGCCCGGAGTCACCCTTCGGCCGCGCCTGGTCCCTCTACGCGCTCTCCTACCAGGCCACCTACGTCCGCCAACTCCCGCCCGCCGCACGGCACTACCTGGTCCGGCGGGTCCTCGGCCCACTGGGGGCGTGGTGGCTGCGCGACCGCTTCACCGGGCGGGTGCGGGTCACCGACGGCCGCCGCATCGAGGCCGCCGGCATCGTCGACGGCCGGCCCACTCTCACGCTCTCCGGCGAGGGTCCCTCCGCCCGGCTCTCGGCCGACCACATCATGGCCGCCACGGGGTACCGCACCGACATCTCCTCGATGCCCTTCCTCGGGGACGGCCTGCGCGCGTCCCTCGCCACCACTCTCGGCGCTCCCGTCCTTGACGCCGGTTACTGCTCCTCCGTCCCCGGGCTCCACTTCACCGGCCTTCCGTCCGCCGCGTCCTTCGGCCCCGTCATGCGCTTCGTCTGCGGCACGGCATACGCGTCGCCCCGGGTCGCGGCATCCCTCGCCAAGAATCAGTAGCCACGGCCCTGGAAGGACGTCCTGGCGGGCCGCACCCTCAGCTTGTTCCTCAAGGTCCCGAAGATCGCTGGATCTTGAGGAACAAGCTCAGTTCTCCGGCGGCGGCTCCATCCCCCAGTCCGGCTCGGGCTCCTCGTCCCAGTCCCACTCGGGCACGGACTCCGCAGCCCGCCCCTGCCCCTGCCCCCGTCCCCTCCCGGCCGGGGACGTCGGGGTGGACGCGGACGGCGACGTCACAGCAGCCGCAGCCTCCGGCGCCGGTGCGGGCGCCGCCACCGACTCGCCCAAGCCCGCCAGTACCTCCAGCACCCCCTCCCCGTACGTGGCCAGCTTCTTCTCGCCCAGTCCCCCGATCCGGCCCAGCTCCTCCATCGAGGACGGTCGCACCGAGGCAATCTCCTGCAACGTCGCATTGTGGAAGATCACGTAGGGCGGCACCCCCTGCTCCTTCGCGAGGGACGTCCGCCACTCCCGCAGCGCCTCGAAGACCGGCACCAGCTCGGCCGGCAGATCCACCGGCGCCGCCTTCGCCTTCCGCTCGCCGCGCGAACCGGAGCCGGATCCCCGGGCCGCCGCGGCCCGCTTCGGTTCCTTTCGGAGGCGGATCTCCCGCTGTCCCCCGAGCACCTCCGCGCTCGCGTCCGTCAGCACCAGGGCCCCGTACTCACCCTCGACGGCCAGCAGGCCCTGGGCCAGCAACTGCCTTACCGCACCCCGCCATTCGGCTTCGGAAAGGTCCTCGCCGATACCGAAGACGGACAGCTGGTCGTGGTCGAACTGAATGACCTTCGCGGTCTTCTTGCCGAGCAGGATGTCGATGATCTGCCCCGCCCCGAACTTCTGCTTCCGCTCCCGCTTCAGCCGCACCACCGTGGACAGCACCTTCTGCGCGGGCACCGTGCCGTCGATGGTCTCGGGCGGGGTGAGACAGGTGTCGCAGTTGCCGCACTTCTCGGCGGCCGGCTCCTGCCCGAAGTAGGCCAGGAGCTGCCCGCGCCGGCACTGGGCCGTCTCGCAGAGCGCCAGCATCGCGTCCAGGTGCGCGGCCGCCCGACGGCGGAACGCCTCGTCACCCTCGCCGCTCTGGATCATCTTGCGCTGCTGGACGACGTCCTGGAGCCCGTACGCCATCCAGGCCGTGGACGGCGCCCCGTCACGCCCCGCGCGGCCGGTCTCCTGGTAGTACCCCTCCACCGATTTCGGCAGATCGAGGTGCGCCACGAACCGCACGTCCGGCTTGTCGATGCCCATGCCGAACGCGATGGTCGCGACGACCACCAGGCCCTCCTCGCGGAGGAACCGTGCCTGGTTGCGCGCGCGGGTCCCGCCGTCGAGCCCCGCGTGGTACGGCACCGCCTCGATGCCCTGACCGCGCAGATACTCCGCCGTCGCGTCGACCGACTTCCGCGACAGGCAGTAGACGATGCCCGCGTCCCCGGCGTGCTCCTCGCGCAGGAAGGCGAGCAGCTGCTTCTTCGGTTCGATCTTGGGGACGATCCGGTACTGGATGTTCGGCCGGTCGAAACTGGCGACGAAGTGCCGGGCGTCCGGCATTCCGAGCCGTGCGGTGATCTCCTCGTGGGTGGCCGCCGTGGCCGTCGCGGTGAGGGCGATGCGCGGCACGTCGGGCCAGCGCTCGCCCAGCACCGAGAGGGTCAGGTAGTCGGGGCGGAAGTCATGGCCCCAGGAGGCCACGCAGTGTGCCTCGTCGATCGCGAAGACGGAGACCTTGCCCCGGCCGAGCAGGTCGAGCGTGGCATCCAGACGGAGCCGCTCGGGCGCCAGATAGAGCAGATCGAGCTCGCCGGCGAGGAACTGCGCCTCCATGGAGCGCCGCTCGTCGAAGTCCTGGGTGGAGTTGATGAACCCGGCCCTCACACCGAGTGCCCGCAGGGCGTCCACCTGGTCCTGCATCAGTGCGATCAGCGGCGAGATCACCACACCCACACCTGGCCTGACCAGCGCGGGGATCTGATAGCAGAGGGACTTTCCGCCACCGGTCGGCATCAGCACGACCGCGTCGCCACCACCGACCACCTGGTCGATGATCTCGCCCTGCTCGCCCCGGAAGGCGTCGTACCCGAAGACCCGGTGCAGCGTCCGCAGCGCCTCGCTCTCCGGTCCCGCCCCCTCGGTCGCCGTCATTACGTCCATACCGCTCGTCACGCTCGTCCCGTCCATCGCGCCGTCCCCCGTAGTGATCCCTGGTCCCCGTACTCGTTTCGCACCCACTACCCACGGTAGAGGCACCCACTGACAACCCGGACCAAAAGCCGCCGCCCGGCGCCCCGGAAAAGGGGTGCCGGGCGGCGGCCGACCACACGTGACAAGGGCGACAGGGCCGGTAGGGCCTACCGGACGAACGTCCCCGCCTGCCCCGCCAGATCCAGGAAGTACTGCGGCGCCACACCGAGCACCAGCGTCACCGCCACTCCCACCCCGATCGCCATCATCGTCAGCGGCGAGGGCACGGCGACCGTAGGGCCGTCCGCCTTCGGTTCGCTGAAGAACATCAGCACGATGACCCGGATGTAGAAGAACGCGGCGATTGCCGAGGACAGCACACCGACCACGACCAGCACGCCGGCGCCGCCCTCCGCAGCCGCCTTGAAGACCGCGAACTTGCCCGAGAACCCGGAGGTCAGCGGGATGCCCGCGAAGGCCAGCAGGAAGACCGCGAAGACGGCGGCGACCAGCGGCGAGCGTCGGCCGAGCCCGGCCCACTTGGACAGGTGCGTCGCCTCGCCGCCCGCGTCGCGCACCAGCGTGACCACGGCGAAGGCGCCGATCGTCACGAAGGAGTAGGCGAGGAGGTAGAAGAGGACGGACGAGATCCCGTCGGGGGTGGCCGCGATGACACCGGCCAGGATGAACCCGCCGTGCGCGATCGAGGAGTACGCCAGGAGCCGCTTGATGTCGGTCTGGGTGATGGCGACGACCGCACCGCCCAGCATCGTGACGATCGCGATGCCCCACATGACCGGCCGCCAGTCCCAGGTGAGACCGGGGAGCACGACGTACAGCAGACGGAGCAGCGCGCCGAAGGCCGCGACCTTCGTCGCCGCCGCCATGAAGCCCGTGACCGGGGTCGGCGCACCCTGGTAGACGTCCGGGGTCCACATGTGGAAGGGGACCGCGCCGACCTTGAAGAGCAGCCCCATCAGGATCATCGCCATGCCGATGAGCAGCAGTGCGTCATTGCCCATGGTGCCGGCGAGCGCCGGGTCGATCTTCTGGGCGGTGCCGTCGACGATGTCGGCGATACGGGCGTACGAGACCGAGCCCGCGTACCCGTAGAGCAGCGCGATGCCGAACAGCAGGAACGCCGAGGAGAACGCGCCGAGCAGGAAGTACTTCACGGCCGCCTCCTGCGACATCAGCCGCTTGCGGCGGGCGACGGCGCACAGGAGGTAGAGCGGGAGGGAGAAGACTTCGAGCGCGATGAAGAGGGTGAGGAGGTCGTTGGCGGCCGGGAAGGCGAGCAGTCCCGCGATCGCGAACATCGCGAGCGGGAAGACCTCGGTGGTGGTGAACCCGGCCTTGACCGCGGCCTTTTCGGCGTCGCTGCCCGGTACGGCCGCGGCGTCCGCGGCGAACGAGTCGCTGTGGTTGCCGTGCTGGACGGGGTCGAGCCGTCGCTCGGCGAAAGTGAAGATCGCGACCAGCGAGGCCAGGAGAATCGTCCCCTGGAGGAAGAGAGCCGGCCCGTCGACCGCGATCGCACCCTCGGCCGCGATGTGCGCCTTGGTGGTGGCGAACCCGCTGGCCGCGAGCCCGACGATCGCCGCGAAGGCCGCGGCGATCGCGACCACCGCAATGAACAACTGGGCGTAATAGCGTCCTTTTCGGGGCACGAACGCTTCCGCGAGTACGCCGATGACCGCCGCACTGACCACGATCAGGATCGGCGCCAGCTGGGTGTACTCGATGGTCGGCGCCTCGAAGGTCTTGCCGGGCACCGCGGGATCGGCCGCCGCCAGATTCATCCACAGGCTGTGGACAGCTGCTGCGCTCACTTCGCGGCCTCCATTTCAGGCTTGGGGTCCTGCTTGTTCACGTCGTGCATGGTGTGGGTGATCGCCGGATTGACGATGTCGGTCAGCGGCTTGGGGTAGACCCCGAGCCCGATCAGCATCACGATCAGCGGAATCACCACCACCAGTTCCCGTGCCTTGAGGTCCGGCATCCCGCTGACCTCGGCCTTCACCGGGCCGGTCATGGTGCGCTGGTAGAGCACCAGCACGTAGAGCGCGGCGAGCACGATGCCGGTGGTGGCGATGATCCCGACCACCGGGTAGGCGGCGAACACCCCGACCAGCACCAGGAACTCGCTGACGAACGGAGCGAGTCCCGGCAGCGAGAGGGTGGCCAGTCCACCGATCAGGAAGGTGCCGGCCAGCACCGGGGCCACCTTCTGCACCCCGCCGTAGTCCGCGATCAGCCGCGACCCGCGCCGGGTGATCAGGAAGCCCGCGACCAGCATCAACGCGGCGGTGGAGATGCCGTGGTTGACCATGTAGAGGGTCGCGCCGGACTGACCCTGGCTGGTCATCGCGAAGATGCCCAGGATGATGAAGCCGAAGTGCGAGATCGAGGCGTACGCGATCAGCCGCTTGATGTCCCGCTGGCCGACGGCGAGCAGCGCCCCGTACACGATGCTGATCAGCGCGAGTACCAGGACGACGGGCGTCGCCCACTGGCTGGCCTCCGGGAAGAGCTGGAGGCAGAAGCGCAGCATCGCGAAGGTGCCGACCTTGTCGACGACCGCGGTGATGAGGACGGCGACCGGTGCGGTCGCCTCGCCCATCGCGTTCGGCAGCCAGGTGTGCAGCGGCCACAGCGGGGCCTTCACCGCGAAGGCGAAGAAGAACCCGAGGAAGAGGAGCCGCTCGATGTTGGTCGACATCTCCAGCGTGCCGGCGGCCCGCATCTCGGCGATCTCCGAGAGCGAGAACGTCCCGGCGACGACGTACAGACCGATCACGGCGGCCAGCATGATGAGCCCGCCGACCAGGTTGTACAGCAGGAACTTGACCGCGGCGTACGACCGTTGGGTGGCCGCCGCCTCGTCCGTGCCCGCGTGCGCCCGGTCGCCGAAGCCGCCGATGAGGAAGTACATCGGGATGAGCATGGCTTCGAAGAAGATGTAGAAGAGGAAGACGTCGGTGGCCTCGAAGGAGAGGATCACCATCGCTTCGACCATCAGGATCAGCGCGAAGAAGCCCTGGGTGGGCCGCCACCGCTTGTTGTCCCTCTTTTCGAGGGGGTCGGCGTCGTTCCAGCCGGCGATGATCACGAACGGGATGAGCAGCGCGGTCAGTGCGACCAGCGCCACCCCGATGCCGTCCACACCGAGTTCGTAGCGGACCCCGAAGTCCTTGATCCAGGCGTGCGACTCGGTCAACTGGTAGCGGTCGCCACCCGGTTCGAACCGTACGACGACGATCGCGGCCAGCACCAGCGTGCCGAGCGAGATCGCCAGCGCCAGCCACTTGGCGAGCGTGCGACGGGCGGCCGGGACGGCGGCGGTGAGGATGGCACCGGCCGCCGGGAGGACCGCCACCGCGGTGAGCAGGGGAAAGGACATCGTGATCAGACCGCCCTCATCAGCAGGGTCGCGGCGATGAGGATCGCCGTACCGCCGAACATCGAGACCGCGTACGAGCGGGCGTAGCCGTTCTGGAGCTTGCGCAGCCGGCCCGAGAGCCCGCCGACCGAGGCGGCGGTGCCGTTGACCACGCCGTCGACCACGCTGTGGTCGAGGTAGACCAGCGAGCGGGTGAGGTGCTCACCGCCACGGACCAGGACCACGTGGTTGAAGTCGTCCTGGAGGAGGTCGCGGCGGGCGGCCCGGGTGAGCAGCGAGCCGCGCGGGGCGACCACGGGGACCGGCTTGCGGCCGTACTGGAACCAGGCGGCGACCACGCCGAGCAGCAGCACCACGATCGTCGCGCCGGTGATGACCGGGATGCTGATCGGCGGGTGCGGGTGCTCGAACTTGGTCACCGGCTCAAGCCAGTTGACGAACCGGTCGCCGATGCTGAAGAGACCACCGGCGAAGACCGACCCGAAGGCGAGCACGATCATGGGGATCGTCATCGACTTGGGCGACTCGTGCGGGTGCGGGTCATTGCCTTCCGCGTCCGGCTGCCAGCGCTTCTCGCCGAAGAAGGTCATCAGCATCACGCGCGTCATGTAGAACGCGGTGAGTCCGGCACCCAGCAGGGTGGCCGCACCCAGGATCCAGCCCTGGACACCGCCCGCCGCGAACGCAGCTTCGATGATCTTGTCCTTGGAGAAGAAGCCGGACAGGCCCGGGAAGCCGATGAGCGCCAGATAGCCGAGACCGAAGGTGACGAAGGTGACCGGCATGTACTTGCGCAGGCCGCCGTACTTCCGCATGTCGACCTCGTCGTTCATGCCGTGCATGACCGAACCGGCGCCGAGGAACAGCCCGGCCTTGAAGAAGCCGTGGGTCACCAGGTGCATGATCGCGAAGGCGTAGCCGATCGGGCCGAGCCCGGCCGCGAGGATCATGTAGCCGATCTGCGACATGGTCGATCCGGCGAGCGCCTTCTTGATGTCGTCCTTGGCACAACCGACGATCGCACCGAAGAGCAGCGTGACCGCACCGACGACGGTGACCACCAACTGGGCGTCGGGGGCGGCGTCGAAGATGGCTCCCGAGCGGACGATCAGGTAGACACCGGCCGTCACCATGGTCGCCGCGTGGATCAGGGCCGAGACCGGGGTCGGGCCCTCCATCGCGTCGCCGAGCCAGGACTGGAGCGGTACCTGCGCCGACTTGCCGCACGCGGCGAGCAGCAGCATCAGGCCGATCGCGGTGAGCTTGCCCTCGCTCGCGCCTTCCGCAGCCCCGAGGACCGGCCCGAAGGCGAAGGTCCCGAAGGTGGTGAACATCAGCATGATCGCGATGGACAGGCCGATGTCGCCGACGCGGTTGACCAGGAACGCCTTCTTGGCAGCGGTCGCCGCGCTGGGCTTGTGCTGCCAGAACCCGATGAGCAGGTACGAGGCGAGGCCGACGCCCTCCCAACCGAAGTAGAGCAGGAGGTAGTTGTCGGCGACGACCAGCAGGAGCATCGCCGCGAGGAAGAGGTTCAGGTAGCCGAAGAAGCGCCGGCGGCGCTCGTCGTGCTCCATGTAACCGATCGAGTAGATGTGGATCAGGGTGCCCACACCGGTGATCAGCAGGACGAAGGTCATCGACAGCTGGTCGAGCTGGAAGGCGATGTCCGCCTGGAAGTCCGCGACCGGGACCCAGCTGAACAGCTTCTGGTGCAGGGCGCGGTCGTCCGCGCCCTTGCCCAGCATGTCGATGAAGAGCACGGCGCCGATGGCGAACGAACCGGCGGCGAGCAGGGTGCCCAGCCAGTGGCCGATCCGGTCCAGCCGGCGTCCGCCGCACAGCAGTACGGCCGCTCCGAGCAGTGGCGCCGCGACAAGCAGCGCGATCAGGTTCTCCACGTTTCTTCCGACCCCTTACAGCTTCATCAGGCTGGCGTCGTCGACCGAGGCCGAGTGGCGGGACCGGAACAGCGACACGATGATCGCCAGGCCGACCACGACCTCGGCGGCGGCGACGACCATCGTGAAGAAGGCGATGATCTGGCCGTCGAGATTGCCGTGCATCCGCGAGAACGCGACGAGTGCCAGGTTGCAGGCGTTGAGCATCAGCTCGACGCACATGAACACGACGATGGCGTTGCGCCGGATCAGCACGCCCGCCGCGCCGATGGTGAACAACAGCGAGGCGAGATAGAGGTAGTTGACCGGATTCACTTGGCAGCCTCCTCTTCTCGGTCACCGTCACGGTCGCCGTCACGGCCGAGCCGCTCCGCGGACCGCTGCTCCAGCGCCTTCAGATCGTTCAGCGCCTGTGTCGACACGTCCCGGATCTGGCCGCGCTCTCGCAGCGTCTGCATCACGGTCAGCTCGGACGGGGTGCCGTCCGGGAGCAGACCGGCGATGTCCACCGCGTTGTGCCGGGCGTAGACGCCGGGGGCGGGGAGGGGCGGCAGGTGCTTGCCTTCCCGTACCCGGATCTCAGCCAGCTCGCGCTGGCTCTTGGCGCGCTCGGTGCGCTCGCGGTTGGTGAGGACCATCGCGCCGACCGTCGCCGTGATCAGCAGGGCGCCGGTGATCTCGAAGGCGAAGACGTACTTGGTGAAGATCAGCTCTGCCAGGCCCTGGACGTTGCCCGCCGCGTTGGCCTGGGCGAGTCCGTTGAAGTCCTTCAACTGGGCGTTGCGGATGCCGGCGATGAGCAGGATCCCGAAGCCCAGCCCACAGGTGGCGGCCAGCCAGCGCTGCCCCTTGAGGGTCTCCTTCAGGGAGTCGGCCGCCGTGACGCCGACGAGCATGACCACGAAGAGGAAGAGCATCATGATCGCGCCGGTGTAGACGACGATCTGGACGACGCCCAGGAAGTACGCCCCGTTGGCGAGGTAGAAGACCGCCAGGATGATCATGGTCCCGGCGAGACACAGCGCACTGTGCACGGCCTTCTTCATCAGGATCGTGCACAGCGCGCCGATGACGGCGACCGTGCCCAGAATCCAGAACTGCACGGCTTCACCGGTGGAAGCAGCAGCGGCGAGGGTGCTGGTCATGCCCCCACCACCCTTGCGGAGGCCGGCTCGTCCTCGCCGAAGGTGGACGCGGCCTCCTGGACCCGCTCGCCCTTGCTGAGCGCGACCTGCCGCTCGGTGCCGGGCGCCGCCTCGGTGACCAGACCCCGGTAGTAGTCCTGCTCGTCCGTACCCGGGAAGATCGAGTGCGGGGAGTCGACCATGCCCTCGGTCAGCCCGGCGAGCAGCTGGTCCTTGGTGTAGATCAGGTTCTCGCGGCTGCTGTCGGCCAGTTCGAACTCGTTGGTCATCGTGAGCGCCCGCGTCGGGCACGCCTCGATGCACAGCCCGCACAGGATGCAGCGGGCGTAGTTGATCTGGTAGACGCGGCCGTAGCGCTCGCCCGGGGAGTAGCGCTCCTCCTCGGTGTTGTCCGCGCCCTCGACGTAGATCGCGTCGGCCGGACAGGCCCAGGCGCAGAGTTCGCACCCGATGCACTTCTCCAGTCCGTCGGGGTGCCGGTTGAGCTGGTGGCGGCCGTGGAAGCGCGGCGCGGTCACCTTCGGCGTTTCCGGGTACTGCTCGGTGAGCCGCTTCTTGAACATGGCCTTGAAGGTCACGCCGAAGCCGGCCACGGGGTTCTGCCAGGGGGCCCGGGGGTCCTCGCCCCGGGAAGATGCCTCAGACACCGTCCGCCTCCTTTCCGTCACTCTCTGTAACTCCACTGTCAGTATTACCCGCACCACTGACAACGAGCTCTCGCTCCTGCCTGGAGCGCCTGCGCGGCACCGGCGGCAGCGTCTGTCCGGGTAGCGGGGGTACCGGGAATCCACCGGCCATCGGGTCGAACGCGGCCTGGTCCTCGGGCTGTTCGTCCCTGCCGCGCCGGAAGAAGTCCCAGAGGAACGACAGCAGGAGAACGGCGATCACGCCTCCGGCGACGTACAGCACGATCTGCTGGTACTCGACGTTCGCGTTGCGCAGCGCCCGCACGGTGGCGACCAGCATCAGCCAGACCACCGAAACCGGGATGAGTACCTTCCATCCCAGCTTCATCAACTGGTCGTAGCGCACCCGAGGAAGGGTGCCGCGCAGCCAGATGAAGAAGAACAGCAGCAGTTGCACCTTGAGGATGAACCAGAGCATCGGCCACCAGCCGTGGTTCGCACCCTCCCAGAAGCTGCTGATCGGGTACGGAGCCCGCCAGCCGCCGAGGAAGAGGGTGACCGAGACCGCCGAGACGGTGACCATGTTGACGTACTCGGCCAGCATGAACAGCGCGAACTTGATCGACGAGTACTCGGTGTTGAAGCCACCGACCAGGTCGCCCTCGGACTCCGGCATGTCGAACGGCGCCCGGTTGGTCTCGCCGACCATGGTGACGACGTAGATGATGAAGGACACCGGCAGCAGGATGATGAACCACCGGTCCGCCTGCGCCTCCACGATCGCCGAGGTCGACATCGACCCGGAGTAGAGGAAGACCGAGGCGAAGGCGGCGCCCATCGCGATCTCGTACGAGATCATCTGCGCGCAGGAGCGCAGCCCGCCGAGCAGGGGGTACGTCGAGCCCGACGACCAGCCCGCCAGGACGATGCCGTAGATGCCGACGGAGGCGCACGCCAGGACGTACAGCATGGCGATCGGCAGGTCGGTGAGCTGCATCGTCGTGCGCTGGCCGAAGATCGAGACTTCGTTTCCGGCCGGCCCGAACGGGATGACCGCGATCGCCATGAAGGCCGGGATGGCCGCGACGATCGGCGCCAGGATGTAGACGACCTTGTCGGCGCGCTTGACGACGACGTCTTCCTTCAGCATCAGCTTGATGCCGTCGGCGAGCGACTGGAGCATGCCCCAGGGGCCGTGCCGGTTGGGGCCGATGCGCAGCTGCATCCAGGCGACGACCTTGCGCTCCCACACGATGGAGAAGAGCACGGTGACCATCAGGAACGCGAAGCAGAAGACGGCCTTGATCGCGACGAGCCACCAGGGGTCCGTGCCGAACATCGACAGGTCTTCTGCGGCGAGTGTGTACGTCGTCATGCCGTCACCTCCGTCGGGGAAGTCGGGGCGCCCGGGGCGGAAGTGACCGCGGGGGCCAGCGTGACGAGCTGTCCGGGGCGGGCCCCGGTGTCGGAGAGGACTCCGCCGCCGACCGAGTTCATCGGGAGCCAGACCACCCGGTCGGGCATCTCGGTGACCTGGAGCGGAAGTTGTACGGAACCGGAAGGTCCGGTCACTTCGAGGATGTCGCCGTGCTTGACGCCCGTTTCGGCGGCGGTGGCGGCGGAGAGGCGGGCCACCGACGCGTGGCGCGTACCGGCCAGCGCCTCGTCGCCGTCCTGGAGCTTGCCCTGGTCGAGCAGCATCCGGTGACCTGCGAGAACGGCCTCACCGGCACCCGCACGCGGAAGCGGACGGGACGTCTCCAGCGGTGCGGAGGCGTGCGGTCCGTCCCAGCCGCCGAGCCGGTCCATCTCACGTCGTACGGACTTGAGGTCCGGCAGCGAGAACGCCACATCCATCTCGTCGGCCAGCATGTGCAGGACGCGGGCGTCGCTCGGTGCGAGCGTCCGGGTCATCTGCTCCGGCTTCAGCGCGGCCTCGAACATCCGCGCCCGGCCCTCCCAGTTGAGGAAAGTGCCCGGCTTCTCGGCCACCGCAGCAACCGGAAGCACTACGTCCGCGTGGTCGGTCACCTCGCTCGGCCGCAGCTCCAGCGAGACCAGGAAGCGCACCTCGTCCAGCGCCACCCGCGCCCTGGCCGGGTCCGGCAGGTCCCCGGGCTCGACCCCGGCGACGACCAGCGCCAGCAGCTCACCGGTGGCGGCCGCCTCAATGATCTGACCGGTGTCGCGCCCGTGGCGGTGCGGCAGTTCGGCCACCCGCCAGACGTCGGCGACCTCCTCGCGCGCACGCGGGTCGGTCGCGGGACGGCCACCGGGCAGCAGCGACGGGATCGCTCCGGCCTCGACGGCGCCGCGCTCTCCGGCCCGGCGCGGGATCCACACCAGTTCGGCGCCGGTCGCCGATGCCGCTCGTACCGCGGCGGTCAACGCGCCCGGCACACCGGCCAGTCGCTCGCCGACGACGATCACCGCACCCGGCTCGCGCAGCGCTTCGGCGGCCGTGACGCCGTCCGCCTCCAGTCCCGCGTGCCCGGCCAGCGCGTCCAGCCACTCCGTCTCGGTGCCGGGCGCGGCGGGGAGCAGGGTGCCGCCCGCCTTCTCCAGGCCCCGGGTCGCATGCGAGGCGAGGGCGAAGGTGCGCTGACCGTGCTTGCGGTGGGCCTTGCGCAGCCGCAGGAAGACGCCGGGCGCCTCCTCCTCGGACTCGAACCCGGCGAGCAGTACCGCCGGGGCCTTCTCCAGCGTGGTGTACGTGATCCCCGCACCATCGAGGTCGCGCCCGCGTCCGGCGACGTGGGCGGCCAGGAAGTCGGCCTCCTCGCTGCTGTGCACGCGCGCGCGGAAGTCGATGTCATTGGTGTCGAGGGCGGTACGGGCGAACTTGCTGTAGGCGTAAGCGTCTTCGACCGTCAGCCGGCCACCGGTGAGTACACCGGCCCGGCCGCGCGCCGCCGCCAGTCCCGCGGCGGCGACCGCCAGGGCCTCGGGCCAGCTGGCCGGCTCCAGTTCGCCGCTCTCCTTGTTGCGTACCAGCGGAGTCTTCAGCCGGTCGGGACGCTGGGCGTACCGGAAGCCGAACCTCCCCTTGTCGCACAGCCACTCCTCGTTGACCTCCGGGTCCTCGGCCGCCATCCGCCGCATGACCTTGCCGCGCCGGTGGTCGGTGCGCGTCGCGCAACCGCCCGCGCAGTGCTCACAGACGGAGGGAGAGGACACCAGGTCGAAGGGGCGCGACCGGAAGCGGTACGCCGCCGAGGTCAGCGCGCCGACCGGGCAGATCTGGATGGTGTTGCCGGAGAAGTACGACTCGAAGGGGTCACCCTCGCCGGTGCCGACCTGCTGGAGCGCGCCGCGTTCGATCAGCTCGATCATCGGGTCGCCCGCCACCTGGTTGGAGAACCGGGTGCAGCGCGCACACAGCACACAGCGCTCACGGTCCAGCAGCACCTGGGTGGAGATCGGGACGGGCTTCTCGTACGTCCGCTTCTTCCCGTCGAAACGGGAGTCGGCGTCGCCGTGCGACATCGCCTGGTTCTGCAGGGGGCACTCGCCGCCCTTGTCGCAGACCGGGCAGTCCAACGGGTGGTTGATGAGGAGGAGTTCCATCACTCCGCGCTGCGCCTTGTCGGCGACCGGCGAGGTGAGCTGGGACTTCACGACCATGCCGTCGGTGCAGGTGATGGTGCAGGACGCCATCGGCTTGCGCTGGCCCTCCACCTCGACGATGCACTGGCGGCAGGCGCCGGCCGGGTCGAGGAGGGGGTGGTCGCAGAAGCGGGGGATCTCGATGCCGAGGAGTTCGGCGGCGCGGATCACCAGGGTTCCCTTGGGGACGCTGATGTCGATGCCGTCGATGGTGAGGGACACGAGGTCCTCGGGCGGGACCGCCGCCTCGCCGCCTGAGGAGGACGCGCTGTGGGTCGTGATGGTCATGCGTTCACCTCCGTGGTGTCGGAGTGCCGGTCGGCCCAGACGGTCGACTTGGCGGGGTCGAAGGGGCAGCCCTTGCCGGTGATGTGCCGCTCGTACTCCTCGCGGAAGTACTTGAGCGAGGAGAAGATCGGCGAGGCCGCCCCGTCCCCGAGCGCGCAGAAGGACTTGCCGTTGATGTTGTCGGCGATGTCGTTGAGCTTTTCGAGGTCGGACATCTGGCCCTTGCCGGCCTCGATGTCGCGCAGCAACTGGACCAGCCAGTACGTCCCTTCGCGACACGGGGTGCACTTGCCGCAGGACTCGTGGGCGTAGAACTCGGTCCAGCGGGTCACCGCGCGGACCACACAGGTGGTCTCGTCGAAGCACTGGAGCGCCTTGGTGCCGAGCATGGAACCGGCCGCTCCGACGCCCTCGTAGTCGAGGGGTACGTCGAGGTGCTCATCGGTGAACATCGGGGTCGAGGAGCCGCCCGGCGTCCAGAACTTGAGCCGGTGTCCCGGTCGCATTCCGCCGCTCATGTCGAGCAGCTGGCGCAGCGTGATTCCCAACGGGGCTTCGAACTGACCGGGGTTGGCGACATGTCCGCTCAGTGAGTACAGCGTGAAGCCCGGGGACTTCTCGCTGCCCATGGAACGGAACCAGTCTTTGCCCCGGTTGAGAATCGCGGGAACCGATGCGATCGACTCGACGTTGTTGACAACAGTGGGACAGGCATAGAGCCCGGCGACCGCGGGGAAGGGAGGACGCAGCCGGGGCTGGCCGCGACGGCCTTCGAGCGAGTCGAGCAGTGCGGTCTCTTCTCCGCAGATGTACGCACCCGCCCCCGCGTGCACGGTGAGTTCGAGATCGAGTCCGCTGCCGAGGACGTCCTTGCCGAGGTAACCGGCGGCGTACGCCTCCCGCACCGCCTCGTGCAGCCTGCGCAGCACGGGGACGGTTTCACCACGCAGATAGATGAACGCGTGACTCGACCGGATCGCGTAGCACGCGATCACAATGCCCTCGATGAGGCTGTGCGGGTTCGCGAAGAGGAGCGGGATGTCCTTGCAGGTTCCCGGTTCCGATTCGTCGGCGTTGACAACTAGATAGTGCGGCTTTCCGTCGCCCTGCGGAATGAACTGCCACTTCATTCCGGTGGGGAATCCGGCCCCGCCCCGCCCGCGGAGACCGGAGTCCTTCACATAGGCGATCAGGTCGTCGGGGGTCATCGCGAGGGCCTTGCGCAGACCCTCGTAGCCCTCGTGCCTGCGGTAGGTCTCCAGGGTCCACGACCGGGGGTCGTCCCAGAAGGCGGACAGGACCGGCGAGAGCAGCTTCTCGGGGCTGTCCCCGTTGCTGCCGTTGCCGTCGATCTCGGTGGTCACGGTCATCACTCCCCCTCCTCGGAAGAAGGCCCGGCCGGGTGCTGCTCGGGTGCGGCAGCGGGGTCGGACGCCGAGGTCTGCTGCGGTGCGTCGTGCGAGCTGAGGTGCTGGGAGCCGGGCTGCGGGGCGTCCTTGGCCTCGCCGCTCCCGGCTTCACCGCGCGGCGATACGACGCGGGGGGCACCCAGCGTCTCGCCCTTGGCCAGCCGGAGGCCGAGCAGTGAGGCGTGCCCGGCGCCGCCGGAGGCCTCGACCGCGCCGGGGCGCTCGTCGGGGAAGCCGGCCAGGATGCGGGCGGTCTCCTTGTAGGTGCACAGCGGGGCGCCGCGGGTGGGCTCGACGGGGCGGCCCGCGCGCAGGTCGTCCACCAGCTGCTTGGCCGACTCGGGCGTCTGGTCGTCGAAGAACTCCCAGTTGACCATCACCACGGGGGCGTAGTCGCAGGCGGCGTTGCACTCGATGTGTTCGAGGGTGACCTTGCCGTCGGCGGTGGTCTCGTTGTTGCCGACCCCGAGGTAGGTCTTCAGCTCGTCGAAGATGGCGTCGCCGCCCATCACCGCGCAGAGCGTGTTGGTGCAGACGCCGACCTGGTAGTCGCCGGAGGCCTTGCGCCGGTACATGGTGTAGAAGGTCGCCACCGCGGTGACCTCGGCGGTGGTGAGGTCGAGGACCTCGGCGCAGAAGCGCATCCCGGTGCGGGAGACGTACCCCTCCTCGGACTGCACCAGGTGCAGCAGCGGCAGCAGCGCGGAGCGGCTGTCGGGGTAGCGGGCGATGACCTCCCTCGCATCCGCTTCGAGGCGGGCCCGGACCTCGTCCGGGTAGGCGGGGGCAGGCAGTTGGGGCATGCCCAGTGACACATCGGTCATCGGTCGACGCCTCCCATCACGGGGTCGATGGAGGCGACGGCGACGATGACGTCGGCGACCTGGCCGCCCTCGCACATCGCTGCCATGGCCTGGAGGTTGGTGAAGGACGGGTCGCGGAAGTGGACCCGGTAGGGACGGGTGCCGCCGTCGGAGACGACGTGTACGCCGAGTTCGCCCTTGGGGGACTCCACTGCCGCGTACGCCTGGCCGGCCGGGACCCGGAAGCCCTCGGTGACCAGCTTGAAGTGGTGGATCAGGGCCTCCATGGAGGTGCCCATGATCTTGCGGATGTGGTCGAGGGAGTTGCCGAGGCCGTCCGCGCCGATGGCGAGCTGGGCGGGCCAGGCGATCTTCTTGTCGGCCACCATGACCGGTCCCGGCTCCTTGAGGCGGGCCAGGCACTGCTCGACGATGTCCAGGGACTGGCGCATCTCTTCGAGCCGGATGAGGAAGCGGCCGTAGGAGTCGCAGGTGTCGGCGGTGGGGACCTCGAAGTCGTAGGTCTCGTAGCCGCAGTAGGGGTCGGTCTTGCGCAGGTCGTGCGGCAGGCCCGCCGAGCGGAGCACCGGACCGGTCGCACCCAGCGCCATGCAGCCGGTGAGGTCGAGGTGGCCGACGTCCTGCATGCGGGCCTTGAAGATGGGGTTGCCGGTGGCGAGCTTGTCGTACTCCGGCAGGTTCTTGCGCATGGTCTTCAGGAGCTCGGCGAGCTTGTCCAGGGCGCCCGGCGGGAGGTCCTGGGCGAGGCCGCCGGGGCGGATGTACGCGTGGTTCATCCGCAGGCCGGTGATCAGCTCGAAGACGTCCAGGATGAGTTCACGGTCCCGGAAGCCGTAGATCATGATCGTGGTCGCGCCGAGTTCCATGCCGCCGGTGGCGATGCACACCAGGTGCGAGGAGAGCCGGTTGAGCTCCATCAGCAGGACGCGGATGACGCTGGCGCGGTCGGGGATCTGGTCGGTGATGCCGAGCAGCTTCTCGACGCCGAGGCAGTACGCCGTCTCGTTGAAGAACGGCGTCAGATAATCCATGCGCGTGACGAAGGTGGTGCCCTGCGTCCAGTTCCGGAATTCGAGGTTCTTCTCGATGCCGGTGTGGAGGTAGCCGATGCCGCAGCGGGCCTCGGTGACGGTCTCGCCGTCGATCTCCAGGATCAGGCGGAGCACACCGTGCGTGGACGGGTGCTGGGGGCCCATGTTGACGATGATGCGTTCGTCGTCGGACTTGGCCGCTGACTGGACGACCTCGTCCCAGTCGCCGCCGGTGACCGTGTAGACGGTGCCTTCGGTTGTCTCCCGTGCCGATGCGGAAGAAGGAGAGGAGGGGGGAGTGGTCACGAGTACGACCTCCGCTGGTCCGGAGCCGGGATCTGGGCGCCCTTGTACTCGACGGCGATGCCGCCGAGGGGGTAGTCCTTGCGCTGCGGGAAGCCCTGCCAGTCGTCCGGCATCATGATCCGGGTCAGGGCGGGGTGGCCGTCGAAGATCAGGCCGAAGAAGTCGTACGTCTCGCGCTCGTGCCAGTCGTTGGTCGGATAGACGGAGACCAGCGACGGGACGTGCGGATCGGCGTCGGGGGCACTGACTTCCAGCCGGATCAGCCGGCCGTGGGTGAGCGAGCGCAGGTGGTAGACCGCGTGCAGCTCGCGTCCCTTGTCCTCCAGGAAGTGCACACCGCTGACACCGGTGCACAGCTCGAAGCGCAGGGCCGGGTCGTCGCGCAGGGTGCGGGCGACCGTCAGCAGGTGCTCGCGGGCGACGTGGAAGGTGAGTTCGCCGCGGTCGACGACCGTCTCCTCGATGGCGTTCGAGGGGAGCAGGTCCTGCTCCTCCAGAGCTCCTTCGAGTTCGTCGGCGACCTCGTCGAACCATCCGCCGTACGGCCGCGAGGTGGCGCCGGGGAAGGTGACGGTGCGGACGAGCCCTCCGTAACCCGTCGTATCGCCACCGTTGTTGGCGCCGAACATGCCCTTGCGGACGCGCAGCACCTCGCCGTTCTCGTCGCGCTGGGCGGGGACGCCGGTGGCGCCCTCGCCCGAGCCGGTTCCGTTCACTGGCTTCTCGCTCACCGGAGCAGGCCCTTCATCTCGATGGTGGGGAGCGCCTTGAGGGCCGCTTCCTCCGCCTCGCGGGCCGCTTCCTCCGCGTTCACGCCGAGCTTGGAGCCCTGGATCTTCTGGTGGAGCTTGAGGATCGCGTCGATCAGCATCTCGGGGCGCGGCGGGCAGCCCGGCAGATAGATGTCGACGGGCACGATGTGGTCGACGCCCTGGACGATCGCGTAGTTGTTGAACATGCCGCCCGAGGAGGCGCAGACCCCCATGGAAATGACCCACTTGGGGTTCGGCATCTGGTCGTAGACCTGTCGCAGCACCGGCGCCATCTTCTGGCTGACCCGGCCCGCCACGATCATCAGGTCCGCCTGCCGCGGCGAACCGCGGAAGACCTCCATGCCGAAGCGGGCCAGGTCGTACCGGCCCGCTCCCGTCGTCATCATCTCGATGGCGCAGCAGGCGAGGCCGAACGTCGCGGGGAAGACGGAGGACTTCCGCACCCAGCCCGCGGCCTGTTCGACCGTCGTCAGCAGAAAGCCGCTCGGCAGTTTCTCTTCGAGTCCCATGGGTGTTCCCTCAGCCCCTCAGTCCCATTCCAGGCCGCCGCGACGCCATACATACGCGTACGCGACAAAAACGGTGAGCACGAAGAGGAGCATCTCGACGAGCCCGAAAATCCCCAGGGCGTCGAAGGAGACCGCCCAGGGGTAGAGGAAGACGATCTCGATGTCGAAGACGATGAACAGCATCGCCGTCAGGTAGTACTTGATGGGAAAGCGTCCGCCGCCGGCCGGCGTGGGGGTGGGCTCGATGCCGCACTCGTACGCTTCCTGCTTTGCCCGGTTGTAGCGCTTGGGTCCGATAAGCGTGGCCATGACCACGGAGAAGATCGCAAACCCTGCCCCGAGGGCGCCGAGCACAAGGATGGGCGCGTAAGCATTCACCCTCCTCGCTCCTTCCAGTCGTCCTTGACCGTTGGACCGCGCCGGGCTCGTGCTTGCCCCGGAGCGGGGGGGCCGGTGCGCCTCTCCCCGTCTCCCATTCGCCCTTGACCGCGAGGACGGTATGAAGATCGCGGATATGTGAGGCAGTTCACAAGCCTGACTGCCCCGCATCCTATGCCTGTCCCTCTGTGATCTGCGACACGGGGTACGACAACGCCTTTGTGATCTCTGCCACCTGACGAAGGATCATGAAGCCGGATGCACGGTGATCTAGGTACGTGAAGCGCGCGAGTGATCACCAGACGTGACATTCAGGCGCGTTGGCGCTGGTGAGAGGGGTGGCGCTCTATCAAGAGGTGGCTGCTACAAGCAAATTGGAGCTGGACGCGACTCGCGTGATAGGCGCGCGGAGCGACCCTTTCGTCCCGTCGCGCACACCCCACCCCTCTCCCGCTCAGCTGAATTCGCGTGCGCTCACCCGCGCGAGAGGGGGGCCGGGAGGCGAGTGGACACGTGCACGCGTTCACGAGCCGCGGAGACCGAAAGCGGACTCCGGGGACAACGACGTAAACCACGGGCAGGGATTGTGACCTGCGTCACTGTCGATGATCCGTCAGAAAGACGGGCTTGGCCATGCGTGTGAACGGATGGTAGGCGTCGGGGCAATTCGGACGTATCGCGGAAAACCCGTGATCACAGGGTTGCCTGCGTGTGCCCGATTTGCCCTTTACGGCGTCAATAAGGGTGCGCGGACGCCCAATTCGGGCCGCTGGTTGGCAACTGTGGCGCAGACCACGTTTCTTGATGCCGACTCGTTACCTCTGATAGCGGTAGTTCTCATGTCCCACACCGCTCACATACCCAGCCACCGGAAGCCCCGCCGCAGCGCCTCGAAGCTGGCGCTCCGAGCCGGAGTTGCCGGTGGCGTCCTCAGCACCATCGCGGTGGCTGGTGCGGCGTCTCCGGCCATGGCCGACCCGGTTCACGAGACCGTCGAGATGCCGACGCTCACCGCGGCCCCCACCGCGGCGACGACCACCGCCCCCACGGCCAGCGCCGAGGCCACCCAGCAGATCGCCTTCGAGTACGACCGCCAGGCCCGCCAGGAGGCGGCCGCCGCGGACGCCGCGAAGGACGCCAAGACGGCCAAGGCCGAGGCGGACCGCAAGGCCGAGGCCAAGAAGAAGGCCGACGAGGCCCGTGAGAAGGCCGCGGAGCAGGCCGAGCAGGAACGCGCCTCGCGTTCCTCCGCCCGCACCACGCTCGCCTCCACCGGCTCCTCGGAGGGCTCCGGCTCGTCCGGCTCCTCCTCCACCGCCTCCTCCTCCAACGCGAGCGGCAGCGCCGCCGCCGTCATCGCGTTCGCCCGCGCCCAGGTCGGCGACGCGTACGTGATGGGCAGCACCGGCCCCAACGCGTGGGACTGCTCCGGTCTCATGCAGGCCGCGTTCGGCTCCATCGGTGTGGACCTGCCGCGCGTCTCGCAGGGTCAGTCGACCGCGGGCACGCAGGTCGGCCTCGACAACCTCCAGCCCGGCGACATCCTCTACTGGGGCAGCGCGGGCAGCGCCTATCACGTGGGCGTCTACGTGGGCGGCGGCAACTTCGTCGGCGCGCAGAACTCCAGCACGGGCGTCGTCGAGCGTCCGCTGTCCTACGACCCGCCGACCGGCGCGGTGCGGGTTCTCTGAGTCCCCGCTTCCACCCTTCAGTTCGTACGGCCGAGGGCCGTCGCTCCCGGAAGACCGGGGGCGACGGCCCTCGGCCGTTGCCGTCCCCACGGGTGATTCCGCACGTCCTGGGCGGATTTGGGGCGCAATCCACTCATCGGGCTTCCGGTGGCCGGGGTGGGATCACCCCGTCGGAGCCCAGTCCGCACGCCTCCCCAGGTAGTGGAGCAGGGCTGCCGCCTCGTCGCCGTCCGCCGGCGGCGCGAGCGCGTCCGCGAAGGCGAAGCCCCGCAGGGGTTCGGCCAGGGCGAGTGCCACCGGGTGCAGGGCGCGGGCCAGTTCCCCGGTGAGCGGGGACCGGCCGCCGGTGGCCACCGCGATGTCCCAGGCGTGGACGGCCGCGTCGAGTGCGGCCGCCCCCACCGCCTGCGCGGCGGGCAGGGCGAAGGGCGGCAGCGGTACGGGGACGTCCACGGCGTCCGGCGCGACCTCCGCGAAGGCGGCGGTGGTGCGGGTCAGCGCCGCTTCGAGGAGCGCGGTGGGCGTGACGCCCTCGTCGAAGGTGCCCTTGGGGTCGAACGGGTCGTACGCCGGCCCGTCGCCCCCGGTCAGCTTCGCCGCGTACGCGAGCTGGTCGCCCGCCGCGTGCTGGAGCACCTGAGCCACGTTCCACTGCTCGCAGGGAGTGGCCAGCCCCCAGTCACCCGGCCCCACTTGAGCCACCGCTTCCCGCATCGCCCGGTGTGCCGAGTCCAGTACTTCCCACTCTGTCTGCGTCATGGCCCGAACCTAGCCAAGCGGGCCCGGGTCCGTAAGTCGGTCGGGCAAGCAGGCCCGCTTACCGGCTGCGGCCTACCGGTTGAGATCCCCGAGCCCGGTGTTCGCCCCGCACAGCACGACCGCGACCCGCTCCCCCGGCGCCGGTTGGTAGGCGTACGCCGTCGCCGCCGCGTGCTCGACGGCGAGGCGGCGCTCGTCCCAGAGGCGAAGGCGGGCGGCGATGACCGCTTCGTCCGGTACGAGGACGGAGCGCACCCCGTCGCGCATGGCCACCGCGAGCGCCGTCCCGGAGACGCGGGGCGCTCCCAGCGAGTCGGCCGCGATCGAGTCCACCGGGGTGTCCACGACGCGGCCCGCCTCCAGGGCCGCGTGGAGTGCGCGGCAGTTCTCCGGCTCCACCGCGACCACCTCGACCCCGCGCTCCAGGGCGGCGGTTGCGACACCGGCGAAGAGCCCGCCGCCGCCCACCGAGACCACCAGCGTGTCCAGCCCGCCGGGAACCCGGCTCAGGATCTCCTCGGTGAGGGTTCCCGCGCCCGCCGCGATCAGCGGGTGGTCGTACGCGTGCGAGGCCAGCGCCCCCGAGGACGCCGCGAACTCGGAGCAGGCGGCCCGCGCCTCGTCGTACCTGGTGCCCACGAGGCGTACCTCCGCGCCGTACGTACGCAGCCGCGCGACCTTGACCGGCGGTGCGGTCTCGGGCAGGAACACCGTCGCCCGCACCCCGTGCTCCCGTGCCGCCCAGGCGCAGGCCAGCCCCGCGTTGCCGCCCGAGGCGATGGTCAGTCCGGTGTCAGGGAGGGTGCCGGACTCGCGGTGGGCGAGCAGGAAGTTCATCGCGCCCCGGGCCTTGAAGCTGCCGGTGTGCTGCATGAACTCCAGGGCGAGGAAGCTGCCGGAGTCGCCAGGGGCCACCGTCACGGGCCGGATGTGTCCGGCGATGCGGTCGGCGGCGGCCTTGATGTCACCGGGGGTGAGGTACGGGGCGCTGAGCTGCGGCACGGGGACTCCAGGGCGAGGACGCAAACATTTGATACGGCGTACCGTACGGTGTATCCCATGCCGAGGCAATCACCTTCCCTGGACCGCGCGACCCCCGAACTCATCGCGGAGACCGCCCTGTCGATCATCGACCGCGACGGCCCGCAGGCACTGAGCTTCCGCAGCCTCGCCGACCGGCTGGGCATCTCGCACGCGACCGTGCAGCGGCGGTGCACCGACCTCGCCGGACTGCTCGACCTGTGTACGGACCACCTGGCGGCCGGCATTCCGGAGGTTCCGCCGGGCACGGACGCGGCGGAGGCGACCGGGATCCGGTTCCGGGCGCTGTACGAACTGCTGGTGGCGCATCCCGGGCTGGCCGCGCTGCGCGGGGCGCGGCCGTGGCTGGGGCCGCAGTTGCTGGCCCGGCTGACGGAGCCCGAGGTCGCCGCGCACATGGCGCACGGGATGACGGCGGCGCAGGCCATGGCGGCGTACCGCCGGATGTATCTGCTCACGCTGGGGTGCGCGACGTTCGTGGACCACCGCTCACCGCAGGAGAACGCGACCCGCACCCGGACCGCGCTCGCCGCGCTGGCTCCGGAGTCCTTTCCGGCGCTGACGGGTCATGTGGAGGAGATCCTGCCGGTGCTGGCGGACCATGAGGTGTTTTATGGCGCGTTGCGTCAACTGATCGACGCGGCGCGGTAGTGGGTGCGATCAGGCGCGCGGCAGGCGGATGAGGAAGGCGTCGACCGGGTCCTCGTGTTCCAGGACGAAGCCGTGCCGCTCGTAGAGGCGGCGGGCGGGGCTGCCCTGGAGGACTTGGAGGCGTACCGGGAAGTTCTCCCGGTCGCTGTGGGCGAGCAGTGCGTTCAGTACGGCGGTGCCCAGGCCGCGGCCCTGGTGGGCGGGGTCGACGTAGAAGCTTTCCAGCCATCGGCAGGTGTCGGCTTCCGGGCGCAGGACCACGCATCCTGCGAAGGTTCCGGCTACTTCGATGAGCTGGGTGTGCTCGGGGGTGTAGCTGTCGCGGAAGCGCTGGCGGACGCGTATCGGGTCGTAGACACCGAGGCGTTCCAGGTCGGGGCGCATGACTTGGGCGCGGAGTTCGGCGATGCGGTCGATGTCGGTGGGGGTGGCGGGGGTCAGGCGCCAGTCGGTGCCGGAGGGAGGGGTGGTGGTCGCCGTGTTCATGGGCGGAGTATTTCAGCAGGGTGGGGCGGGGCGGGTGGGGTGCGACTCCGTCGGGGGCCGCCCCCTTGCCCGCCCGTTCCGCCCCCGGGGGGCGGCCCCGCCGCCCAAGCGGGCTGAGGTAACGCGGGCGTGCCGCCGCCCAAGCGGGCGGGGTAATGCGGAGGAGATGTCAGGAGTTGGGGGCTACCTTGGCGAGGCCGTTGATGATGCGGTCCATCGCGTCGCCGCCCGTGGGGTCGGTGAGGTTGGCCAGCATCTTCAAGGTGAAGCGCATCAGGACCGGGTGGGTGAGGCCGCGTTCGGCCGCCAGCTTCATGATCTTCGGGTTGCCGATGAGCTTCACGAACGCGCGGCCCATCGTGTAGTAGCCCCCGTACGTGTCCTTCAGGACCTGCGGGTAGCGGGCCAGCGCCATCTCCCGCTGGGCGGGGGTGGCCCGGGCGTGGGCCTGCACGATGACCTCCGAGGCGATCTGCCCCGACTCCATGGCGTACGCGATGCCCTCACCGTTGAACGGGTTGACCATGCCACCCGCGTCGCCGACCAGCAACAGGCCCTTGGTGTAGTGCGGCTGGCGGTTGAAGGCCATCGGGAGGGCGGCCCCCCGGATCGGCATCGTCATGTTCTCGGGCGTGTAGCCCCACTCCGCCGGCATCGACGCGCACCACGCCTTGAGCACCTCGCGCCAGTCCAGCTCCTTGAACGCCTTGGAGGAGTTGAGGATGCCGAGGCCGACGTTGGACGTACCGTCGCCCATGCCGAAGATCCAGCCGTAGCCGGGCAGCAGCCGGTCCTGCGGGCCGCGCCGGTCCCACAGCTCCAGCCAGGACTCCAGGTAGTCGTCGTCGTGGCGGGGCGAGGTGAAGTACGTCCGGACTGCGACACCCATCGGGCGGTCGTCACGGCGGTGCAGGCCCATCGCCAGGGAGAGCCGGGTGGAGTTGCCGTCGGCCGCGACCACCAGAGGCGCGTGGAAGGTGACGGGGAGCTTCTCCTCGCCGAGCTTGGCCTCGACCCCGGTGATACGTCCGGTACGGGCGTCCAGGACCGGCGCGCCGACATTGCACCGCTCGTACAGCCGGGCGCCCGCCTTCTGCGCCTGCCGGGCCAGCTGCTCGTCGAAGTCGTCACGCTTGCGGACGAGTCCGTAGTCGGGGAACGAGGCCAGCTCCGGCCAGTCCAGCTGAAGGCGCTGGCCGCCGCCGATGATGCGCAGGCCCTTGTTGCGCAGCCAGCCCGCTTCCTCCGAGATGTCGATCCCCATCGACACCAGCTGCTTGGTGGCGCGGGGGGTGAGGCCGTCGCCGCAGACCTTCTCGCGCGGGAAGGCGGTCTTTTCCAGCAGGAGGACGTCGAGCCCGGCCTTCGCCAGGTAGTACGCGGTGGCGGAACCGGCAGGTCCGGCCCCGACGACGATCACATCTGCGCTGTGCTCGGAGGGGGGCGCGGTCACGGGCTGCTCGGTCACGGCGATCTCTCCCGTAGAACTCGGAGTCGATTAAGTGCCTTGACGGCACAGGTCGAAGGGCAGTCTATGGGGGCGTACTCCTCCATCACCCGAAGGGCTGCCCTCATGACCCTCACGCCCCCCTTGTCCCCCGCGCCGTCTGCGGCGGTGTCTCCCTTGCCGCCGGTGGTGCGGCTGCGAGTGCCGATCGAGGAGGACGCGTATGCCTGGTACGACGTGTTCAAGGACCGCGAGGTCATGGAATTCCACGGCGGCAGGCCCGCCGGTGTCTCGGTCTACGAGGAACTGACCGCCAGACAGCGCAAGCACGACGCCGAACTGGGCTTCTGTCTCTGGACGCTGCTCGACGAGGACGACGCGGTGATCGGCTTCACCGGCGCCCAGCCGTGGCCGCACCAGCACTACGGCCCGGTCGGCGAGATCGAGATCGGCTGGCGGCTGGGCCGCGCCCACTGGGGCCGGGGCTACGCCACCGCCGCCGCACGGGCCACCGTCGAGCGGGTACGGGCGGCGGGCGTACGGGAGGTGGCGGCGATGGTGGACACCCGCAATGTGCGGTCCGTCGCGGTCACCGAACGGCTCGGGATGCGGCGCACCGAGGTCTTCGTGGTGCCGGGCTCGGCATCGGAGCCGGAGCGCAAGGGCTACTGCTTCCGGCTGACGCTGTGACGCGGTGACGCGGTGAGCCGCTGTTCGCGGACGGTGCGGGGACGGGCCCATGTGCGGTGGCCCGCTCCCTGCCCCTTGCCGTGGCCGGCGGTCGAGTGTGCCGGGTGCTGCGCCGGCCGACCGGTGGCTAGCTCCTGAGCTGCCAGGCAGTCGTCGCGTTGTCGAAGATCCTCCGGCTGTACGACCACGCGTCCTGATAGGACGTCACGAAGATCGAGTAGTCGGTGCCGTCGGGCGCGAAGTGCCCCTGGTCGATGGCGTGCACGATGCGGTTGGTCTCCGCCTCGACGTAGCTGTACTCCCAGAGGGCGCCGGGGCGGCCCTGGAAGGTGTTCCGCTCAAGGCGGATGCGCTGATAGCCCGGCCGCTTGGCCCTGGTGTTCTGCTCCAGGGTGAGGAAGTTGTCGTACGAGGACGCGTACGGGGGGCTCGGTACGACGCCGACGAGCAGGTGGTCCATGCCGGTGCTGCCCGCGTAGGTGATCTGCCCCTGTTGCTCCTTCTCCCGGCTCCACAGTTCGGGGATCACGAAGCTGAATCCCCTGGGGTCGTCGGCCCTCTTGAATCCGGCGGGCGGTGCGGCGCCCGCCGGGGGCGGAGTCGGGCTCGGAGTCGGGCTCGGAGTCGGGCTCGGAGTCGGGCTCGGAGTCGGGCTCGGGCTCGTCGCATCGGTTTCCGCCCGGGCGCCGGAGGCCGCTGCGGCCGGCGGCTTGCCGTCCGTACCGCCGTCCCTGAGCAGGAGGACACCGGCGGTGACGCCACCGCCGACAAGGAACGCGGCGGCGATCACCCCGCCCCAGAGGACGGCCGGATTCCGGCGGGTGGGGGTGCCGCCGTGGGGCGGGAGGCCATGACCGGGAGCCTGGGCGGGACTCTGGGCGGGACCCTGAGCGGGCCACCCCGGCTGGGCCGGGATGCCCCCCTGGCCGCCGGCTCCCGCCGGGAAGCCGGTTGAGCCGCCGCCCCTACCGGCAGCAGCCACCACCAGCGCCCCCGCCACCCATGCCAGCCCGAACAGCAGCGCGTACGGGATGCTCGGGCCCACCTCGGCCGTGCCGCGCAGCGTGCCGAGTTCACCGAAGGAGCCCGAGGCCGCGAAGGAGACCCCCACGATGGCCTGAAGGATCAGGAAGAGCCCCAGGAAGAGGCCGGCCGCCAGGAATTGTCCGCCGCGCTGCCCCGGCATCCGGCGCCTCAGCTGCATCGTGAGCAGCAGTGCGCACACCAACCCCAGTGCGAGTGCGCCGACCACGGCCCCGGCACCCGATCCCTCGCCGAGTTCGGGCAGGCCGACGCTGCCGCGCTCGGCACCTTCGCTGAAGAGGCTGAAGCGGCCCTGGATGTCGTAGTCGACCGGGACGCCCCAGCTGATGCCGAGCGTCAGCAGCCCGATGTTGGGCAGCAGGAGCAGGGTGGCCAGCAGGTCACCGCCGTCGGCCGACCGGGCGTTGACGAGCAGGACCACGAATCCGACCACCGCACTCAGCGCCACGGCTGCGGCCATGGCCCGTACCGCCGTGCCCAGGGCCCGTACCGCCAGCGCCGTCCCCGGCCGCCGCCCCGCCCACTGGGCAAGGTCGTCGCGCAGCAGCACGCCGCTGGTGACGGCCAGTGCGAGCACGCCCGCGCCCAGCGCGCCGAGCACCACCGAGACCGAGAACTCGACCTCCTGGAGCGCGGGTTGCGCGAACAGGCCGAGCAGCAGCACCCCGGCGACGACCAGCAGGGTGACCCGTACGGCTGCCTCAAGTCCTGCGGTACGGGAGGGGAGCTGACCGGCTCCACCGCCGTACGGCATGGGCTGTCGCGACGCGGCGAGGGTGCGCCGCAGCAGCCAGGCGCCGAGCAGCAGGGCGGCGATCCACAGGACGGTGACGGTGAGCGGGACGAAGGAGAGCGCCATGCCGTCGGCGTCGCCGACCGACCCCGGGGAGCCGGTGCCGAAGCGGTCGCCGAAGCTGCCGCTGTCGGTACCGGAGGACGAGCCCGAGTCGAACTCGCTTGCCTGTGCGTGCAGTTCGAGTCCGGCGCCGAAGCCCTGGAACAGCAGAGCCAGCGCGACCCGCCACCGGTCGCCGAAGCCGACGATCTCCTTGGTGGGGCCGAGGTCGCCGCCGCCCCCGTCCTGCCCGTACGTCGGGACGGCCAGCGCGAACGACGCCACCAGCAGCAGCCCGAGCGGCCAGGCGGCCGCCCTGAGCCCTCCTGCCCAGCCGCCGCGCAGCACTCGGGAAACGAACTGGCCTGCGGCGGAAGGCTGTTGGGCAGGCGGCGGGGTTACGGGGGCGGTGGGGCCCCAGCCGGGAGGAGCGGGCGGAGCCATGGACGGTGGCGGCGGCGTGCGGCCGGGCAGCGGTGCGTGACCGGGGAGCGGTGGTGTGGACGCTGCCGGGGCCGCGTCCTCCCGTTCCCTCCCGCAGCTCATACAGAAGCGGGCCCGGTCGGGGATGGCGGTCCCGCAGTGGGGACAGTGCAGCGCCATGGGGAGACTCCGGTCAGCAGCGGGGAACGCGGTCGGTTCTGGGGTACGTGAAAGCGTTCTGGGGTACGTGAAGGAACTGACCCATCCTGCCCGGAAGTTGGTTCCGTAAGAAGGCCTATTTCCCCCGTAGGGAATCGTCAGAAGACCGAGAGCCCCGTCAGGGTCGTGAAGCGGTCCAGGGCCGCTGTGCCCGCCACCGAATTTCCCTGCGGGTCGAGACCCGGGCTCCACACGCAGAGCGTGCACACCCCCGGCACGACCGCGACGATGCCGCCGCCGACGCCGCTCTTGCCGGGGAGGCCGACCCGGTAGGCGAACTCGCCCGCCGCGTCGTACGTGCCGCAGGTCAGCATCACCGCGTTGATCTGCTTGGCGAGCCGGCGCGGGAGGAGGCGGGTGCCGTCGGCGCGCAGACCGTGGTTGGCGAGGAAGCGGGTGGCCAGGGCCAGGTCGCCGCAGTTCATCTCGATCGAGCACTGCCAGAAGTAGTGGTCGAGGAGGGCGGGGATGGGGTTGGCGATGTTGCCGTAGGAGGCCATGAAGTAGGCGAGGGCGGCGTTGCGGTCGCCGTTGTCGGACTCGGAGGTGGCTACCTCGGGGTCGAAGGAGACGTCCGGGTTGCCGCTCTCCTGCCGTACGAAGTCCAGGAGTTCGCTGCTCGCGTCGCCGGTGAGGGTCTGGAGGCGGTCGGTGACGACCAGCGCGCCGGCGTTGATGAAGGGGTTGCGGGGGATGCCGTTCTCGTACTCCAGCTGGACCAGGGAGTTGAACGGGTTGCCGGACGGTTCGCGGCCGACCTTCTCCCAGAGGTCGTCGCCGCCCTGGGCGAGGGCGAGGGCCAGCGCGAAGACCTTGGTGATGGACTGGGTGGAGAAGGGCTGCTGCCAGTCCCCCACCCCGTACACCTTGCCGTCGAGATCGGCGATGGCCATCCCGAAGCTGCTGGGGTCGACGCAGGCGAGTGCGGGGATGTACGCGGCGATCTGGCCGGTGCCGATCTGCGGACGTACGTCCGCCTCGATCTGCGTCAGGATGCCCTGGAAGTCGAAGTCGACGGGCTGATCGTGCTCGGACTCCCGCCCGGACCCGGACTCCACGGCTCCCTGCCCGCTCATCAGACCCGCACACCTCGGTGCATGGCCACCACGCCGCCGGTCAGGTTGCGCCAGGCGACCTTCGACCAGCCCGCCCGCTGGAGCTTCTCGGCGAGTCCGGCCTGGTCGGGCCAGGCGCGGATGGACTCGGCGAGGTAGACGTACGCGTCGGGGTTGGAGGAGACGGCCCGCGCGACCGGCGGCAGCGCCCGCATCAGGTACTCGTTGTAGAGGGTCCTGAACGGCGCCCAGGTCGGATCGGAGAACTCGCAGATCACCACCCGCCCGCCCTTCTTCGTCACCCGGAGCATCTCCTTCAGCGCGGCGTCGGTGTCGGCGACGTTGCGCAGCCCGAAGGAGATGGTGACGGCGTCGAAGGACTCGTCCCGGAAGGGAAGCTTCGTGGCGTCACCTGCGGTGAAGGGCAGGTACGCGTGCTTCCGCTTCCCCTCGCGCAGCATCCCGATCGAGAAGTCGCACGGCACGACGTACGCCCCGGTGGCGGCGAAGGGGAGGGAGGAGGTAGCGGTACCGGCGGCGAGGTCCAGAACCCGCTTCCCGGGCCCCGGATCGACGGCCCGGGTCACTTCCTTGCGCCAGGCACGGTCCTGGCCGAGGGAGAGCACCGTGTTGGTGAGGTCGTAGTTCGCCGCCACGCCGTCGAACATCGAGGCGACTTCCTGCGGCTGCTTGTCCAAGGATGCACGAGTCACTCGGCCATTGTGCCGGGTTACGGGGGTGACGGCGGCGGCGGGGGCGCTCCCCTCCCCCTCCCGGTGGCCCGCCTGGGTGGCGGGGCCGCCTGGAAGGGTTACGCCCGGTACACCAGTCGGCCCCCCACCACCGTCGCCAGGCACTTCCCCTCCGGCTCGGTGAAGATCGCGAAGTCGGCTGCGGCGGAGCGGGTGAGGGGGGACGGGCGTGGGGTGTGGAGTACCCGTACCGGTGAGCGGTCGACCGCGAGGCGTACCGCGGGGTGGGTGAAGGGGCCCGCGACCGCCGTGGTCCCGTGGGCCAGGAGGCGCTGGATTCCGCGGCGGGCACTGGCGCCCCACCTGGTGTCGGTCATGTCGAGGTCGCGCAGGGCGGAGCCGGACAGCGGTGCGGTGCCCAGGGTGTCCGCCTCGCGCGGGTCTGGCCAGTAGTGCTGCTGGAGGAGGGCGACCGCGTCCGGCTCGTACCGCCCGGGGGTGAGACAGCCGTCCCACTCTCTGGTACGGGCGCCGGTCCCGAGGTGCGGGGCCAGTTCCTCGTACCGGCCGATGGCACGGATGCGGTCGCCGTCCACGACGACCGCGTCACCGGAGACATCCGTCTCCCGGATCCCCAGGACCCGGTGAACCGTCAGCACCACGGCCTCAGTTGGAGGCGAGGAGCTTCAGCTCGGGGTGAGCCGTGCCGCCCTCGATCGCCGTGGAGGAGAGGTGCGAGACGACATGGTCGTCGACCGGGTCGTTGGCCGGGTCGGTGTGGACGACCAGGTGTTCGTAGGTGGTGGCGCGCTGGGCGGGGACGCGGCCGGCCTTGCGGATGAGGTCGATGATCTCCATCCGGTTGGAGCGGTGCTTGGCTCCGGCGGAGGAGACGACGTTCTCTTCGAGCATGATCGAACCGAGGTCGTCGGCGCCGTAGTGCAGGGACAGCTGGCCGACCTCCTTGCCGGTGGTCAGCCACGAGCCCTGGATGTGGGCGACGTTGTCGAGGAAGATCCGCGCGATCGCGATGAGGCGCAGGTACTCGAAGAGGGTGGCCTGGGTACGGCCCTTGAGAGCGTTGTTCTGCGGCTGGTACGTGTACGGGATGAAGGCCCGGAAGCCACCCGTCCGGTCCTGTACGTCGCGGATCATGCTCAGGTGCTCGATCCGCTCGGCGTTGGTCTCGCCGGTGCCCATCAGCATGGTGGAGGTGGACTCGACGCCCAGGTTGTGCGCCTCCTCCATGATCTCCAGCCAGCGCTCGCCGGACTCCTTGAGCGGCGCGATGGCCTTGCGCGGGCGGGCCGGGAGCAGCTCGGCGCCCGCGCCCGCGAAGGAGTCGAGACCGGCGGCGTGGATCCGCTGGATCGCTTCCTTCGTCGACACCTTGGAGATCCGCGCCATGTGCTCGATCTCGGAGGCGCCGAGCGAGTGGATCACCAGCTGCGGGTACGCCTTCTTGATCGCGGCGAAGTGCTCCTCGTAGTACTCGACGCCGTAGTCCGGGTGGTGACCGCCCTGGAACATGATCTGGGTGCCGCCCAGCTCGACCGTCTCCGCACAGCGGCGCAGGATGTCGTCGAGGTCGCGCGTCCATACGTCGTCGCTCTTCGGCGCCGCGAAGAAGGCGCAGAACTTGCACGCGGTGACGCACGAGTTCGTGTAGTTGATGTTGCGCTCGATGATGTACGTCGCGATGTGCTCGGTGCCGGCGTAGCGACGGCGGCGTACGGCGTCGGCGGCCTGGCCCAGCGCGTGCAGCGGGGCGTCGCGGTACAGGTCGAGGGCTTCCTCGGGGGTGACGCGGCCACCCTCGGCGGCACGGTCAAGGACTGACTGAAGGTCGGCCTTCTCGGTCACCGGGGGTTCCTTCCCAAGGGGGGATACAGACGCACGTCAAGACCGATCCAGCCTACGCCAGGCCCTCCCCGGACCGGTCGCGCAGCCCCCACCGCCCCGGGCCGACCCTGTGCCCGCCCGCCCCGCGCACCCGCCGCCCCCGTACCCTGCGCCAGGATCCCGCCCCGCCCCCCGCCCCCAGGAGGCCGCACGTCGTGCCGCTCCACGCCCGCCGCGCCGTCACCCTGCTCGCCGCCTCCCTGCTGGGCCTGCTCGGCCTCCTCGCCCCGCCCGCCACGGCGGCCGCCGGGAAGCCCGACCCCACCGCGGAACGCCAGGCCGCTTACCTGGCGCAGGAGTTGAGGGCGAGCAACATCTACCTCTCGGACCAGCTCCCCCGCGACCTCCCCCGCTCCGACGCGCCCCGCCTCGCCAGGGCCGCCGCCCGCACCGGCGTCCCGACGTACGTCATCGCGCTGCCCAAGCTCGACAGCCCGCAGGAGGACCAGCTCCTGGACGCCGTGCACAGGAGGCTCGGGCGGGACGGTCTGTATGTGCTGCTCACCGCGAACTGGGTCGCCGAGGCCCGTGCGTACGGTGTCCGCACGACCTCGGCGGACGCCGACGCCGCCGCGCGTGCCGCCCGCTACACCCAGCCGATGAACGACCCCGCCCTCCAGAGCTTCGAGCGGTTCGTGGACCTCCTGGGGTCGGGCGAGGCGCAGGCCGGGGCGCGGGCCGCCGACGAGAAGTACCGGTCGGGCGATGTGGAGCCGGAGCCGGTCCACACCACGGTCGAGCAGCGCGAGAAGCTCGCAGGCCGGCTGTCGATCCTGCTCGGCGCGGTCCCGGCCGTGGTCCTGGTGCTCTTCGTGTACGTACGGACGACACGGCACCGCCCCCCGCCGCCGCAGGCCGGACCCGCCGCCCCCACGCCCTCCTTCACCCGCCGCAGCTGGCTCCTCGGCGCACTCGCCGCCGTGCTGACCGCCGCGGTGATGGTGGCGGGCGCCGTGGTGTTCCTCGACGACGAGACCCGGGACGACACCGCCACCCCGCCGACCGCCCGCGAGACCGCCGCCCGCACGGACCGGGTGATCGCCGGGCTGAAGCGCGCGCCGGTGTACGCGGACCCGGAGACCGCCCCGCTCTCGGCGGCCGAGCAGGCCGCGATGGTCGAGCGGGTCGAGGGGATCGCGGCCAGGCACCGGACGCCGGTGTTCGTCGTCGCGCTGCCGGTGGACGACTCCGACGAGTCCAAGGGCGACCCCGCCCTGATCCTGCGCACCCTGCACCGCAAGACCGGCCGCGACGGGATCTATGTGGTGTCCGGCACGGGATGGGAGCGCGGGGTGGTCGTGGCCGGGTACCAGGCCCCGGTCAGGACCTTCGACGCCGAGTCGACCGGCCGCCGGCTCGACATCGCGTTGCCCGTCACCGACGGCCTGAACAGGGTGCTCGACGACCTGGACAAGGCCGTGGCCGCCGAACCCGAGGACCCGTGGCCGCTGCCCGAGTGGGCCGGCAGCCCGCTGGACGACGACCTGCTGCCGCCGCTGTTCGCCCCCGGCACCAACATCGGCGGGGCGTTCGTCGGCGTCATGCTCGGCGGAGCGTTCTGTGTGGGGGCGATCCCGCTCGGGAAGTTCCTGCGCAGGAAATTCCGTGGGACCGCTTCATGAGGGCCGAGACTCCCTGAGGAGTCCCGCTAGTTGAGGGCTACCGCTTCGTGAGGAGCTACCGCTTCGTGAGGGGCTACCGCTTCTTGAGGGGCTACCGCTTCTTGAGGGCGCCGTACGGCTTGCCCTGCTGCGCGGACGGGGAGGTGTACTGGAGCGTGCCGTCCTGGTTGCGCGAGAGCAGCAGTTCGCTGGAGTCGCCGGAGCAGAGCAGCGGGGTGGAGGGGCGGTCCGGGTCGGTGCGGTCGGCCACCCGGATCGTCCCGGTGGTGGCGGAGAGCAGCTTGCCGATGCCGTAGCACTTGGCGCCGTACGCGTCGTAGGTGGTTCTGACCACGTCCTCGCCCTTGCCGCCCTTGGTGATCGTCACACTGATGCTGCCGTGCGGCAGGTTGCTGGTGGCCTCGGTGAGGTTGCCGGACCAGGTGCCGAGGAAGGCGTCCGGTACGGCGTCGAGGGACGAGGGCGGTGAGGAGGCGTCGCCCGGAGGGTCTTCGGGGGTCGCCGGGGCGCTCGCGGACGGGGGTTGGCTGTGCGCGCCGGTGCCCTTCCGGCCGTTCGAGTCCGTGCCCGTCCAGAGGTCCGTCAGGAAGCTCGCGCCGATCAGCCCGACGGCGAGCGCACCCGCGACCGCCAGTACCAGGGTGCAACTGCGGCGCCTGCCCTGCCCGTTGGTCCCGGGCCGGGCCGTCTCGGTGGCGAGGGACACGGATATGCCGGGCTTCCCGGGGGGAGACGTGGGATGCGCGGGCGCGCCGGTCCCGGCGGAGGAGTCCGTTACGCCCCGGGCGCCGGTCCCGGACGTACCCGGCCCCGATGCGCCCACGGGCGTCCCGTACCCCGCCGGAGCCGGACCGAATTCCCCCATCGGCACGGCACCGACAGCCCCGCCATTCCGCTCCACCCCATGGGTGAACGGCACCGGCCCCGACGCCGCGACGCCCCCAGCCCCGGAGGCCCCAGGAACCCCGGAATCCCCGGCCTCCCCAGCCGCCCCTGTCCCTCCCGCCTCAAGATCCAGCAGCCGTACCGCTCCCCGCCCCGCCTCCGCCACCATCTCCCCCGGCAGCCATCCCGCCGCCACCGCGGCCGCAGCCCCGCCCGGAACCAGCCGTTCCGCGATCTCCGCCGGACTCGGCCGGTCCGCCGCCGCCTTCGCGAGGCACTCGGCGACCAACTCCCTCAAGTCCCCCTCCAGGCCGACCAGTTCCGGTTCCTCGTGCACCACCTTGTAGAGGAGCGAGGCGGCGGAGTCACCGGGGAAGGGGGCCGCACCGGTGGCCGCGTACGACAGGACCGCACCCAGCGAGAAGACGTCCGCGGCCGAGCTGACCCCCTTGCCCAGAATCTGCTCGGGCGACATGTAGCCGGGCGAGCCGATCGAGACACCGGTGGAGGTGAGCGAGGCCGTGCCGTCGGTGGCGCGGGCGATGCCGAAGTCGATCAGCCGGGGTCCGTCCAGCGTCAGCAGCACATTGGACGGCTTCACGTCCCGGTGCACGAGGCCCAGTGCGTGCACCGCCGTCAGCGCCTCCGCGAGGCCCGCGCCCAGCACCCGTACCGAGAAATCGGGCAGCGGACCGTGCGCGGCAACCGCCTGCGTCAATGAGGGGCCCGCCACGTACCCCGTCGCCACCCACGGCACCGGAGCGTCCGGATCGGCGTCCAGAACCGGCGCCGTCCAGGCCCCGCCGACCAGCCGCGCGGCCTCCACCTCACGGCGGAAACGGGCCCGGAACTCCTCGTCCAGGGCGAAGTGCGGATGCACGATCTTGACCGCGACGGTCCGGCCCCCGGCACTGCGCCCGAGGTACACCCGGCCCATGCCGCCCGACCCCAGCCGCCCGAGCAGCCGGTAGTCACCGATATTCTGCGGTTCGCCCGCTTCCAGCGGCTGCATGGTGATGCGCTCCCCCGAGGAACCGGCACCGAAGTACCGGCACCGAACGACGACTTGCACGACTTACCGAGACACGACTTACAGAGACACGAGTTACCGAGACACGCGTGACCGACTGGCCGGCTCACGGGTTACCGGCACACGCGCCACCGAAAGGCTTACCGAAAGGCCAGGACCGGACACCACCTACGGCTCCCCGTCCACAGTAGGCCCGAGGTGTGCGGGATCACCCGGACAAGTCGAACACCGGGCCAACCGATCCCCGCAAGCCCGCATCTCCTTCTACGCAACCGACACGCCACCCACACCTCACCCGCCCGGAGCCACCGATGAAGCGCCCGACGAAGCGCCCGACGAAGCGCCTGTTCAGCCGCCTGATAGCGGCCACCCTGGTCGGCTCGGCGCTGACCCTCTCGCTCTCCGGCTGCTCGGACGAAGGCTCCCAGATCGACTTCAACTCGGGCTTCGACGGCGAGGGTTCGCCGCAGAGCGGCGTCAACCGTGCCTCGGTGGCCAACGACGGAGTCAGCCGGCTGCCGATGGGGCCGCGCGCGGACTTCCGCATCACCGGCACCCTGGAGGACGGCACCAAGGTCGCCGAGACGACGCTCACCGGAGCGAAGTCCGGCGTTACCGGCAAGGTGTGGGTATGGGCGCCGAAGGAATACTTCGACCCCAAGTACGAACGGAGCGGCTTTCCGGTGCTGATCGCCCTTCCCGGGGCGTACGGATTCAATAGCAATTACTGGGCGAAGCCGACCATTCCATTCCTGGACACCGTTGCCCGGATGGCCGACGAGGGCACCAGCCTGCCCTTCGTCGTCGTCATGCCGATCCTGAATCCGGCGAAGCGGTACTACGACGGAAGCGATATCCCGGGGCAGCCGAAGATGGGCACCTGGGTGACGGACGACGTTCCCGATTTCGTCAGGGCGAATTTCCGTACGTTCAATTCACGGGACGGCTGGGCGTTCATGGGTTCGTCGTCGGGCGGTTTCGTCGCACTGAAATCCGTGCTCAAGCGCCCGGACCGTTTCAAGGCGGTCATTTCCTCGGGGCCGGACATCGTGCCGGACTCCCCGTTGTGGAAGAACCACCCCAAGGAGAAGCTCGCCAACAATCCGCGCAAGCTGGCCGGCGATCTGATCAAGCGGCCGGGTGGCCCGGACATCTATCTCGCCTTCCAGGTCGGCTCGACGGAAACGCTGATCCCCCGGGTCAACCGTTTCATCAAGGACTTCGGCAAGGGCCCGGTCAAGACCCACCTGGAGGTCGTCCCGGACGGCGTCCACAGCCCGGGGACATACGTCAGGGGAATGGAGGCGGGCAGCCTCGGCTGGATCAGCCAGCACCTCAAGGCGCCCGTCCCCTCCGAGTGACCCGCCCCCGGCTGCCCCCGGACCACTCCCCCGCACCCGCGCCTCGGACTACTCCTTGCCGAGCAGGGTGACCTCTACGTCCTCGGGGTAGCCGGTGGTCGCGCCGGTCCTGCGCGCGAACTCCCTTACGCCCTCGATCTGGTCGGGGCCGAAGCGGAAGTCCAGCGTCGTGAAGTACTTCGCCAGCAGCTCCGCGTCGAAGTCCTCCCACTGCGCGGCGGCCTCGGCGACCCGGTCCACCTCCGCCAGTGAGAGGTCGCGGGAGGCCAGGAACGCCTCGTGCACGGTCTTCACGTGGTGCGGCTCGCGGGCCGCGTAGTCCTTCCTGGCCGCCCAGACCGCGAAGACGAACGGCAGCCCCGTCCACTCCTTCCACATCTGCCCCAGGTCGTGGACCTGGAGGCCCAGGCGCGGGGCGTCGTGCAGTGCGGCCCGCAGGGCGGCGTCCCCGATGAGTACGGCGGCGTCGGCCTCCCCCATCATCAGCGGGAGGTCCGGCGGGCAGGTGTAGTAGTCGGGCTCGACGCCGTACTGCTCGCTGAGCAGCAGCTGCGCCAGGCGTACCGAGGTGCGCGAGGTGGAGCCGAGGGCGACCCGCGCCTTGTCCAGTTCCTCCAGCGGCACCTTGGAGACGATCACGCAGGACATCACCGGGCCGTCGCAGCCGACCGCGAGATCGGGGAAGGCGACCAGGTCGTCGGCGTTGCGCAGGAACTCGACCAGGGTGACGGGACCGATGTCGAGGTCGCCGCGTACGAGCTGTTCACTGAGCCGCTCGGGGGTGTCCTTCGTCAGCTCCAGGTTCAGCAGGGTTCCGGTGCGTGCGAGCCCCCAGTAGAGGGGCATGCAGTTGAGGAACTGGATGTGGCCGACGCGGGGCCGGATGCGGTTGGGCGTCAGCTCGCCAGCGGTTGAATTGTCCACATGCGCGAGGCTAGACCCGAGTGAGACGGAGGGCCCCTCCGGGGGTCCCGAGGGGGCCCACTCGGCCCTGTGGGAACCCCTTCTGACGTCAGCCGACACGCCCGTGTCAAACATCCGAGTGACGTGATCTTTCCCTCTACCGCTTGCCCGAGAGTGCATGCTAGGCTCGCCCGCAAGTTGCAGTTTGGTTTCCCTTGCAGTACAGAGCCTGCGGAGCATGTAACCCGCAGGCTTTTGTTTTCAGACTTCCTTGTAGGTTCTGGAGCAGGGCAACCCTTTGGCCCATGGGAGGGCTTATGGCTACCGGAACCGTCAAGTGGTTCAACGCTGAAAAGGGCTTCGGCTTCATCGCCCAGGACGGCGGCGGCCCGGATGTCTTCGTCCACTACTCCGCGATCAACGCATCTGGTTTCCGCTCGCTTGAGGAGAACCAGCTTGTGAACTTCGACGTCACGCAGGGCCCGAAGGGCCCGCAGGCGGAGAACGTCACCCCGGCCTGATCCGGGAACGACCGATCGCGGTCGTTTACCAGCAGTACCCAAGGAGCCCTGCTTCCGTTTCCGGAAGCAGGGCTCCTGCCTTTTGTGCATTGCTCCCTTTTATGCGCTTACGCGTACAGCTCCTCGATGTCGTCGGCGTACCGCTCCAGAAGCGCCCGCCGCCGGACCTTCAGGGTCGGGGTGAGTTCTCCGCCCGCGATGGTGAAGTCCCCGTCCAGAATCGCGAAGGCGCGGATGCGGGCCGGGCGTGAGGCGCGGGCGTTGGCCGCCTCGACGGCCTGGTGGACCAGTTCCCGGACGCCGGGGTGCCGACCGGGGTGTTCGCCCAGTGCGTGGCCCTCCCTGGCGGCCCACCCGGCGATCTCCTCCGCGTCCAGGGTGATCAGGGCGACCGGGTGTGGACGGCGGTCGCCGACCATCACCGCGTGCGAGATGTACCGGGACTGCTGGATGGCCTGCTCGACGAGGGCCGGGGTGAGGTTCTTCCCCGAGGAGGTGATGATCAGGTCCTTCTTGCGGCCGGTGATGCTGAGGTAGCCGTCCTCGGCGAGTTCCCCCAGGTCGCCGGTGTGCAGCCACCCCTCGGCGTCCAGAGCGTCCCGGGTGGCTTCGCGGGCCCCGTCCCCGTCCCCGTAGTACCCGCCGAAGACCATCGGGCCGCGTGCCAGCACCTCCCCTCCCTCGCCGATCCGGATCTCGCAGCCGGGGTAGGCGCGGCCGACCGTGCCGTACCGCACCGCACCGGGCCTGTTCAGCGAGATCACCCCGCCGGACTCGGTCAGCCCGTACCCCTCGTACACGGGTATCGAGCAGGCCCGCAGAAAGTCCAGGGTCTGTGGAGCGAGGGGGGCGGCCCCCGTCAGCGCCCACCGGAGCTCCCCGCCGAAGGCCCCCCGCACCGGCCCGTACAGCGCCTGGTCCGCAGCCTCGTACGCCTCCCGCAACTCCTCCGGAAGCCTCCCCTCCGCCGCCAGCACCCCGATCCTGACCGCCTCCGCGAACCTCTCCGCCCCGCCCTCCTGCGCCTCCGCCAGCCCCTGCACCACCGCATGCACCTTCTCGAACAACCGTGGCACGGACGGCAGATGGGTCGGCCTGACCTCCGCCAACTCCCCGATCACGTCCTCGATCCGCCCCCCGAAGTAGCACAACTCCCCGCCGAACATCAGGGTGTTGAACTGGATCAGCTGAGCGAGGAGATGCGCGAGCGGCAGATAGAGGTACGTCCGGTCCCCCGGCCCGCCCTCGATCATCTCGGCTCCGCCGTCGAGCACGGCGGAGAAGTTGCCGTGAGTGATCCGGCACCCCTTGGGCGGCCCGGTCGTCCCGGACGTGTAGACGAGGGACGCGAGGTCCCCGCCCCCTACGGACGCGGCCCGCCCGAGGAAGTCCTCGACGGTCACGGAGCCCGGGGGCAGCGCCCCGAGCTCATCCAGCAGCACCGTGCGCGGGATGCCGGACGCCCGGGTGGCCGGGCCCCCTTCCCCGTAGCCCGCTCGTGCTTCCCCGTGGCCCGCTCGTGCTCCCACGTAGCCCGCTCGTGCTTCCTGGCCCGCTCCTGGTGCGGCGGGGCCGCCCCCCGGACGCGCCGGCGCCCCACCCCCGGCCGCCTCGCCCCGTACCTCCGCGGACCCCACCCCTGCGGACCCCACCGCCACGGCCCCCTCGCCCCGCACCCGCTCCACTCTCTTCGCCTGCTCCACGCTCTCGCAGAGGACCAGACCGGCCCCCGAGTCCCCCAGCACCCAGGCCAGTTCCTCGTCCCCCGCCGTCGGGTAGACGGGGACCACCACCCCACCCACCGCCAGCACCGCGAAGTGCGCGTACGTCCACGCGACGGATGTCTCCCCGAGGAGGGCGACCCGGTCGCCGGACGCGACCCCGGCCGCCATCAGCCCCCGCCCGATCTCCCTTACACGGTCCCGCAGTTGGTTGTACGAGACCGGCTCGGCCCCCTTCCCCCGCAACGCCGGCAGCCCGCTGTGCCGCCGCCCCGCCCACTCGGTGAACATTCCCAGACCCACCGGTCGCGGCAGATCCAGCTCCGGCACAGACCTCGTCGTCTCCGTCATGACCCGACGGTAAGGAGCCACCCCACCACCCGCGATGACCGGAAACGTCACCCCCACTACCCCCATCGCTCAAATCCACTACCGTCCGACCATGGGCAAGCGGACCATCACCGTGCACCACGTACGTGCCGTGCTCCGCGGCGCCGAGCGTTCCGGGGCCGACACCGTCCCCCTGCTCCAGGCCGCCCAGATACCCCCGCTCCTCCTCGGCGACGATCGCGCACGTGTCACCTCCGTCCAGTTCGCCCGGCTCTTCCGGGCGTTGTACCGGGCGACGGAGGACGAGTTCCTGGGGCTCTCGGCCACCCCCAGCCGCCCCGGCACCTTCGCGATGATGTGTTACGCCGCCCTGGCCTGCCCGGACCTCGGGCGGGCGATCCATCGCGGCACCGCCTTCTACGGCCTCTTCGACGGCGGTCCCGAGCTGGCCCTCACCCGCACCCCCACCGAGGCCGTCTTCACGGTCCACAACCAGCTCGACGCCAACGAGGACCACTTCCTCACCGAGTGCATGGTGATCATCTGGCACCGGCTGTGCAGCTGGCTCACCGGGAGCCGCATACCCCTGCGCTGGGCCGAGTTCAGGTATGCGCCGCCGCCGCACGAGGCGGAGTACGCGTTCCTCTTCGGCTGCCCGGTCCGCTTCGGCGCCCCGCGCACCGCCGCCGGTTTCGACGCGCACTGGCTCGACGCCCCCGTCGTACAGGACGAGTCGACCCTCCACCCCCTCCTGCACCGCGCCCCCTTCGACCTCCTCACCCGCCGCGAGTACGGCACGACCGTCGCCGAGCAGGTGCGCCGCAACCTCGCCCGGTCCCTGCGCGCGAGCCCCCGCCTGCCCACCCTCACCGAGACCGCCACCCGCCTCTCGGTCAGCCCGGCCACCCTGCGCCGCCGCCTCGACCGGGAGAGCACCTCGTTCCAGCAGCTCAAGGACACCGTCCGCCGGGACGCCGCCATCGCGGGCCTCGCCGAGGGCGGCGAGCCGATCGCCGAACTCGCGACGCGGCTGGGCTTCTCCGAGGACACCTCCTTCCACCGGGCGTTCCGCCGCTGGACGGGGACGACCCCGGGGGCGTACCGCATGGACCACCAGTCACCGCCGCCTCCCGGGAGCGAACCGCCGACGCTCCTGTGAGACTCCGCGTCAGTCAAGCTGAGCTTTCCGGTCAGCCCCTTACCTACTAGCCGGTCACTACGTTCTCCCCACGACGCACCCCCCACCGCTCGCAGGGAGAGCCGATGTCCGTACGTCACAGAGTCCTCGCCGCAGCAGCAGCACTCACCCTCACCGCCGCACTGCCGACCGCCGCTACCGCCGTCGCCTCCGAAGAGGCCCCGGCCGCCGCCGCTTCCGCCCCCGGCGACCTCCTCTCCGCCGCCCCCACCTCCTTCCACCCCCTCCCCCTCCAGCCGACCAACACCGACGCCTGGCACATCGAGTACCGCTCGAAGACGGCGAAGGGCGCCCCGAACACGGTCTCCGGCACGGTCGTCGTCCCGAAGGACGGCCGGAAGGGCCCGCGCCCGCTCGTCACGTACGCCGTGGGCACGGTCGGCATGGGTGACCAGTGCGCCCCGAGCGCCGGTTTTCCGTACGGTACGACGGTCGAGGCGACCCTCATCAACCAAGCGGTGCAACGGGGCTGGGCGGTGGCCGTCACCGACTACGAGGGCCTCGGCACCCCCGGCGACCACACCTACACGGTCGGCCGCGCCGAGGGCCAGGCCGTGCTGGACGCGGCCCGCGCGGCGCTGCGGCTGCCCGCCGACAGGACCGGTCTGACCAAGGAGTCCCCGGTCGGCATCATGGGCTATTCGCAGGGCGGCCAGGCCAGCAGCTGGGCCGCCGAGCTGCACGACTCGTACGCCCCCGAGCTGAACGTCAAGGGCACGGCGACCGGTGGTGTTCCGGCCGACCTGATGGAGGTCGCCAAGTTCAACGACGGCAACCTCGGGGCGGGCCTGATCCTGATGGCGGCAGCCGGCCACGACACCGCGTACCCCGAGCTGAAGCTCGACTCCTACCTCAACCAGCAGGGCAAGAACTACGTCAGTTTCATGCGCAAGAACTGCGTGGCGATCAACGCGATCTCCGCACCCTTCAAGCGCATCGCCGACGTGACCACCACCAACCCGCTGGAGGCCCCTGACTGGAAGGCCGCCCTGGGCGCTTCCAAGCTCGGCACCCACGCCCCCGACCACCCGGTGTACCTCTATCACGGCGGTCTCGACGAGCTGATCCCGTACAAGGTCGGCCAGCAGCTCCGCGCCGACTGGTGCGAGGCCGGCGCCAAGGTCCAGTGGCGCAGCCACCCCCTCCTCGAACACATCGGCGGCGTCACGGTCGGCGCCTTCCCTGCCATGGACTGGCTGAACGACCGCTTCGCGGGCAAACCGTCGAGCGGCAACTGCTAGCCGGATTCCGTACGGGCCCGGCCCGCACATCCCCTTCCGGTTGGCCGTGGCGCCCCCGTGGCGCCTCGGCCGACCGGCCCGGAAGTCCCGACAAGCGCTCCACCGAGCTTTGGGTAGACTCAATCTACGTAGATCGCATCTACGTAGATGCGATCTACCAAATGCTACGGACGGAGCCACCATGGCAGTGACCAAGGGTTTCGTGGGCCGCAAGACCGAGCTGTCCCTCCTGGCCAAGCGCCTCGACCGGGTGACCTCCTCGGGCGCCGGAGCGGCCGTGGCAATAAGGGGCCGCCGTCAGGTGGGCAAGTCACGGCTGGTCCAGGAGTTCTGCGACCGCGCGGGCGTCCCGTACCTCTACTTCACGGCGACCAAGGGCGCGTCCCCCGTCGAGGAGACCATCGCCTTCCTGGCGGAACTGCGCGCCTCGAAACTCTCCGCCGACCCTGAACTCGTCCCCGACTCGCCTTCCACGCACGGCAGCTGGCCGGACACCCTCCGCATACTCGCCACACTCCTCCCCACCGACCGCCCTTCCCTCGTCGTCATCGACGAGCTGCCGTGGCTCGCCGAGCAGGACTCCCTCTTCGACGGGGCGCTCCAGACGGCCTGGGACCGCCTCCTCTCTCCCCGCCCGGTCCTGTTGCTCCTCCTCGGCAGTGACCTGCACATGATGGAGCGGCTGACGGCGTACGACCGGCCCTTCCACGGCCGCGCCGACAACCTCACCCTCAGCCCCCTCAACCCCGCCGAAACCGGCACCGCACTCGGCCTGGCCCCCGCCGACGCCATCGACGCGCACCTGGTCTCCGGCGGGCTCCCCGGCATCCTGCGCGCCTGGCCGCACGCCACCCCGGCCCTGGACTTCCTCCGCGAGGAGTGCGCGGACCCGGCCTCCCCGGTGTTCGGCGTCCCGGAGGCCGCCCTCCTCGCCCAGTTCCCGAACCCTGACCAGTCCCGCCGCGTGCTCGAAGCGATCGGCAGCGGCGAACGCACCCACGCGGCGATCGCCTCCTCCGCCGGCGGCCGCGAAGGCGCACTCGCCTCCGGTTCCCTGTCCCCCCTGCTGCGCCGCCTCGCCATCGAAAAGCGCATCGTGGCCGCCGACGAGCCCCTCTCCACCACCCCCGGCAAGCCCACCCTTTACCGCATCGCCGACAGCAACCTTCGCCTCTACCTGTCGGCACTGCGCTCCGCCCACGAGCTGGTCCGCAGGGGACGCCCCGAAGCCGCGTACCGCCTGATCGAACGCCGCTGGTCCACCTGGCGCGGCAAGGCCGTCGAGCCCCTGATCCGAGACGCCCTTGAACTGGCCGCTGCCGCAGGAGAGTTGACACCCTTCCCCGACACGGAAGCCGTCGGCTCCTGGTGGAACCGCCGCTTCGACCCCGAACTCGACCTGATCGGCACGGACCGCGCCCCCCTCGCCCGCCACATCCACTTCGTCGGCTCGATCAAGTGGCTGAACACCCCCTTCGACACCCACGACCTCACCGAACTGACCCGCTCCGCCCCCCAGGTCCCGGGCTTCGCCCCGACGACGGCCCTGGTGGCGGTCTCCCGCTCGGGCTTCCACCACCAGGCTGCCGGCGCACCGGACCTGAAGCTCACATGGGGACCGGAGGACGTGGTGGCGGCGTACTGAACGAGGCACAGGGCGGGAAACCCCAGGTCGGCACCGGATCGTGGGTTTCCCGGTTCCGGTGACCCACGACGCAAAACCCTTAACCACTCAGCGAAATCGACCCCCCTGCCCGACCGCCGTTTTCACCTGCGGGGGGTGCACGCGGGGTGAGTCACTCGTATGGGTGGTTGCGCCAATTCAGGTGCAATGCAAGGGAATTGGGACGCTAGGGTCTGGCACAGACCCACCGGCCGTGATGCTGGTAGGACCCCACAGCAACCACGCACATAGCGGCCTCAGACCGGGATAGCCGTCCCGGCCGAGACCTCCCCACGCAGGAAGAAGAACCTTCCCCATGGATGTGAAGCACCTTAACGCGCCCATTGGCGTGCGCCACGTGAAGTACCGGCATACCAACCGCTATTGCGTCGTCGGCAACCACCTCTCCCAGCACCCCGAGATGTCGCTGACCGCGATCGGCCTGGGCGTTCACATCCAGTCGCTGCCGGACGGCGTACGCATCGGCATCAAGGAACTCGCGCAGAAGTTCCGCGAGGGCGAGATTCGAATCGGCGCCGCGCTGCGGGAGTTGGTGAAGTTCGGGTATCTGGAGCGGCAGCGTGTCCAGGTCGCGTACGGCAGGTACGCCACCGTGACGACATTCTTCGAGCACCCTGCCGCGAAGGTACGGGCGGCCTTCGAATCGCTCACCGGGAGCAGCGGGAGCAGTCCGCGCAGTACGCCTGCCGAGCCGGAGCCCAGGCCCGAGCCGGAGCCCGTCCCCGAGCCGCAGCCCAGGCCACTCCCCGAGCCCGCCCCCGACCCCACCACGGAGATCACCCTCTCCCCCACCCCCCTCCGACTGCCGCCCCCCGCACCCCAGTTGGAGGTCACCCCGGAGCGCCACCGCCTCGCCTGCACACTCCTCGCCGGCCTCCGCGTCCACGACCCGCGCCTTCACCTCCCCCACCGCGATGTCGAGCGCCTCGCCCCGGCCGTCTGCGCCTGGCTGGAGCGCGGTATTTCGCCGCAGGAGGTGCAGGACGTACTGCTGAAGGGCCTGCGCGGGTCTCCCGTGCGCCATCCGGCCGGGCTGGTGGAGTGGCGGCTGGCCGAACTCCTGCCGTTCGAGTCGCTGGAAAGGCCGCGTTTCCTCTACCCGGCGCGCATGCCCGTGGAGCGGCAGCACCCGTTCCAGACCTGCGAGGAATGCGGACTCGCCGTCCGCGCGCCACAGCCGGGCGTACTGTGCCGCAGCTGCCAGGAGGGATCCGACGCGGACCTCGCGGCTTTCGTACTCCGGGGCGGCTTCGCGTCCTGAACGGCTCACCACACCTGTCCACCAGGCGGAACACTCGTCCACCACGTGGAACAATCCGCCGCCGTGATCATCCGCCTGCGACCATCCCCGCATGACCGATGCGACAGCAATACGCAAGACCTACCTCGACGCCGCCGAGCAGGCCGTCCACCTGCTGGCCACGGAGCAGGTGGCCAAGCGCTGGGAGACCGGGTCCGTGCTCCCCGGGATGACGGTGGGCGCTCTGGCCGGGCACCTCGCGAACAGCGTGCTCCAGGTGGAGTGGTTCCTCGACGGTGAGATCGTCGGGGCGGAGCCGGTCTCCCCGGTCCGCTACTACGCGCGGCTCGCGGGTACGGCCGTACCGGACTCGGCGCTGAATGTCGGCGTCCGCGCCCGCAGCGCGGAAACCGCCGTCGCCGGTCCGGCCGTCGTGGCCGGTCAGGCCCGCCAGGCATGGGACCGGCTGGCGCAGCGGCTGCTCGTGGAGCCCGTCGACCGTCGGGTGTCCATCCTGCACCGGCCGGGCGAGGAGATGCTGCTCGACGGCTATCTGCACACCCGTTGCGTCGAGCTGGGCGTCCACCTGGAAGACCTCGCACTCAGCGTCGATGCGTCGAACCCGGTGCCGGAGGCCGCGCTCGCCGTCGCGGTGGACGTACTGGTTGCCGCCGCGCGCGACCGGCACGGCGACCAGGCCGTACTGCATGCACTGGCCAGGCGCGAGCGGGACGGCGCCGACGCGCTGCGAGTCCTGTAGTACCCACCGATTACGGGGCGGAGGCGGGCCACGGCAGCTCCGCCCACACCGTCTTGCCGGGGTTGCGCTCCGTTACGCCCCAGCGCGGGGCCAGCTCCCCCACCAGCAGCAGCCCGAGGCCGCCCTCCTCGTCCGGCGCGGCCGGCCGTTCCACCGGCCGTCGCTCGCCCCGCGCGTCCGTCACATCGATTCTCAGTACGTCGCTGAGCGCGAGCCGCAGCCCGAAGTCCCTTCCGGGCAGGTGCCCGTGGAGTACGGCGTTGGCGGCCAGCTCCGCCACCACACTCACCACGGCGTCCGAGAACTCGCACCCGTACGGCACCCCCCACTCCCCCAACGTCTGCTGCGCCAGCAACCGCGCGAGTCGCGCTCCGCGCCGGGTGGAGGTGATGCGCTGCTCGAACTCGGCCTTGAGGGTGGCGATTTCACTGTTCATGTGACAGAGCGTGGTCGGTCTGTCCTACCCTGACCAGGAGAAAGCCGACGACTGTGGGTAGTTGTACGGGTACGCGGCACACGGCGTACGGCTTGTCGGCCGTGACGGACGGGACGGCACTGGATGACGGAGCAGGAAACGACCCCCGAGACCCCTCCCGAGGAAGACGGAACAGCCCACCTCTTCAGCGCGCTGGGCAAACAGATCAAGGCGTTGCGCGAGCATCGAGGGCTTACGCAACGGGAGTTGGCGGACGCGTCGCACTTCGGGGTCGACCTGATCTCGGCGATCGAGCGGGGGGTGCGGACGCCCCAACCGGACCTGCTGGTGGCAGTGGACCCCGTGCTGGGCGCGCACGGTGCGCTGAGCGCGGCGATCCCGGACGTGGAGAAGGCCCTCACGCGGACCCGGACCAGACATCCGCAGTGGTACCGGGACTATGCGGGGTTGGAGGCCCAGGCCCTCGAACTCCATCATTACGGCAACCAGGTCATCCACGGTCTCCTTCAGACCGAGGCGTACGCCCGCGCGATCTTCACCCAGCGTCAGCCGCTGCTCAGTGTGGACATGGTCGAGAAGCGCGTGGCGGACCGCCTATCGCGGCAGAGCGTCTTCGAAGCATGGCCACCGCCGCAGTACAGCTTCATCTTCGAGGAGGCCGTTCTACGGCGGCCGATCGGCGGGCGGGCGGTGCACCAGGAGCAGTTGCGGCGACTGCTCACCGTGGGGGCACTGCGCAACGTACGTATCCAGGTAATGGAGACCAGTTGCGAGGAACACCCCAACATGGATGGCGCGTTCACTCTTCTGACCGCCAAGAATGAGCAACGCGTCGGCTACACAGAAGTACAAGGCTTCCCGCGCCTCATCACCGACGCTCGTGAGGTCAGGGAGATCCAGGCCCGCTATGGGATCATGCAGACGATGGCTCTCAGGCCGCCCGCCTCGATGGCCTTGATCGAGAAGATTCTGGGAGAGCAATGAACGCCGAAGCACTCAGCTGGTTCAAGTCGAGCTACAGCGGTGGCGAAGGCGGCGAATGCCTCGAAGTCGCCTACGACTGGCGGAAGTCGAGCTACAGCGGCGGCGAAGGCGGCGACTGCCTGGAGGTCTCCCCCCTCCCCTCCGCCATCCACGTCCGCGACAGCAAACTCGCCTCCGCCAGCCCCGAACTCTGCCTCACCCCCACGGCCTGGGCCACCTTCCTCGCCCACGCCGCCACCACCGCCACGGCCACCGTCACGGCATGACGCTCGCTCGACTACTCGCTCACCGACGCCTCGGCGCAAGGGAGTTGGCGGTCCGCACCGGTACCGCCGTGGCCGCCGTACGCGACGTACTCACCGGAACCACCCCAGCATCCCCCGCCCTCCTCCGAAGGCTCGGGCCCGTACTGGGGTGGGAGCCCCTGGACCTGTTCATCCTGGCCGGGCTGCCCGTCCCGGAGGACCTGACTCCGCTGGACGCCGAGGCCGGACGGCCCACCGCCCGCATCGTCATGGACGGGATGCACCTCCCGCCCGCCGTACGGCAGGAACTCCTCCGCCACATGCGCGCCCTCCCCCAGCGGGAACGGCGCTCCCCCTTCACCCCGAAGCACCTGGAACTCGCCCACCCGGAGGAGCCCGGCGGGCAGCTCATCCGCATGTTCCTGTACCGCAACCTGTCCTGGCAGGACCTGGCCCACGTCATGTACGTCGTCACGCCGTCCTACCTCTCGGCCTCCACCTACGGCATGGTCGGCGCCGGGCGTGCGCACCTGACGCCCCGCCTCGTCACCGACTTCGCGACCCTCCTGGGCCACGACCCCACCGAGCTGGCCGCCGTCACGGACGTACCCCTGCCCACTGCGCCCTTCTCCCCGCCGCCACCCGCGACCCCCGCCGCCCACGACGCCGTCGCCCTGCTCCGGGAGGCCCGCCGCCTTTCCGCCCTCCAGGCCGACCAGGTCGCGGGGCTGGCCCGCTCGCTGCGCGCGGAGCCCCGCGACGTCAACCTCGCCGACCTCTCCCACCAGGACCCCGGTGCCTGACATACCCACCGGCAGCACCGCCCCCTGGCTCAGAGGATTCGGCCTCGGCGCCCTCGCAGGCGTCCCCACCTCCCTCCTGGCCACCGTCCTCATCGCCTCCATCTGGCACACCTGCCACATCGGCCCCATAGGCCTCGGCATGATGCTCGGCGCCCCGCTGTTCTGGTTCCTGACCACAGCGCTCTGGGTCCTCACCCTCGGCCCCCTGAGCCGCTTCGGCAGCGGGCGCGCAACAGCCCTGGCCCTCCTCCTGAACGTCCTCCTCCTCTGGCTCCTCGTATCCACGGTCGGCGCCATCAACGACTACCCGTCCCTGGGCTGTCCCCCCGACAACGTCCCGCCCTGGTGGCCTGCGTTCATCCCGATCTGACCGATCCGACAGGAGCGACACCCGTGGAACTGTTCCGCCTGGGTGACGAGGGAAGCAGCGTCGTCCTCCGCATCCGCCAAGCCGAGCCCCTCCGCGCAGGCGGCGGCCACATGCTGGGCGGCACGATCACGATCGATACCCCGTTCGTGCAGGGGAGCACCACCATCGTTCTGTTCCCCGGGGACCTCACCGCCTGGCAGCAGTCCCTGGACTCCCTCGACGCGGGCTACGACATCGCCTGGCACGATCACGCGAGCTCCCCCTGGGTGTACATCGAGCGCGACGCCCCCGAGGAACGGGCCCACATCACCGTGCACGACCCCTCCATGGCCATGACCAAGGTGACCGTGACCGTGCCACTGACCGACGCCTGGTTCGACGACGCGTACGACCGCCTGGAGCGGGTGTTGCGGACCTGGCCGGTGGACGCCGTGGACGCCGTGGACGCCGAAGACCCTGGGGACGAGAGTGAGAGCACGTTGATCGACGCCGTCGAGGCCCTGCTGTATCCGCGCATGACGCTCAGCACGGACACCTCGCCGCCACCGAGAGGTGCGCGACTGATTCCATTCGAAGTCCCGTACACAGAGAGCCTGTTGGAGCTCGCGGCCGAGCTCACCCGCCACCACGGAGACCCCGTCCTCCTCGCCACCCACGGCACCCTGGACCCCACCGCCGACGCGACCGCCCGCCCCCTCCTCGCGCCCTTCGAGGGCAGGCTGGTGGAGATGCGGGCCTGGGAGGAGTTCGGGAACTGGGTCGGGTGCGGGACGGTCCGGGACGAGTGGGGCGGAACAAAACCGGTGGTCCTGGTCCTCAGGCGCCACCTTCCGCCCACAGCAGACGAGTTGATCGGCAACCTGTCCTGGATGGACAAACTCGTCGCCGTCACGGGGTGGGACCCGGACCGCCGTACCGCCATCGACTGGACGGCCGCCGAGGCCCTGCTCGGCACGCCGCTGCCGAGCGACTACAGGGAACTGGTCGAACGCTTCGGCCCCGACGGGCAGTTCGACGACTACCTGAGCGTCTATCCGCCCGGCCGGATCGCGGACCTCTCGGAGGCTCTCGCGGCCCACGAGGACCACCCGCCGGGGAAGCTGCTGTGGTGGGCGGGCAGCGAGCACCGACAGGACCTCTGCTGGCTCGCCGACGGCCCCGACCCCGACCGCTGGCCGGTCCTGCACCGCAGGGACGCCACCGAGAACTGGGAACGGTACGAAGGCACCGCCACGGAGTTCGTGTTCCGGATGCTCACCGAGCCGGCGCACCCCTACTCCATCGCCTGGGCCTTCGACAGGCACTGGTTCACTGCGCTGAGTACGAGAGGCGAGGAGTAGACGTGTTGCCGGAGATTGTCGGGCGCGACGAGTTCGCGGCCTTGGTCGTCAGGACCGATTACAGCGATGAGGCGGGCTGGCGGGAGGTGGTTGTGGCGCTGAACCAACCGTACGGAGAGCGGGGGGAGTTCGAGGGTGACGTACATCTGGTGGATGACCCGGTCTGGGCGGGTGCGTCTGAGGACGCGGTGCTGGCAGTGGTCGCCAGGGACGAGGATCTGAGTGTGGTGTTCCTGGCCGACCGGGTCACGATGCGGTCCGCCGACCGGGCTCTGCTGGCGCTCGATGTCCGGCCCGAGGAGGAGGAAGAGGATCTCGATCCCGTGTACTACCAGGAGCTTGCGGACGCCCCGCCCGCTCCCCGGGAGTTCCGGACGATTCCGGCCGGCGCGCACGACGTACACGCGAATCTGTCGATCGGGAACATGGACTTCGAGGAGTTCGCGCAGGAGGCGGGGACGGACCCCGAGGGGGTGTACCGGTCCCTCTGAGGAGGTGGGGTGACGATCTGGGGGTGGATTTCGCTGGAGTGAGTGGGGGGTGTGTGGTGCGCTCTCCGTGACTCACGGATTCACGCGTGCGTGAGCGGAAGCGGGAGGGGTGGAAGCCGTGGCCGGTGGTACGAAGGGGAAGCGGAGACCTGGGGCTGCGGACATGCGGCGGATCGCTCTGGGATATGTGGAGCAGGTGAGTGCGGGGCAGGGCCGGACACCGTTGGACTTCTCCGTACGGAGTCTGCGAATCGCGGACCTCCTGGTACGGGAGTTGCGGGCTGATGGGGCTGAACAGGCGGATGTGGCACCGCAGTTGTTCGGGCTCGGGGCCTATGTGGGGGAAGTGATCGTGCGGAACGCGGGGGCGGCCTGGGTCGATCTCGACTCGTCGCAGCAGAAGTACTTCCGGCAGTGGGTGGGCGTGCGGATGGCGGACGGGATGACGCGGAGTCCGCTGGGGACGGTGTCGAACCGGTTCGGGGGTGGCTTCGAGGAGTCGCTGGAGATCTATTACCTGACCCTGCCGGGGCGGGTGCGGGCGCGGTCGGCGGCGTGAGCGGGTCGGGGGGTGCGGAGTGGGACGCGGTGGCCCGGCTCCGTCTGCGGCGGACGCTTCAGTTGTGGGCGTTGGTGCTGGCCGGCCCCTGCGTTCTCGTAACGCTGGGGTATCTGGCGTTGGTGGTGATCCAGCCGGGGTCCCCGGCAGAGCCGAGCCGGGAGGAGATCGCCGGGACGTGGGTGAGTCCGGAGGGTGGGCGGCTGGTGTTCGGGAAGGGCGGGGAATTCACCGGGTCGGGGATGACGCTGCCGGTTTCGTGTGGGGGCGGGGCGTTCTCCCGAAGGGCGGACCGCGCGGCGGGGAACGGGAGTTGGGATATCGGGTCGTTCCCGGATGAGGGGCCCGGGGCCAAGGTCGAGTTCGGGTTCCTCGGCGGGAAGACGGTGAAGGAGTGCCCCATGTGGGCCGTACTGCTCGATTCCCCGCCGTCGTCGCCCGAGATCTACCTTCTCCAGGACGACGGCACCGGCGAACGGTATCGGCGCTCGCCCGACTCCCCCGGGCGGTGAAACTCCCACTTACGCTGTGAGTTGATCACATGCGGGAGAGACGGGGTGAGGGTGTGGCGACCTGGGGACTGATCGTCGAGTTCACGGCGGGCATGGGCGAGCGCAAGCGGAGCGAGGCCTTTGTGCTGGCGCAGGTGGAGGGGTCGCGGGAGGAGGCGCTGGCGGAGTTGGAGCGGCGGGCGCGGGGGTTTTCGCCGGAGCATCCTCGGAGTCCGAAGCGGCGACGGCTGTTCCGGGACCGGGACGGTTTCCTGCTGGTCATTGACGGGGCGATGAGTACGTTCAACACGCGTTTCACGGCTGCGGAGTTGATCGAGGACAGTGCGGCGCTGCGGGTTGTGGAGCCCGCGCCGGAACCAGAGCCGGAACCGGAACCGGAACCCCTCGCGGAGCCCCGACCGGAACCGGTGGTCGATCCAGTTCCCGACGTGGCGCGGTACTCCGACGGGGTGCCGGTCACCCCCTCCTGGCTGGGCCGCACCGACCTGCCGTGAGGTCGGCTCTCCCGCAGAGCCGGACGGCTGGAGGCTGGAGGCTGGAGGGCCGGCCGGCCGGTGGGCGTGGGCTCCCCCGGGTGGGATTCCGTTTGGCTGAACATCGCGTAGACCAAATAGGTGCCTCGGGCATCTAGTGAACAGTGATCGGTAAGTGATCGGTAGAGGTCTCTCCACCTTTCCCCCCGCGAGCCAGTGAGGTCGTCCGTGACTGAGACAGCCAGCGCACCCGAGGCATTCACAGCATCCGAGCCCGCATCCCCGTCCGCGCCCGATTCCGCGCCCGTCGTCTTCCCGCAGAACCGCACCTGTCCGTACGACCCGGCGCCCGGCTACGACCCCGTACGGGCGACCGGACAGCCCGTTCAGCGCGTCGAGATCTACGACGGAACGGAGGTGTGGATGGTCAGCGGGCTCGCGGAGGCACGGGCGCTGCTCGCCGACCAGCGGCTGTCGAACGCCAGGGAACGGCCGGACTTCCCGGTGTTCCAGCAGCGACTCGAAGGCGTGGAGCGGCGGCGGGTGGAGCTGCTGGGCGTGGACGACCCCGAACACAACGTTCAGCGGCGGAAGTTGATCCCCAGCTTCACACTCAAGCGCACCGCGTCGCTGCGGCCCGCGATCCAGGAGATCGTGGACAGGCTGCTGGACGCGATGGAGGAGCTGCCGGAACCGGCCACCGACCTGGTCGGCGCGTTCGCCCTGCCGGTGCCCTCGATGGTGATCTGCGCCCTGCTCGGGGTGCCGTACGAGGACCACGAGTTCTTCGAGGAGCAGTCGCGGTTGCTGCTGCGGGGGCGCGGCCGGGAGGAGGTCGAGGCCGCGCGGGACGCGCTGGACGCCTATCTGGGCGATCTGGTTGACCGGAAACGAGCCCCGGTTACGGAGGCGGATTCAAGCCTTCCGGTCGGGCTGCTCGACGACATGATCGGGGCCTTCGACGACCGCGCGGAACTGGTCAACATCGCCGGGATCCTGCTGATCGCCGGGCACGAGACCACCGCGAACATGATCGCGCTGGGTACGTACACCCTGCTGGAACACCCGGAGCAGCTGGCCGGTTTCACGGCGGACGACGCCGATGTGCCGGCGGCCTGCGAGGAACTGCTGCGGTTCCTCTCCATCGCCGACGGGATGACCCGGCTGGCGACGGAGGACATCAAGGTCGGCGGCGTGACGATTCGGGCGGGCGAGGCCGTCGTACTGGCGACGTCGCTGATCAACCGGGACCCGGCGGCGTTCGAGGAGCCGAACAAGCTGGACGTGGCGCGCGGGGAACGGCATTTGGCGTTCGGCTTCGGCATCCACCAGTGCCTGGGCCAGAACCTGGCGCGGGCGGAGATGGAGATCGCGCTGAGCACGCTCTTCCGGCGGCTGCCCGGACTGCGCCTCGGCGCCCCGGCGGACCAGATCCCGTGCAAGCCGGGCGACACGATCCAGGGACTGCCGGAACTGCCGGTGGTGTGGTGAGCGGCCACGCGCGAAGTCCGGGGACACGGCGAATCGGAGAGGGCACGGCCATGCGCATCGACATCGACACGGACGTCTGTATCGGGGCGGGACAGTGTGCGATGACCGCACCGACGGTCTTCACCCAGGACGACGACGGACTCTCGGAGTTGCTCCCGGGCCAGGAGGACGGCGGCGGCAGCCCACTGGTGCGGGAGGCGGCGAGGGCCTGCCCGGTGGGAGCGATCGCGGTGGTCGCGGATCCCGCGACGTAACTCCCGCGACGTAACTCCCGCAGCGTGATGCCCGCGACGTGATGCCCTCAACGTCATGTCAGGGATGTCATGCCGGGGACGTCATGCCGGGGAGTGGGCGTCGGCCTGTCCGTCGCCCACTCCCCGGCCCCGGCCCAGCCCCGCCCCCAGTCCGGTCACCGGCCTGCTGACGGCGACCAGCGCTCGCCCTTCATCAGGTTCTCCAGTCCCGCCCAGGAGAAGTTCATCAGCGTCGAGGCGGCTTCCTTCGCCGAGACGCCGGGGGTGGTGTTCGCCCAGTCGGCGAGCGATTCGGCCGCGCCGATCAGCGCATGGGCGAGCCCGGCCACCTCCCGGTCGGCGAGATGCGGGTCGCAGCGGGCCTCCCGGGCGGCGTTGCCTATCAGGTGGTTCACGAACGTCACGATCTCCTCCCGCATCGTCTCCACCTCGGCCGCGAACGGCTCCCCGTGGGTGCGGGCCTGGTTGTGCAGTACGGCCCAGCCGTCCGGATGCTCGGCGGTGTGCGTGAAGAAGGCGGTCAGCCCGTCCCACAACTGCCGGTCGGCCGGCAACTCCGGGCGGACACCGGCCCGTACCGCCGTCACCAGCGAGCCCGCCTCACGGCGGATGCATGCCGTGAACAGCTCGTCCTTCGAGTTCAGATAGAGGTAGACCAGGGGCTTGGAGACTCCCGCCAGCTCGGCGATCTGGTCCATCGACGCGGCCCTGTACCCCCGCCGCGCGAACGTCTCCACCGCCGCGTCCAGCATCTGCTGCTCCCGCACCGCCCGAGGCATCCGTTTGCCCCGGCCCGCCGCCACCGCCGTACTGTCCGACGCCCCCATACCGCTGTCCCCTGCCCTTCGCCCCGCCGGCCCGGTCAGTGGCCGCCGCACTCTCTTACTTCCGGGTAAGGGTACGGCGCTGCAAGGGGCCGGGCGGGGCTGAGGGGCGAGGGGGGCTGAGGGGCGAGAGGGGCCGAGGCCTCTCGACACGGGAAGCGCGGTGCGCCCTAGAGCCAGCCCTTCTTCTTGACGACGGCGAACGTGCCGAGCGCCGCGACCACGACCGAGGCGAGCAGGACCGGCAGGGCGTAGAAGTTGTCGAAGCCGTACTCGTTGAGGTGCTCGAAGTTGGCGCCCGGGATCGCGGCGAAGGTCGAAGGGATGACGAACATCAGGGTGATCGCGGCGACCTTGCGGTTCTGGACGGTGGAGATGACCTGGTCCTCCGTCAGCTTGTTGAGACGGTCCATGTCGGCGTTGAAGTCCCGGAGTTCGTCCCGGATCTCGCGCAGCAGCTCGACGGTCTCGGGCTGGTGGCCGGGGGAGGTGAGGGATGCGTCGGAGGCGTACGTCTTGAAGGTGTTGTCGTGCGTCATGAGGACTCCTGAAGGCGGGCCCGAGCAGGCCCGGAAGGCGCCCGCAACCACTGCTCAACGGTGCGGCTGACGCCCGGGGCCCGGATCAAGTCGGCCGGGGCGGGGCGGGGTTCAGACGCGGGGAGCAGGGGTGGAGGCGATACGGAATGCAGAGTTCGGGTAACTCGGACTGTGATCCATGGGGGTATCGCCTCCTCTCGGTCGTCCAACAGTGCCGCCGGGTCGTCAGGCGTACACAGAAATGCGCCGCGCCCGGACCGCGACGATCCCGCCGGGGCTCCTTCACGCTAACAGCCCGCCCCGCACGCCCCACCGGGCCGATAGTCCCGCGCGCGAGGGACGAAAGCCCTCGGCCTCCCCCAAGAACTGACGGCCGTGGCCGTCACCTCCCGGTCTCGTTCCTCCACTGCCCCTCGATCTCCGCCAACTTCCGGTCGAAGGAAGGGTCCTGACCGGCGTCGGACGTCATAGGTGCCGGCAGGCGGAACGAACCGCCGTCCCTGCGCTTGATCCGGATCCAGTAGTCGTAGCGGTGGTTGCGACCGCCGGACCTGTCCACCGTGATCGCCGCGATGTCGTGCCAGGCGGCGGTGGAGCGCCCCCACGCCCGGTGTGCGTGAACGCCCGTCGCGTCCAGCGTCGTACGCCCGAGTGCCATGGCCGCCAGCCACGGCGCCGCCGGAAAACCCAGCAGGCCGAAGGCCGCCAGGAACGCGCCGAAATTGGTTCCCCTCGTCCACCCGGTGGTCAGCGCGACGCCGGAGTGGGCGGCCAGGACGACCGCCACCGCGCACCAGACCCACCACGTCCTCCGCTGGGCCGGACGGTATTCGACCCCCTCCACGAATCCACCGTACTGATGCGACGACGGTGCCCCCGAGCAGTCTTCGCTCGGGGGCACCGTCGGACCGTCAGGTGGATCGGGCGGGTCAGGCGGCGACCGCCACCTTCTCCTTCGGCTCCGACTCGGCGGGCTCGTACTCGTCGATCGGGGACGACGTCGCCGAGTTGTAGGCGTCGTGGTCGAGGATCTTCTCGCGGGCCGAGACGAGGACCGGAACCAGGGCCTGACCGGCGACGTTGGTGGCCGTCCGCATCATGTCCAGGATCGGGTCGATCGCCATCAGCAGGCCGACGCCCTCCAGGGGCAGACCCAGGGTGGAGAGGGTCAGGGTCAGCATGACCGTCGCGCCGGTCAGACCGGCGGTGGCCGCCGAGCCGATGACCGAGACGAAGACGATCAGCAGGTACTCCTTGATGCCCAGCTGTACGTCGAAGATCTGCGCGATGAAGATCGCGGCGAGCGCCGGGTAGATCGCGGCGCAGCCGTCCATCTTGGTCGTCGCGCCGAACGGGACGGCGAAGGAGGCGTACTCCTTCGGAACGCCGAGGCGCTCGGTGACCCGCTGGGTGACCGGCATGGTGCCGACCGAGGAGCGGGAGACGAAGGCCAGCTGGATCGCGGGCCAGGCGCCCTTGAAGAACTGGAGCGGGCTGACCTTGGCGACCGTCGCCAGGAGCAGCGGGTAGACGCCGAAGAGGACCAGGGCGCAACCGATGTAGATGTCGGCCGTGAAGGTGGCGTACGGGCCGAGCAGGTCCCAGCCGTACTGCGAGACCGCCTTGCCGATCAGGCCGATGGTGCCGATCGGGGCCAGCAGGATGACCCACCACAGGGCCTTCTGGAGGAGCTCCAGGACCGAGTTGGAGAGGGTCAGGATCGGCTTGGCCTTCTCACCCAGGGCGAGGGCCGCGATGCCCGCCACGACCGCCATGAAGACGATCTGGAGGACTTCCAGGTCCTGGAACGGCGTGATGATGTCGGTCGGGATGATCCCGGTCAGGAAGTCGATCCAGGAACCCGAGCCCTCGGGCTTCTTGCCGTCGGAGGCGGACAGACCGGTACCCGCACCGGGGTTGGTGAGCAGGCCGAGGACGATGCCGATGGCGACCGCGATCAGCGAGGTGATCATGAACCAGAGCAGGGTGCGGGTCGCGAGGCGGGCCGCGTTGTTCACCTGACGGAGGTTGGTGATCGAGACCAGGATGGCGAAGAAGACCAGGGGAGCGACGGCCAGCTTCAGCAGGCCGACGAAGGTCTTGCCGATGGTCTCCAGGGTGGTGGAGAGCCAGGCGATGTCGTACTGCCGGGCCAGCCAGCCGAAGACGACGCCGAGGACGAGACCGGCGACGATCTGCACCCAGAACGGGATCTTCGATATGGGGTTCTTCTTCTTGGGCTTCACAGGCTGATCAGCCTGGTCGGCCTGCTGCGCAGGGGACGCGGACACGGACACACTCCGGTGAAGGAAAGACTGCGAGAGGCAGAAAAGGGGGAGAAAAACGTCGCGCTGAACTTCAGACGGAGCGGCGACAGGCGGCCGAGACCCGGCGGCAGAGATCGACATGCAGGCGCGCCACGAGCGGAATGCTCATGGGGTTCTGGGGCGCGGCGGATGTCGTCATGTCGAACACGTTAACACTTGTACTTTGAGAACATCAAAGGTCTTCTTTGGGTGGAAGCTGGGTGGACACCGAGCAGGTGGGGTGAATAACCAACAGCGCCCCGGGAGTTGAGCCAGTGGCTCACTTCCGGGGCGCTGTTGTGTGTGACCGGGGTCACGAAGCGGGTGGGGTCGGGGCGGACGCGGGGCCGCGCCGGGGCCGGGGTCGCTTACGCGACGTCCTCCTGGCGGCGGTTGGCCTCCAGGCGGGACTTGGTCCGGTCGACCTTGGCCACGATGTTCTCGCTCATCGCGTCACGCTGCTTGCGCAGGAGCACGAAGCTCAACGGGGCGGAGACGATGATCGCGAGCATCAGCACCCAGAGGACGTTCGACATGCCGCCGACGCCGGAGGGCATCACACGGAAGGCGACCAGGGCCCACATGACCAGGAAGCAGGCGACGAAGACGCCGAGGCGCATCGCGGTGTAGCGAATCGTGGCGTGCTTGGTGCTCACGGCGGGACCTTCTTCTCGTACGGGGCCGACGGGACAGGGCCGGACAGACAGGGCCGGACATACAGGCACTACCAGTCAAGCACAGGGGCCCGGCGTCGTCGCCGGGCCCCTGTGCTTAAAGACTGGTGCGTGGTGACGGGCCTCTCGGACCAGCCGGCGGGTGCGCCGCACCAGGCGCTTCCACTGCCGGCCGAGGCCGAGGGTGTCACCGGCCAGGGTCCCGTCCCGGCAGGACTGGCGGCACGCAAGCGAAGGGCCCCGACCGGTGCGGTCGGGGCCCTTCGCTTCGTATCCGCTGACGGGAACGTCAGACGCGCATCGCCTGCGGCGTCTCACGCCGGGCCGCGTCCGGGCCCTCGTACTCCTTGATGATCTCGTAGCGCGTGTTGCGCTCGACGGGGCGGAAGCCCGCGTCCCGGATCAGTTCGAGGAGGTCGTTGCGGCCGAGCTTGTTCGGGGTGCCGTAGTCGTCGGCGTCGTGGGTGATCTTGTACTCGACGACCGAGCCGTCCATGTCGTCCGCGCCGTGCTGGAGGGCGAGCTGGGCGGTCTGGACGCCGTGCATCACCCAGAAGACCTTGACGTGCGGGACGTTGTCGAAGAGGAGGCGGGAGACCGCGAAGGTCTTCAGGGCCTCGGCCCCGGTGGCCATGGTGGTGCGGGCCTGGAGCTTGTTGCGGACCTTGCCGTCCTTCATGTCGACGAAGTCGTGCTGGTAGCGCAGCGGGATGAAGACCTGGAAACCGCCGGTCTCGTCCTGCATCTCACGCAGCCGCAGCACGTGGTCGACGCGGTGGCGGGGCTCCTCGATGTGGCCGTAGAGCATGGTAGCCGGGGTCTTGAGGCCCTTCTCGTGGGCGAGGCGGTGGATCCGCGACCAGTCCTCCCAGTGGGTGTTGTGGTCGACGATGTGCTGCCTCACCTCCCAGTCGAAGATCTCGGCGCCGCCGCCGGTGAGGGACTCCAGACCGGCCTCGATCAGCTCGTCGAGGATCTCGGAGGCGGAGAGGCCCGAGATGGTCTCGAAGTGGTGGATCTCGGTGGCGGTGAACGCCTTGAGGGAGACCTGCGGGAGGGCTTCCTTCAGGGCGGAGAGGGAGCGCGGGTAGTAGCGCCACGGGAGGGTCGGGTGCAGGCCGTTGACGATGTGGAGCTCGGTGAGGTTCTCGTTCTCCATCGCCTTGGCGAGGCGGACGGCCTCCTCGATGCGCATCGTGTACGCGTCCTTCTCGCCCGGCTTGCGCTGGAACGAGCAGTACGCGCAGGACGCGGTGCACACATTGGTCATGTTGAGGTGGCGGTTGACGTTGAAGTGGACGACGTCACCGTTCTTGCGCGTCCGCACCTCGTGGGCGAGGCCGCCGAGCCAGGCCAGGTCGTCCGACTCGTAGAGCGCGATGCCGTCCTCGCGGGACAACCGCTCCCCGGCCCGGACCTTCTGCTCCAGCTCGCGCTTGAGTCCCGCGTCCATACCCGGCCGCCCTTCCATGTCTGCGTATGTACCCATCAAACCTCGTCCACGGTACGCCTAGCCCTCCTCAGGCAGTTCCCCGACCCGGTTCTCCCACTTGGTGGAGAGCACGATGGTCGTACGGGTCCGTGAGACGCCCTTGGTGCCGCTCAGCCGGCGGATCGTGCGCTCCAGGCCGTCCACGTCACCCGCGCGGATCTTGAGCATGTACGAGTCGTCGCCCGCGATGAACCAGCAGTCCTCGATCTCCTCCAGGTCCTTCAGCCGGCGGGCCACGTCCTCGTGGTCGGCGGCGTCGGACAGCGAGATGCCGATGAGGGCGGTGACGCCGAGGCCGAGCGACTTGGCGTCGACGGTGGCGCGGTAGCCGGTGATCACTCCCGCCGATTCGAGGCGGTTGATGCGGTCGGTGACGCTCGGGCCGGAGAGGCCCACGAGCCGTCCGAGCTCGGCGTACGAGGCCCTGCCGTTCTCCCGAAGAGCCTGGATGAGCTGCCTGTCCACGGCGTCCATATGCCTGAAGCCTTCCATTGTTCAGCGATACCGCGAGTTTACGTATAGAATCTAAGGCACAGGGGCTGATTCCCCTGTAGATCTTTCATCAGATCCAAGAAAAACTTTCAGAACATCCGGTTCTGACCTTGTAGCTCCCAGGAGAGTGACAGTCGTGTACACGACCGAGATGGCCTACGCCCGCATGCGTGAACTGCAGGAGCTGGCCGACCGCTCGCGTGCCCACCGGCCCACCCCCTTCCGCTCCCCTTCGGTGCGCGGCATCACCGCCCGCCTGAAGCGCGCCACGAAGCAGGGCTAGGGCCTTTTCCGAGTCCTACGGGTTGCGGGAACCTCCCCCGAGTTCCCCCTCCCACCGGCGGTAGAGGCTGTGCGGCACACCTGCCGCGTCCAGCACCCGCCCGGCGACGAAGTCCACCAGATCCTGGATGTGCGTCGCCCCCGCGTAGAACGCTGGGGAGGCGGGCAGCACCACGGCGCCCGCCTCGTCCAGCGTCACCAGATGCTTCAGCGTCTGACCGTTGAGCGGTGTCTCCCTGACCGCCACCACCAGCTTCCGCCGCTCCTTGAGCGTCACGCTCGCGGCCCGTTGCAGCAGATCCTTCGAGAGCCCCAGCGCGACTCCCGCCACCCCGGCGGTCGAGGCCGGGACGATCAGCATCCCCTTCACGGCGTACGAGCCGGAGGAGGGCCCGGCCGCGAGGTCGCCCGCGCCCCAGTGCCGCACGTCGGACAGATCGAGGCCGGTGAAGGTGCCCGGCTTTCCGTCCGCTCCCCTGGCCAGCCAGGTCGCGAGGTCCTCGCGCCAGTGGCTGTCGCGGTAGGCGACGCCCGTCTCGTCGAGGAGGGTCAGGCGCGAGGCCCGGCTCACGACGAGGTCGACGGCCTCTCCCGCGTCGAGGAGACCGCGCAGAACGGCGGCGGCGTACGGGGTGCCGGAGGCGCCCGAGACTCCGACCACCCACGGGATGCGCTTGCGTACGACGCCTGCTGCGACGCCTTCAACGACGGGCTCAGTCATGGGCGGAGCCTATCGGGGGACCGGATGCGGGAACCGGGCAAGGTGCCGGGACGTTACTGGGAACAACAGGGGATGCACGGCACGCGGTGCGGGCAAGGGGTGGCGGACATGACACATCTTCCGTACGACGGTGGGGTTCCGTACGGCACGGGACGGCAGCCCGGCGCGCGGGCGCCGCGCGCGGCGCGGGCGAGGACCGCGGCCGGCGTGATGCTGGTGTGGGTGGCGCTGCTGTGGGCGCTGGAGGCGATCGACTCGGCGACCGGCGCCCTGGACACCTTCGGCCTGTCCCCGCGCTCGCTGCCCGAACTCCGGGACGTCCTCCCGATGTCCTTCCTCCACCACGGCTTCGCCCATGTCGCCTCCAACACGATTCCGCTGCTGGTGCTCGGCTTCATAGCCGCCCTGAGCGGGATCCGCCGCTTCGCCTCCGTCGTGTTGACGGTCATGCTGGTCGGCGGGCTGGGCGTCTGGCTGACCGCCCCCGCGTACTCCAACACCGCGGGCGCCTCGGGCGTCGTCTTCGGCCTCTTCGGCTATCTGGTGGTGCGGGGCTTCGTGGACCGCCGCCCGTGGGACGTGGTGATCGGGCTGGTGGTGGCGGTGGTCTACGGGTCGATCCTGTGGGGCGTTCTGCCGACCAACGAGGCGATCAGCTGGCAGGGGCACCTGTTCGGGCTCGTGGGCGGGGTGCTGGCGGCGTTCTGGTTCCGGCGGGGGCGGCCGACGGCCGTCTAGACCGTCAGCAGCCGTCCGGACAGCCGGCGCCGTCTAGACCGTCAGGCCGCGGGTCAGCAGATCCAGCAGCGCACACACGAACAGGGCGATCCCGATGAAGCCGTTGACGGTGAAGAAGGCCCTGTTCAGGCGGGACAGGTCGTGCGGGCGGACGATGGTGTGCTCGTAGCAGAAGGCCGCGGCGACGATCACCATGCCGGCCCAGAAGAAGATCCCGGCGTCGATGCGCAGGCCGTACCAGACCAGCAGGGCCGTGGTGATCACATGGCAGACGCGGGCGCCGTACAGCGCGGCCGGGATGCCGAAGCGGGCCGGCACCGACTTCACGCCGTGGGCGCGGTCCGCCTGGACGTCCTGCGAGCCGAAGATCAGGTCGAAGCCGCCGATCCAGACCCCGACCGCGAGGCCGAGGACGACCGCGTCCCACGACCACTCCCCCGTGATCGCGATCCACGCGCCGACCGGGCCCATGGCCTGGGCCAGGCCGAGGATGGCGTGCGGGAAGTTCGTGAAGCGCTTGCCGTAGGGGTAGACGACCATCGGGATGACCGCGATGGGGGCCAGGGCCAGGCAGAGCGGGTTGAGCAGGGCCGCCGCGCCGAGGAAGAAGGCCAGGGCGATGCCCGCGCCGGTCCAGGCGGACTTGACGCTGACGGCGCCGGTGACGATCTCGCGGTGTGCGGTGCGCGGGTTACGGGCGTCGATCTCGCGGTCGATGATCCGGTTCGCCGCCATGGCGAAGGTGCGCAGGCCGACCATCGCGACGGTGACCAGCAGCAGCCGTCCCCAGTGGATGTTCTTGTCCAACTGGAACATGGCCGTCAGCGCGGCGATGTACGCGAAGGGCAGCGCGAAGACCGAGTGCTCGATCAGCACCAGGTTGAGGAACGCCCTGGTCCGGCCGGGCTGGGGTACGGCTGCGGCGGCCGAGGTCATACGAGGTTCCTTAGGAAGGTGTCGATCTCGGCGAGGAGGGTCTCGGACGCGACCGGGGCGATCTCCATGTCGAGGTGGTTGGCGGTGTCCTGGCCGTGGGGGGTCAGGCGGAGGTGGAAGCCGTGGCCGCGCGACCCTGCGGGCAGGGCGTGCAGACGGAGGGGGTTGTGGCGGTCCTCCTCCGCGAGGGGGAGGGAGAAGGGGGCACCGGCCGCGATGCCCGCGCGGAGCTTCGTGGCGAAGGTGTGGATGTCGCGGCGGGCCAGCGGGCGGCTCTCGAAGGCGGCCGAGAGGTGGCCGTGCCACTCGCAGGTCAGTCGCCAGGTGTCCCTGCGGGTGCGGTCGTCGGCGCCGGCCCGCTCGACGCGCAGCCAGGCGGTGGCGTCACCGAGGTGGAGGTACGGGGGTGCCGGCGCCGGCACCCCGGGAGCGAAGTCCGAAGCGGGCTCGGCTCCCGCGGGCGCTCCGGCGTCGGCCGATGCCCCACTCACAGGCCGTACTCCTTCCAGCGGCGGTCGACCTTGGCCGCCACCGCCGGGTCGGACTCGACCATGTTGGGCCAGCCGCCGTCGCGGGTGTAGCCCTCCTCGGGAAGCTTCCTGGTGGCGTCGACGCCCGCCTTGCCGCCCCAGAACTGCTGGTAGGAGGCGTGGTCCAGGTGGTCGACCGGGCCCTCCACGACGGTCAGGTCGCGGGAGTAGTCGACGTTGCCGAAGGCCCGCCAGGCGACCTCGTGGTAGTTCCGTACGTCGCAGTCGCTGTCGACGACCACGATCAGCTTCTCCAGGGAGAGCATGTGCGCGCCCCAGATCGCCGACATCACCTTCTGGGCGTGCTTCGGGTACTTCTTGTCGATCGACACGATGATGCAGTTGTGGAAGCCACCCGCCTCGGGCAGGTGGTAGTCCACGATGTCCGGCACGATGATCTTCAGCAGCGGCAGGAAGAAGCTCTCGGTCGCCCGCCCCAGCGGCCCGTCCTCCGTCGGCGGACGCCCCACGACGATCGACTGAAGGATCGGGCGGCGCCGCATGGTGACCGTGTCGATCGTCAGCGCCGGGAAGTCCTCCTGCGGCGTGTAGAAACCGGTGTGGTCGCCGAAGGGCCCCTCAGGGAGCATCTTCCCCGGCTCCAGCCAGCCTTCCAGTACGACCTCGGCATGGGCCGGGACCTGGAGCGGAACCGTCTTGCAGTCCACCATCTCGATCCGCTTGCCCTGGAGGAACCCGGCGAAGAGGTACTCGTCGATGTCACCGGGCAGCGGGGCCGTCGAGGCGTACGTCACGGCCGGCGGCGCACCGAAGGCGATCGCGACCGGCAGCCGCTCACCCCGGCGGGCGGCCACCTGGTAGTGGTTGCGGCTGTCCTTGTGGATCTGCCAGTGCATGCCGATGGTGCGCTTGTCGTGGCGCTGGAGGCGGTAGAGACCGAGGTTGCGGATGCCGCTCTCGGGGTCCTTGGTGTGGGTGAGGCCCAGGTTGAAGAACGAGCCGCCGTCCTCGGGCCAGGTGAAGAGCGCCGGAAGCTTGTCGAGGTCCACTTCCTCGCCCCGCAGCACCACCTCCTGCACCGGTGCCGCGTCCGACTTCACCTTCTTCGGCGGTACGTGGGCCATCGAGCCCAGCTTGCCGAAGGCTTCCCGTACGCCCACGAAGCCCTGCGGCAGCTCGGGCTTGAGCAGCCCGCCGATCTGCTCGCTGATGTCGTTGTACGACTTGAGGCCGAGCGCCTTCAGCAGCCGCCGGTCCGTCCCGAAGACATTCATCGCGAGGGGCATCGAAGACCCCTTCACGTTCTCGAAGAGCAGGGCCGGGCCGCCCGCCTTGTTCACGCGGTCGACGATCTCCCCGACTTCCAGATGGGGGTCGACTTCGGCCTTGATGCGCTTGAGGTCGCCCTCACGGTCCAGAGCACGGAGGAACGAGCGAAGATCGTCGTAAGCCATGCCGTCCAGTATCGGACACCGACTACCCTTGGGCCCTCACCGGGGCCGGTTCACACGGCCACTGCGACGTTCCCAGGGGGAAGCACTCCATGCTCAGGGCACTGATGTTCATCCTGCCGCTGGCGCTGACGATCTACGCGTTCATCGACTGCCTGAACACCCCCGAGGACGAGGCCAAGCACCTGCCCAAGGTGGCGTGGGTCTTCATCATTCTGCTCTTCTGGATCGTCGGCCCCATCGTCTGGCTGGCCGCGGGCAAGGACCGCCGTCCCCCGGAGGGCGGCCGTACGCCGTCGGAGTGGCACCGCAACAAGCGCAACCAGTGGGTGGCCCCCGACGACAACCCCGACTTCCTGAAGTCCATCAAGGACGAGAACAAGAAGGACGAGTCGGTGCTGAAGGACTGGGAGGCCGACCTGCGCCGCCGCGAGGAGGAGATCAAGCGGCGCGAGGACGGCGACGAGGGTGGGACCAAGGGCCCGGAAGACTCCGCGAAGTAGCTCCCGCGCGGTAAATCCCCTGGCCTTGCGGGGTACGTACGTCCAGGCTTGCGGCCATGGAGACCGACCTACCGCAGACCGCCGTACCGCACCCCGCCGTGCCGCAGCGCCAGATCCGCGCCCTGCACACCGCCGACACCATCACCGTCTACCAGGCGTACTCGCCGGCGATCGGACTGGCCGCGGCCCGCGACGGGCGGTTTCCGTGGATGTGGAAGCGGGATCGGATGACCTGGATCAAGCCGTCGCTGTTGTGGATGTGCTACCGGTCCGGGTGGGCGACGAAGCCGGACCAGGAAGTGGTGCTGGCGGTGGAGCTGCGCCGCGAGGGCTTCGACTGGGCTCTTCGCAACGCGGTGCTCTCGCACTACGACCGGAGGATCCATCCGGACCGGGCCGCCTGGCAGCGGGAGCTGAAGAGGACGCCCGCGCGCGTCCAGTGGGATCCGGAACGGGACATGCGGCTCCAGCCGCTGCCCTACCGGTCGCTGCAACTGGGGCTGTCCGGGGAGGCGTCCCGGCGGTACGCGGACGAGTGGACGGTGCGGATCCGCGATGTGACGCCGCTGGTGCGGACCCTGGGGTCGATGGTCCGGTCGGGACGGCCCGAGGACGCGGAGCTGCTGATGCTGGTGGAGTCTGTCTACCCCGAACCGGAGGGCGGGCTCGGTCACCTGGGAGCGTAGGCGGGCCGGGGCCGACTCCGTCGGGCTACCCCTGGCCCCCGTACTCCCCCAGCAGTTCCCGGTACCGGGTCAGCGTCCACCCCGACCAGTCGTACGGCTCCCCGTCCAGCGCCGCCCCCAGAAGTTCCAGATGGTTGTGCCACCCCGCCAGCCGGGAGTTGCGCTCCTCCTCGCCGATGTCCCGGACCTCGTTGGTGAACCGCAGCACCGTTCCGCCGGGCCCGTTCGCCTCAAGGTGGAACCGGGCCCGACCGTGCAGCGCCAGTGTGTACTCCGCGACCCGCCCCGGGTCCCACGCCGTGATCCGGCCCTCGTCGACCGTCGGCGGGCCCCCCTTCTCATCACCGTTCTGCCAGGTGAAGGTCGTCGCCCCGCCCAGCTTCGGCTCCCACGGCTCGGGCACCGCCAGCCACTGGCCCAGCCCGGCGGGGGTCGCCACCGCCGCCCACACGTGGTCCAGGGGATGCGCGAGCTGAAGCTCGTAACGGAGCAACCAGTTGTCGCTGCCGGGACGGGGTTCGGCCTTGCCGTACGGGATCGCCTTCATAACAGGACAGCCTGGCCCGGCCGCCTGTGAAATGCGACCGGACCAGGCTGAACAGCGCAAAAGAGCGGTCAGACCCCGGCGTACGAGTGCTTGCCGGTGAGGAAGATGTTGACCCCGTAGTAGTTCCAGATCCACGTGGCGAAGGCGAACAGCGCCAGGTACGCGGCCTTGCGGCCCTTCCAGCCGGCCGTGGCGCGGGCGTGCAGGTAGCAGGCGTACGCGATCCAGGTGACGAAGGACCAGACCTCCTTGGGGTCCCAGCCCCAGAACCGGCCCCACGCGTCGCCCGCCCAGATGGCGCCCGCGACGATGGTGAAGGTCCACAGCGGGAAGACACCCGCGTTGATGCGGTACGAGAACTTGTCCAGGGTGGCGGCGGCGGGCAGCCGGGACATGGTGCTGTCCATGACGCGGCGCAGCGGGACGCGGGCCTTGCGGACGGCCCTCACGAAGCCGTTGGCGGGCGGGAGAGTGGCCAGGTGCGCCTTGAAGACGTCCGCCGTCTCGCCCAGCTCGGCCCGGACCTCGTAACGGTCGCGCAGCAGGTAGCCGACGGTGCCGACGGCGCCGACGTAGAAGACCGCACCGCAGAAGATCGCGGTGGAGACGTGGATCCACAGCCAGTACGAGTCGAGCGCCGGGACCAGCTGGTCGCTGTCGGTGTAGAGCCACTTGGTGGCGACGCCGAGGTCCAGGAGCACCGTGGTGACCAGCGGGAGGCCGATCCAGCGGACGTTCATCCTGGTGAACAGGAACGCCAGGTAGATGCCGACGGCCACCGTGGAGAAGGTGATCGAGAACTCGTACATGTTGCCCCAGGGGGCACGCTGCACGGACATCGCGCGGGCCGCGACACCGCCCGCGGCGATCAGGAAGCCGAGGAAGGTGAGGGAGATCGCGATACGGCCGTAGAGGTCGCCCTTGAGCGTGCCGCCGGACGCGCCCTCGCCGTCCGCCGCGTCGCGCGCACCGGCGGCGGCGCGGGTGACGACCTGCGGCTTGTCGAGCACGGCGGTGGAGCCCTTGGAGCGGACCGTCACCGCGGGGGCGGCGGGCTCGGTCAGGGCGGCGGCGGTACGGCCGACCCGGCTGCGGCTGCCGAAGGTCCACTCGGCGATGTGGGCCAGGAAGGCCAGGGTGTAGACGGCCATCGCGGAGTAGATCAGGACGTTGCTGATCTCCGCGAGGTTCTGGTTGGTCTCGCTGACTGCGCCAGCGGCTTGAGTGACTGCGTCAGCGGCTTGGCTGACTGCGGCGGCTGCGTGGATCACGCGCGCGCTCCTTCGGCAGGGGGTTCGACAGAGGAGGGCGTCGCGGTCGTCGGCGCCTGGGTGTGGAGGGCTTCGGCCAGGGCGGCCAGTTCCTCGGGGAGCCGTCCGGACTCGCTGCGGCCGAGTCCGGCCATCTCGACGACGGTGGTTCCGTCGTCCGCCCGTACGGCACGGATCCAGACGCGTCGGCGCTGGATGAACAGGGAGGCGGCCAGGCCCACGATGGCGGCGATGGCACCGGCCAGCGCCCACATGTTGCCGGGCTGCTGGGAGACCTGGAAGGTCGCCCATTCCTTGATGTCCTTCTCGAAGGTGACCGATCCGGCCCCGTTCGGCAGGTCCATCTTCTCGCCGGGCAGCAGCATCTTCGCGAAGGGGCTGCCGTCCGGCTTCTTGAACTGGGTCATCTTGCGGGTGTCGAGCTGGTACACGTTCTGCGGCAGGCCCGCGTCCACGCCCAGGCTGCCCCGGAAGGCGGTCAGCGCGAGCGCCGGGTAGTCCAGCCCCGGGTACTTGGAGAACATGCTGCCCTTGCCCGCACCGCCGAAGGTCGGCACGAAGACGGCGGTGAAGCCCAGCTGGGTCTTCTTGCCGTCCTTGTCGCGGTAGCCGTCCATCACCTTGATGGCGCCGGTGGAGGTGACGTTGGCGTCGGTGGGCAGCAGCGGGGCGGGGCCCTTGAAGACGACCTCGCCGCGCGGGTCGCGGACGGTGACGACGGGCGCGTAGCCGTGGCCGATGAGGTGGACCTTGGAGCCGCCGACCGTCAACGGGGTGTTGACCTCGATGACGCCCTTCTTCGAGGGTCCTTCGGCGCCCTCGGAGTAGGTGATGTGGGCCTCGTAGACGCGGGGGGTGCCGCGCTGCGGGCCGCTGCGCTCGTACGTCCCGACGAACTCGTCCAGCTTGAAGCTGAACGGTTCCAGGTCCTGGTCGCGGTCGAAGAGCGAGCCGGACTTGAAGTCGTCGTACTGGGTGAGGGTGTTGGAGAAGCCACCGCCCTCGGTGATCAGCTTGCCGCCCTCGGACTTGAAGAGCTGCCCGGTCGCGAAGGCGAGCAGGAGCACGATCAGAGCGATGTGGAAGATCAGGTTCCCGGCTTCGCGGAGGTAGCCCTTCTCCGCGGTGACCGCGTCGCCGGAGGCGTCCGCGCGGAAGCGGCGCTTCTTCATCAGGGCGAGGCCGAGCGCGCGCACCTCCTCGGGGGAGGTGTCGGTGCGCCAGGTCGTGTACGCCGGCATCCGGGTCAGCCGACCGGGCGCGGCCGGCGGCCTGGCGCGCAGCTGGCCGACGAACTGCCAGGTGCGGGGCACGATGCAGCCGATGAGCGAGACGAACAGCAGGATGTAGATCGCGGAGAACCACACCGAGCTGTAGACGTCGAAGAGCTGCACCTTGTCGTAGAGCGGTGCCAGCGTCTCGTGCGCCTTGAAGAAGTCGTCGACCTTGGTCTGGTCGACACTGCGCTGCGGGATCAGCGACCCGGGGATCGCTCCCAGCGACAGCATGAACAGCAGGATCAGCGCGACCCGCATCGAGGTCAGCTGCCGCCAGAACCAGCGCACCCAGCCGACGACACCGAAGGCGGCGGGAGCGGCCGTGCCCTCCGGGGGTTCGGTCTCGCGGTCGTCCTTCGGGGCGGTCGAGAGACGGTCGGCGGCAGCCTGTTCGTCGGCACGGGAGGCGGCATCCGTACGGGAGGCCCGCTCATCGGCGCCGGAAGCGGCATCCGTACGGGAGGCCTGCGCGTCCGCCTCGGCGTCCGGTCCTTCGGTCTTGCTCATGGAACTAGATCCCCACCTGGAAGCTGTTCGTCCAGCCTTGCATGTCCTGCACCACGGCATCCCACAGGCCCGTCAGAAGCAGCAGACCCGTCGCGATCATCATGATCCCGCCGATCCGCATCACCCAGACGTAGTGCTTCTTCACCCAGCCGAACGCACCGAGCGCCTTGCGGAAGGCGATGGCGGCAAGGATGAAGGGGACGCCGAGGCCGAGGCAGTAGACGGCCATCAGCAGGGTGCCGCGCATCGGGGCGGCCTCGTTCATCGACAGGCCGAGGATGACACCCAGCGTGGGCCCCAGGCACGGCGTCCAGCCGATCCCGAAGAGGACCCCGAGCACCGGCGCCCCGACCAGCCCCGCGACAGGCTTCTTGTGGAAGCGGTACTCGCGCTGGGTGAGGAAGGGGAAGGCGCCCATGAAGAAGAGGCCCATCAGCACCATCAGCGCGCCGAGCACGATGTTGGTGGTGCTCTTGTACGTCTGGAGAGTGGACCCGAAGTAGCTGAAGAGAGCGCCGCCGGAGATGAACACGGCGCTGAAACCGAGCACGAACAGCCCGGCCCCGGCCGCCATCCGCCCCTTGCGCGCCTCGGCGAGGTCGGTGCCGCTGGTGCCCGTGACGTACGACAGGTAGCCGGGGACCAGCGGCAGCACGCACGGCGAGAAGAACGACACCAGGCCCGCGAGCAGCGCGATCGGCAGCGCCAGCAGCAGCGCACCGGACTGGACGGTCTCGGTGGTGTCGGCGGCCAGCGTGAGGAGCGGAAGGGGCGGCGTACTCACTTCTCGGCCAGCACGGGGTCGATCATCTTGCGCAGCTTCGTCTCGCTGAGCGCGGCCAGCGAGCGGGCCGCGACCTTGCCGTTCTTGTCGATGACGAGGGTGGACGGAATGGCCTGCGGGTTGAGGCTGCCCTTGGGGAAGCGCAGCATCAGCTTGCCGTCCGGGTCGTACAGGCTGGGGTATTCGATGCCGGCGTCCTTCTCGAACTGCACGGCGAGTGCCTTCTGATCGTCACGGGTGTCGATCCCGACGAATTCCACGCCCTTGGCCTTGAGCTCCTTGGAGACCTTCGCGAAGGTCGGCGCCTCGGCCCGGCAGGGCGGGCACCAGGAACCCCAGATGTTCAGCACGACGACCTTTCCCTTGAGGGAGGCGACGTCGAACTTCCCGCCCTGGAGCGTCTCGCCGTCCAGCTTCGGGGCGGCGGTGCGGTCCTCCAGCGGAACGGTGTCGATACGGTCCGCACCGGCCACGAAGTTGGTGCCGCTGCCGCTGGTGGACTTGTCTCCCTCGCCGCTGCACGCCGACAGCGCGAGGCCGCCGACGAGCACTGCGGACACCGCGAGAGCGGTACGGGAAGTACGGGTCGAGCGGCGGCTGGGGGCGCGGAGACGGCTCATGTGAAAAGTTTCGCATGGCAGTTCCATTGATCTTCGACGCCCCCCTACGTGCCCGCAAAGCCCCTTGTCAAGGGCCCATAAGCGGTCGGACCGGCCATCGGGGCAGCTACTGGGCGGCGGCCTTGAGGAAAGTGTTCCACCCGTCGGCCGGCTTCTGCCCGACCTGGAGCGTGCGCAGCTTGGCGAGGACCTTCGGGTCCTGCACGTCGAGCCAGTCGCAGTACTGCCGGAAGGACACCAGCCGGACGTCCTTCTTTCCGGCCATGTGCTTGAGGGCGTCCTCCACGGCGTCCATGTAAATGCCGCCGTTCCACTGCTCGAAGTGATTGCCGATGTAGAAAGGCGCACGGTTCGAGGTGTAGGCGCGCTCAAATCCCTTGATGTAGGCGCCCGTTGCTTCCTTTTTCCAGCCGGGATAGCGCGAGGTCATTCCCTTGGTGGAATTCTTCGACTGATTGGCGAGCATGTTGTAGTCCATGGAAAGGACCTCGAAGCCGTGGCCGGGGAAGGGAATCTGCTGGAGGGGCAGATCCCAGACGCCCTTGCGCTTCCGGGGCCACATCTGGTGGCCGCCGGGCGAGCTGGCGTCGTACCGCCAGCCCAGCTTCTTGGCGATCGGCAGCAGGTTGTCCTGGCCGAGCAGGCAGGGGGTGCGGCCGCCGACCAGCTCCTTGGAGTAGTCGAAGGGCAGCGGGTCGAGGTCGGTCCACCCGGAGTTGGTCTTCCACTCGGTGACGAACTTCACCGCCTGGTCGATCTCGGACTCCCACTGCGCGGGGGTCCACTTCGCGACCGAGCCGGAGCCCTGGCAGAAGTGGCCGTTGAAGTGGGTGCCGATCTCGTGGCCCTCCAGCCAGGCCTGCCGGACGTACTTCAGCGTCATCTTGACGTGTTCGTCGGTGAGGTAGCCGATGTCGGAGGCGCCGACCCGGTTGTTCGGCGGCTTGTAGAGCTTGGCCTTCGACTCGGGCAGCAGATACAGCCCGGACAGGAAGAAGGTCATCGCCGCGTCGTGGTCCTTGGCGAGCTTCAGGAAGCGGGGGAAGAGCCCGTTGCCGACCTCGCCCGCGCCGTCCCAGGAGAAGACCACGAACTGCGGCGGGGTCTCGCCGGGCTCCAGCGGGACCGGCTTCTTCGGCTGGTTCGGCTGCTTGCCGGTGTCGGCGGTGGAACCGTCGCCGATCGGTTTGGCATTGTCGGTGGGCGAGGGGGTGCCCGGCTTGTCCGGCTGGGTGGTCCCCTGGCCCTTGCCGGGGTCGCCCGGGTTTCCGGGTCCGTTGCTCTCGCCGCCCTTGCAGGCGGCGAGGCCGACCGCCGCGGCGGCCCCTGCTCCGATACCCAGCAGTCCCCTACGGCTGATCTCGCGCATAACTCCCCATCCGCATTCGTCGCACCATCGGCCCATCAGATGGACAACGTTTTAGATGGTGCAACGAACGCGGAGGTTCCGGCAAACCGCACATAATTCACTGCGTGTTCGCCGAATTACCAAGCGAGTTAATCAGTGGGGCAGGTGTGGTTCACGCGTGGATTACATGTGAACCCACGGGCGCCGATCACCGTGTCGTCAGGCGCCGAACGCCTTGTCCTTGCCCTTCACCGGCTTCGCCCCGGCCAGCAGATGCGCCGGTACGAGATCCCGGGCCGGCTCGCTGTAGCCGACCGAGACGATTTTGTCGCCCTGGTACGTGAAGGACGTCAGCGAGGCCAGCGTGCACTGCCGCTTGCGCGGGTCGTGCCACAGCCGCCGCCGCTCGACGAAGCTCCGCACGATCCAGATCGGCAACTGGTGGCTGACGCACACCGCCTCGTGACCGCGCGCGGCGTCGCGTGCCGCGTTGAGGGCACCCATCATCCGTACGACCTGCTCGATGTACGGCTCGCCCCAGGACGGGCGGAACGGGTTGGTCAGGTGCTTCCAGTTCTCCGGGCGGCGCAAAGCACCGTCGCCGACGCCGAAGGTCTTGCCCTCGAAGACGTTGGCGGCCTCGATCAGCGCGGGGTCGGTGGCCAGGTCCAGGCCGTGCGACTTGGCGATCGGGGTGGCGGTCTCCTGGGCGCGCTCCAGCGGGGAGGCGACGACGTGGGTGATGTCACGTCCCTCCAGGTGCTCGGCGACCCGGTCGGCCATCTTCCGGCCGAGGTCGGAGAGGTGGTAGCCCTCGCGGCGGCCGTAGAGGACACCGTCCGGGTTGTGCACCTCGCCGTGCCGCATCAGATGGACGACGGTCAGGTCCTTGCTGCCCGCGCCGCTCTCGCTGCCCGTGCTGTTCCTGCTGCTCATGCGGTGGCCTCTGCTGCGGCTCGGGCGGCGGCGGGCAGCGCGGCGGCGATCCGCTCGACGGCCTGCGCGTCGTGGGTGGTGGAGACGAACCAGGACTCGAAGGCCGACGGCGGCAGATAGACGCCCTGCGACAGCATCGAGTGGAAGAACGCGGTGAAGCGGAACGACTCCTGCGTGCGCGCGTCGTCGTAGTTCCGCACCTCGTCGGGGGTGAAGAAGACGGAGAACATGTTGCTGGCGTTCTGCAGCCGGTGCGCGACACCTTCCTTGGTGAGCGCCTCGGTGACCAGCGTCCGGATCTCCAGCGAGACCGCGTCGACCTTCCGGTACGCCGCGTCGTCCAGCAGCCGCAGCTGCGCGAGTCCGGCGGCCGTCGCCACCGGGTTACCGGACAGGGTGCCCGCCTGGTAGACCGGGCCGACCGGAGCCAGGTGCTCCATGACGTCCCGGCGCCCGCCGAAGGCCGCCGCCGGGAAGCCGCCGCCCATCACCTTGCCGAAGGTCATCAGGTCCGGCTGCACCCCGTCGACGCCGTACCAACCGGCCTTGCTGGTGCGGAAACCGGTCATCACCTCGTCCGAGATGTACAGCGCGCCGTTCTGCTCGCAGGCCGCCTTCAGTCCCGCGTTGAAGCCCTCGCCCGGCGGGACCACGCCCATGTTGCCGGGCGACGCCTCGGTGATCACACAGGCGATCTCGCCGGGGTGCGCCAGGAAGGCCGCGTGCACCGCGTCCAGATCGTTGTACGGCAGCACGATGGTGTCGCCGGCCTGGGCACCGGTCACGCCCGGAGTGTCCGGCAATGCGAAGGTCGCCAGGCCCGAGCCGGCCGCCGCGAGCAGCGCGTCCACGTGCCCGTGGTAGCAGCCGGCGAACTTGATGACCTTGGCCCGGCCGGTGAATCCACGGGCGAGACGGATGGCCGACATCGTCGCTTCCGTACCGGAAGAGACCAGTCGTACCTGCTCAACGGGCTCGATCCGGGCGACGATCTCCTCGGCGAGCGCGACCTCGCCCTCACCGGGCGTACCGAAGGAGGTACCGCGGGCGACCGCCTCCTGGACGGCGCCGACGACGTCGGGGTGCGCATGGCCGAGGATCATCGGCCCCCACGAACACACGAGGTCGACATACTCACGGCCGTCCGCGTCGGTGAGGTACGGACCGGTACCGGACACCATGAACCGGGGCGTACCGCCCACGGCCTTGAAGGCCCTTACCGGGGAGTTCACGCCGCCGGGCGTCACAAGGGACGCGCGGTCGAAAAGCGTCTGCGAAACTGGGGCGTCATAGGGGAGGCTCACACAGCAATGGTGTCAGAGGCCCGCCCGTCCTCGTGGACTGGTTGTTTCACCGCGCCCTCGCTGGACCTGTGGGCTCCGCCGGTGTTTCACCGCCCGGGGGTGGGGGAGGTCACTGGGACGATGATCGGGTTGCGCGTCGGGGATCGCGCCATTTGGAATGGCATGGCAAAGGCGCTGACACACAGCACAGTCGGGTGAGAGATATGCATCGCGGTGGCGGACTGGGCGAGCCGGCCGACGATCTGGGTCCCGAGCGGGCCCGTCGCGGACGGCACCGACGGCGGGAGCGTGCGGTGCACGCGGACGCCGCTGACTCCGAGCTGTCCGCCGACGCACTGTCGAGTTCGGTTTCGGGTACGGGAAGCAGGGTTGGCCGGGTGGGGGTGACCTACAAGTACTTCGGTGCCCCGAACGGCGCGACGGCCGCCCGTGTGCCCATTTCGATGCGCCCCGAGGAACTGGGCGGCGACGAACTGGGCATGGGCGGCATGTTCACCAAGATCAAGCCGGAGACGATGGCCGCGATGGTCCTCACCGGCATCCAGGGCATACCCCTGCACAAGGTCCCCCCACTCGAACTGGTCGTCCTGCACCCCGACTACGCCGTGGTGAAGCTCCCCATGACGGTCGTCGACCCGCTGCGCGACGTCGGCGAGGAATCGGTCGGCGCGGCCGCCTTCATCTGGTCCACGGTCCCCGACCGCGGCGGCCCGAGCGACGCGTTCAACGTCTATCAACTCCTGCACGAATGGCAAGACTTCAGCCACCGGCTCCACGAAGCGGGACATCAGGCGTACTGCCTGGTCTGGCCCTGACCGGCCCCGCTCGCGCCGCTGACCCCGGTATCTCTGATTCCGGTACGCCGCCGAAGGTGGCCAGGGCCCAGCCGCCCCATGGTTTTCACGCCATTCTCAGCTGCCCGGAACGCCGATTGTCAGTGGGTTCACCTAGGGTTGTGTACATGGCCTCCACAACTCCTACGTCTCGCACGCCTGGTCCCGTTCGGTCCCCCGCCCTCGTCAACGCCGACATCCGCGCGCTCTGGTCGCGTACGGACGGCGCCCTGTCGGCGGCGGACGAGGCGCGGTACCAGGAGCTGCTGGTGGAGTGGGCGGAGTCGGTCAGGGCAGCACTGGTGAAAGCCGCCTAGCGGAGCCCCACAGGGGTGAACCCGGCGCCCACGGCGACCATTTGCCCTCCCCTGGTGGAGTGGAAGGCGGCTGTACGGGCAGGGTGGGGGACGGCCGCTCAGGCCCCGGGCAGGCCACCACGAAGGTGCGGTCCGGTCGTGACGCCCTGCCAGGAGCCCCCGACGTGACCCTCCCCCGTATGACCCTGTCCGTGTCCCTCCCCCGCCCACGGCTCCGTCATCTGCGCCGCGCGGTCCGCCGGGTGACCGGCCGCGGCGTCGACCTCAGCCACCCCTCCCGCTCCCCGCTGGGCAGCGCGGTGGAGAACTGTGTGGTCTTCGAGGAGGGCGTACGCCGGGCCAGGGACTGCTCGGCGGCCGAGGCGCTGGAACGGGTCCGCAAGGGCGAGGACCGGTCCTTCGTGTGGCTCGGACTGCACGAGCCCGACCAGGAGGAACTCGACTCGCTGGCGGACCTGTTCGGACTGCACCCGCTGGCGGTCGCGAACGCGGCGGGCCCGCACCGCAGGCCCCGGCTGATGCGGTACGACGACACCCTCTTCGCGGTCTTCAAGACCGTGCGCTACGTCGAGCACGAGGAACTCACCGCGAGCAGCGAGATCGTGGACACCGGCGAGCTGGTGGTCTTCACCGGCCGGGACTTCGTGATCACGGTACGCAACGGGCCCAGCGGATCGCTCGGCCCGATCCGGGAGGCCCTGGAGGACAACCCGGATCAGCTCGCGCTGGGCCCGGCCGCCGTGCTGCACGCCCTCGCGGACCATGTGGTCGACGAGTACGAGGCGGTGGCGGACGCGTTGCAGGACGACCTGGACGCCGTGGAGAGCGAGGTGTTCAGCGCGGCGGCGGGCAGGGTCGACCCGGGCCGGATCTACCAGCTCAAGCGCGAACTCCTCGAACTGCGGCGGGCGGTGGCCCCGCTGGACCGCCCGCTGCTCGCGCTGACCGACCCGTTGAAGCCGATGCCGCCGGTGCCGCCGGAGCTCCAGCCGTACTTCAGGGACGTCGCCGACCATCTCGCCCGGACCGTCGAGCAGATCACCGCGTACGACGGGCTCCTCGACTCGATACTCCAGGCGCACCTGGCCCAGGTGACCGTCGCGCAGAACGAGGACATGCGGAAGATCACCGCCTGGGCGGCCATCATCGCGGTGCCCACGATGGGCTGCGGGGTCTGGGGCATGAACTTCGACTTCATGCCGGAGACAAAGTGGGTCTGGGGTTATCCACTGGCTCTGGGGTTGATGGTGACAGCCTGCTTTGTGGTGCACAGAAGTTTCCGGCGCAACGGCTGGCTCTGAGGGGGCTCCGCGGAAGGGGGCTCTGAGGGGGCCCCGCGGAAGGGGGCGGCCCGATCCTCCGGGCTGCCCCCTTCACCGCCGATACCTTGCTTCACCGCCGGTACCGTGCCCGGCTCACTCCTGGCAGAGGCAGAACGGGTGGCCGGCCGGGTCGGCGTACACCCGGAAGCTGCGCTGCCGGTCCTCCGTGTCCAGGGGCCTGGCGCCCAGGGCGAGAATCTGCCGTTCGCCCTCGTCCAGGTCGGGGACGTCGAGGTCCAGGTGCAGCTGCTGGGAGTTGCGTTCCGCGTTCGGCCACTCCGGCGGGTGCAGGTCGGGCACGCGCTGGAAGGAGATGCGGTGGCCGCCGGGGACGTGCAGGTCGTACCAGTCGGCGTCGTACTGCTTGATCTCACCGCCGAGGATGCTCGCGTAGAACTCGGCGAGCGCGGGCGGGTCGGGGCAGTCCAGGGCGACTGTGCTGTAGGTGGCGATGGGCATGAGGCGTCCTTCCCGGGGGGGTACGGCCGGTACACCGGGACGGGTTCCCGCCCTGGAGCGGGGTAACGCCGCAAGGAGGGGAGGGCACCCCGACCGGGGGAGGACCGCGCGGCACGCCCCGGCTACGACAGCACGTCCTTCTGGAAGTGGAAGGCCGCGATCTCCATCTTCTCGCGCAGGTAGAACTGGTGCGCCCGGGTGCGCTGGGTCCCCGAGTCGAGCACGAACCTCTTGCAGCCGGACTCCTTGGCCCGGTCCTGGAGATGGCCGAGGAGATGCGAGCCGACGCCCGTGGAGCGGGCCGCCGCCGCGGTCACCAGGTCGTCGACGAACAGCATGCGCAGGGTGCTGGTGTTGACCTGCACCCGCCAGCCGGCCGCCCCGACACAGGTGCCGTTGTCGTCGTACGTCGCGGAGAAGCGGAGCCCGACCGGGTGGCCCTCCTCGTACACCTCGGTGAAGGTCTGCTCGGTGAGGTGGGGGCGGAGTTCGAGGAGCACGGGAAGCAGGTCGGAGAGGAGGCGGGGGTCGCCGGGGCCAAGATCGATGGTCTTCATGGCGGCAGGTTAGAGCAGCGGGGAGAGGCACCCGGAGGGTGGTGTCGGAGGCAGCCACTCAGGGAGCTGCGGGCCGTCGGGCGCACGGTGTTCGGAAACTGCCGTGCCGCAGGTGTTGCCCCGGTGGCATCCTGACCGCGTGAACGGACCCGAGATCCAGATAAGTTTCGCGCCGGAGCTGCACCTCTTCGTCGCACCCGACCGACGTGCGGGCCGCACCGACGCCGTCACCGACGGGGCGTCCACGCTGGGCCATGTCGTGGAGTCGCTCGGGGTCCCGCTCACCGAGGCGGGCGAGTTGTACGTCGACGGAAGGGCGGTCGGGGTCGGTCATGTCCCCGCGGCCGGAGAACGCATCGAGGTACGGGCGGTGGCCCGCCCGCAGTCGGTGCCGGGGGCACCCCTGCGCTTCCTCCTCGACGTCCACCTGGGCACCCTCGCCCGGCGCCTTCGCCTGCTCGGGGTGGACGCCGCGTACTTCAGCGAGGACATCGGCGACCCCGCCCTCGCCACGCACTCGGCCCGCGAGCAGCGTGTTCTGCTGTCCAGGGACCGGGGACTGCTGCGGCGCCGTGAACTCTTCGCCGGGGCGTACGTCTACAGCGACCGGCCCGAGGAACAACTCAGGGACGTGCTGGGGCGGTTCGCTCCGGTGCTGACGCCGTGGAGTCGCTGCACGGCGTGCAACGGGCCGCTCGCGGCCGCGACCAAGGAGTCCGTCGCCGATCGGCTGGCTCCTGGGACCGAGCGCACCCAGGACGTCTTCGCCCAGTGCACTCTCTGCGGACGCCCGTACTGGCGAGGCGCCCACCACACCCACCTCGCGGCCCTGGTCGACGCCGCAGTCACCGAATTCGGCCGGTAGCCCCCTCCTCCGGCCTGCGGCACAGATCCCCTCCCCGCCCCTTCGCATGCCTCGCCCGCCTGGGCGCCGGGGCCGCCCCCCTCGTCGCGTTACCCCAGCCCGCTTGGGCGGCGGGGCCGCCCGCCTCTCCGCGTTACCCCCGCCCGCTTGGGCGGCGGGGCCGCCCCCCGGGGGCGGAACGGGCGGGCAAGGGGGCGGCCCCCGACGGAGTCGCACCCCACCCACCCCGGCCCACCCCGACGTCGGCTCGCCCCGGTTCCGGCCCGCCCCGACCTCGTACCCCCTACACCTCCCCCGCCCAGGCCACATACCCGTCAGGCCGCACCAGCAGCGACGACCTCCGTGCCCAGTGCCCCCGCACCGTATGCGGAGGGATCTCCGACGGCACCGGGCCGTCCACCCCCGCCACCAGCACGTACTCCCCCTTGCGGAGCAGTTCGTAGAGACGGCCCTCCGCCAGGGCCAGGTCCGGGACGCGACGGCCCACCAGCAAGTGCTCCCCCCGCCCCCGCCCGTACGAGATTCCGATCCCCGACACCATCCCCATCGCCCGCGAGGTAACCGGCCTCAGCGAGTTGAAGACCCGCGTCACCACCGCCCGCCCCGCCCGCTGCACCGGCGAATGCGCCATCGCCACCCTGATCAGCGCCCCGCTGGTCCGCAGCACCAACGCCCCCACCGGGTGCCGCTCCGCGTGATACGTGTCGAGCAGCTCGTCCTCCGCCCGTCCCCGCAGCACCGCCGCCAGCTTCCACGACAGGTTCGCCGCGTCCTGGAGCCCGGTGTTCATCCCCTGCCCGCCGGCCGGCGAGTGCACATGCGCGGCGTCCCCCGCCAGGAACACCCGCCCCGTCCGGTACGCCGGAACCTGCCGCTCATCACTGTGGAAGCGCGACAGGAACCGCGGCTCGTGCATCCCAAAGTCATTGCCCAGCGCGGTCCGCGCGATGTCCCGCACCTCGTCGAGCTCGATCGGATCCGACTCCGGCACCTCGTGATGACGGTCCCAGCCCATCACCCTGTAGTACCCGTCCCCGAACGGCACCATGAAGGTGAACGCGTCCCCCTGTCCGCCCACGGTGATGACGGACTCCGGCTCCTCCTCCAGCCGTACGTCCGCCAGGACTATCGACTTGATGACCGACTCCCCCGGGAACGGCAGCCCCAGCGCCTCGCGGACAGTGCTGTGCACCCCGTCCGCGCCGACCAGATAGGGCGCTTCGATGTCGGTCAACTCACCGTCCGCAGACTTGAGCTGGGCGGTCACCGAGGTCGTCCGGGCCTGGAGGCCGACCAGTTCCGTGTCGTAACGGAAGTCGACCCCCGCGGCCAGCGCCCTGCGCTCCAGCAGCTGTTCCACCTCGTACTGCGGAGTGATCAGCACCAGCGGAAAGCGCGAGCGCAGCTTGCTGAGGTCCAGGCTGAGGCTGCCGAAGAAGGCGAGCCGGGTGAGCGTGCGCCCCGTCTTCAGCAGTTCGTCGGCGAGACCGCGCGCGTCCAGCACTTCGAGGGTGCGGGCGTGCACGGCGAAGGCGCGAGTGAGATTGCCCGCGGTGTGGGAGCGGCGTTCGACAAGGGTCACGCGCAGTCCCGCGGTGGCGAGGTCCCCGGCGAGCAGCAGCCCGGTGGGGCCCGCGCCCACAACGATCACGTCGGAGCTTTCCTTGGAAGTCGGCATGCACGCCACCCTCCCAGTCCGCCGGGCGCCGCACACGGGGAATGACGCGGGCGTGGCCGTTCCGCAACCCGGTGGGCGGGCCGGCAGCAGGCGGGCTAGAAGTAGTACGTGTCACCGGTGGCCGGCGCCAGCACCCGCTGCCGGTCGTTGTCCGGGTTCAGGTCCCGCGTCACCGGCCGTACCTCGCCCGCCCCGAGACGTACCGTCCGCACCTCCACCACGGTCTCCGCCGGGGTCCCCGCCACCCTGAGGTCGAAGCTGAGTGGCCGTGGGCTCACCGCCCCGGCCCGCAGCGCCCCCGTCTCGCACACCAGCACCGCCGCCCCCGCCCGCCTGCACGCCGCCGGGAAGCTGCCCTCCACCGGTGCCGAGAAGGAGACTCGTACCGCCGCCGAGTCCAGACTCACCGGACCGTGGTTCCAGGTGCGCATCCGCAGCGCGAGGCGCCCGCCCTTCTCGTACACGACCTCCCCGTGATGCCCGAGATCCGTCTCCGGTTCCTCGGCGGCAGCCGCCCCCGGCACGGCCACCCCCACGACCAGCAGCACCAGCAACCCCACGCGCAACAACCGCTCTGACATCGATGACATGCAGCGTGATCTACCCGCTCCGCCCGCCGCCTCCTCCCCACCACCCCCACATGCCACCCTTATGCCCATGCTCATCGCCCGCTCAGCAGCCCTTTTCGTCCTCGCCGCGCTCTTCGAGATCGGCGGCGCCTGGCTCGTCTGGCAGGGTGTGCGCGAACACAAGGGGTGGATCTGGATCGGCGCGGGCGTCATCGCCCTCGGCCTGTACGGCTTCGTCGCCACCCTCCAGCCGGACGGCGACTTCGGCCGCATCCTGGCCGCCTACGGCGGGGTCTTCGTCGCCGGCTCGATCGTCTGGGGCATGGTCGCCGACGGATACCGTCCCGACCGCTGGGACATCACCGGAGCGCTGGTCTGCCTGCTCGGTATGGCCCTGATCATGTACGCCCCAAGAGGCCGCTGACCCGACTTATCCTCGTACGCACGCACCCCTTTTCCCTTTCCACGTACGTCCGAGGAGCAGCCCGCATGCCCAGCGCCACCGCCTCCGCCTCCGCCCCCATCGCCGTCATCACTGGAGCGAGCAGCGGCATCGGCGCTGCCACCGCCCGGCAACTCGCCGCCGCCGGCTACCGCGTCGTCCTCACCGCCCGCCGCAAGGACCGCATCGAGGCACTCGCCGAGGAACTCGTCGCCGCCGGTCACCAGGCCATGCCGTACGCGCTGGACGTCACCGACCGCGCCGCCGTCGACGAGTTCGCCACCGCCTTCCGCACCATCGCCCTCCTGGTCAACAACGCGGGCGGCGCACTCGGCGCGGACCCGATCGCCACCGCCGACCCCGCCGACTGGCGTCAGATGTACGAGACCAACGTGCTGGGCACCCTCAACCTCACCCAGGCCCTGCTCCCGGCCCTGACCGCCTCCGGTGACGGCACGGTCGTCATCCTGTCTTCCACGGCCGGTCACGCCACCTACGAGAACGGCGGCGGCTACGTGGCCGCCAAGCACGGTGCGCACGTCCTCGCGGAGACCCTTCGCCTGGAGATCGTCGGCACCCCGGTCCGGGTCATCGAGATCGCCCCGGGCATGGTCAAGACCGACGAGTTCGCCCTGACCCGCTTCGACGGCGACACGGAGAAGGCCGCCAAGGTCTACGCCGGCGTGGCCAACCCCCTCACGGCCGACGACGTCGCCGAAACCATCACCTGGGCCGTCACCCGCCCCAGCCACGTCAACATCGACCTCCTGGTCGTCCGCCCCCGCGCCCAGGCCTCCAACACCAAGGTCCACCGCGAGCTGTAGCCCCACCCCGCACTACCACCGCCCGCCCGGGCGGCGGACCCGCCCCTCCACCCCCGTCAGCCCCCTTGGGCGGCGAGCCCGCCCCTCCCACCACCGTCAGCCCGCTCGGGCGGCGGGCCCGCCCCTCCCCCACCACCGTCAGCCCGCTCGGGCGGCGGGCCCGCCCCTCCCACCACCGTCAGCCCGCTTGGGCGGCGGGGCCGCCCCCCGGGGGCGGAACGGGCGGGCAAGGGGGCGGCCCCCGACGGAGTCGCACCCCACCCACCCCGGCCCATCTACGCCCCCGCACCCCCCTACCGACCCCACCGCTCTGGCCTCTCCACCGCCCCCGGAATCCTCGTCCCCCCATCCCCCAACGCCGCATTCACCTGCGTCTGCGTCAAGAACAACGCCTCGCTCAAATCCGCCCCCCGCACATCCGCATCGCGAAAGTCCGCCCCGATCACATCCGCCCCCCGAAGATCCGCCCCGCTCACATCCGCCGCGATGAGATACGCCCCCCGGAGGTTCACCCCCCTCAGATCGGCCCCCGCCCGCCGCGCCCCCATCAGATCCGCCCCCCGCAGATCCGTCCGCCGCTTCTTCCCACCCTTCTTCCGCGGCACTGCGGCCGCCCACTCCCCCCGCACCAGCTCGCTCACCTTCACCAGCGATCCGTTGACCCTCTGCCGCAGCCCCTCCGCATCGAGCGCGATCAACTCCTCCGCGCTCCCCCGCGTGATCGCCTCGATCTCCTCCCGCACCCCCCGCAACTCCCCGTGCACCGGCCGCGCGACCTCCCGCGCCAGCCCGTCCCCGACGTACCAGAGCAGCTCGTGCAACTGCTTCATCACCGGCAGCAGAGCGAACATCAGCTCCGAACTTCCCGGCTCCTCACGCCAGTTGACCCCCGCAAAGGTCACCTGCGACACCTTCTGCCCCGCCCCGAAACAGTCGTACACGGTGCACCCGGCAAACCCCTCCCCCCGCAACTTCGAGTGAATCCCACACCCGAAGTCCTCCCCCAGATTCGGGCACGGCTTCCCCGCAGCCTTGTCGATCGCGAAGTCCGACGACTTCGTCAACGTCAAAGCCACACAGCACAACCCGAAACAACTCCCGCAGTCGGAGCGCAGGTCGGACGTCATCTCGGGCATGTGCAGGACTCCACTAGCGCAGGTACGGCGATACGGACGAACCCCGGCACCTTAGCCAAGACCCCCACCCAGCACTCGTACGGGTGAACGCCCCCGATCCCCCACTCCACCCCCGAAACCCCGCCCTACGCTCGCCCCACGACCAAACAAAACGGCCCCCGGCCAGGAGTGCAATCCCGACCGAGAGCCTCACCACAAGGAAGGCAAAACTTCCCCATGGCTGAACACGACCCTAACCCTCCCGCGCTCTTCGACCTCAGCGCCTTGACCCCCGAAGCACCGGTGTCCTTCATGGACCTGGAGGACCCCAACTACGCCTACATGTTCGGCTTCCTCCAGGCGGACGGGCACCTCCAGGCAGGCACCGGACGCAAGGGCAAGCTGTCCGTGGAAATCAACATCCGCGACATCGCCATCCTGCAGGAGTTCCAACGGCTAACGCCGTACAACAGCAGCATCACCGAACGCACCCGTGCCACGAACTTCTCCGCGTCGCACCACTCCGCGACCTGGACCCTGTGCGCCCTCGAAGCCCGCACCCGACTCAACGAGCTCGGCATCCCGTACGGCAAGAAGTCCAGGAAGATCACCCCGCCCAAGGTCGAGTTCTCGCGCCGTGACTACCTGCGCGGTGTAGTCGACGCCGACGGTTCCGTGGGTTACACGTCCCAGGGCCTGCCTTTCATCTCGCTGACCACCGCCAGCACCGCAGTCGGCGCCTATTTCTGTGTCTACGGCAGGAAGGTCACGGGCGCACAGCGCTACATCGGACGCAACAAGCGCGATGACATCTACAACGTGATGTTCCAGAAGGAACCAGCCAGGGAGTTGGCAGCTGACCTGTACTACCCCGGCTGCCTCTCGCTGGAGCGTAAGCAGCTGGCCGCAACCTCACTGGCGGCCTGGGAGAGTCCGGCAGGCACGAAGCGGGTCGTCGGCCGACGCATCTGGAAACCCTGGGAGGACACAGCACTGCTGAAGATCGGGAACGCCGGGACAGCCGCCACCGAGCTGAACCGCACCGAAAGCAGCTGCGCTCTTCGCCTGTGGCGCTTGCGCACCGGCCGGGTGGCAGCCCCCAGCGAAACCCCTACCGGCTACTGAGCATCCAGGGGCCTCGGTGCTCATTCGCCGAGGCCCCCAACGCTTTCACCCCTTCACACAGATGACCTGCTTCAGCTTCGCGACGACCTCCACCAGATCCCGCTGCTGCTCCATGACCTGTTCGATCGGCTTGTACGCGGCCGGGATCTCGTCCAGCACTCCAGTGTCCTTTCGGCACTCGACGCCACGCGTCTGCTCCTCCAGGTCCCGAGTCGTGAAACGCCGCTTCGCCGCGCTGCGGCTCATCCTCCGTCCGGCACCGTGCGAAGCCGAGTTGAAGGCCTTCTCGTTCCCAAGCCCCTTCACGATGTACGAGCTGGTCCCCATGGATCCCGGGATAATCCCGTACTCACCCGAACCGGCACGGATCGCCCCCTTGCGGGTCACCAACAGGTCCATCCCCTCGTAACGCTCTTCGGCGACGTAATTGTGATGACACGAGGTTTCCTGCTCGAAGGCCGGATTGGCCTTCTTGAACTCCCTGCGGATCACGCCCTTGAGAAGTCCCATCATGATGGCGCGGTTGTACTTCGCGTACTCCTGCGCCCAGTAGAGGTCGTTCCGATAGGACGCCATCTGGGGGGTGTCCGAGACGAAGACCGCAAGGTCCCGGTCGACAAGTCCCTGATTGTGCGGCAGCCTCTGCGCAACGCCGATGTGATGCTCAGCCAGCTCCTTACCGATGTTCCGGGAGCCGGAGTGCAGCATCAGCCAGACCGAACCCACCTCATCAGTACAAACTTCAACCATATGATTTCCGCTGCCAAGCGTCCCCATCTGCTTCGCAGCCCGCCCCTCCCGGAACTTCACCGCGTCGGCGACCCCCTCGAACCTCCCCCAGAAGTCCTCCCACCCCGCCGTCGGGAACCCGTGCAGCCGCCCCGGATCCACCGGATCGTCGTGCATTCCGCGCCCCACCGGAATCGCCTGCTCGATCTTCGAGCGGAGGCGGGACAGGTCGCCGGGGAGGTCGTTCGCGGTCAGTGAGGTCTTCACGGCGGACATTCCGCAGCCGATGTCCACGCCGACCGCCGCCGGGCAGACCGCGCCCTTCATGGCGATGACGGAGCCGACCGTGGCGCCCTTGCCGTAATGGACGTCCGGCATGACGGCCAGGCCCTTGATCCAGGGGAGGGTGGCGACGTTGTGGAGCTGCCGCATCGCGCCGTCATCGATGGAGGCCGGATCGGTCCAGATGCGGATCGGGACCTTGGCGCCCGGTACCTCGACGTATGACATGACTTCCCCGATTCCCCCGAAGATCAGTTTCACCTCAGGTCAATTGGACCTGAGCTGCATGAAGCGCACATAGTGCAAAAAGGGTGGGGAATGGTCGCGAAAGGGACAGCGGACCGGCATCCACACCAGCTCGTGCGATACACATTGTGGGCATTGGCCGCCTGCGGGCGGCAAACGCTTTTACGCAGTGCCACCGAGCGAGACAGCAACCGAGTCAGCAACAGACACACCACCGAAGGGGGCCCCGGACCGTGCCACGACAGGCGGGCGTCAAGGCTTACGCAAGGGCCTCCGTGCCCGGCATCGCGCTGCTCGCGGCCCTCGCCGTGGGCAGCGCGGGGTGTTCCGGCGGGACCACCGGCGAGGAAGGCACCCCCGACTCCAAGCCGGGCGAGGCCAGCGCCGCGCCCGCCGCGCCCGGCAAGTACCGGACGCTGCCCGAGCCCTGCCGGAACGTCGACCGCGGCCAGCTGAAGGCGATGCTGCCGGGGGCCGCCGCGCTGCCGGAGGACCAGCAGCGGAAGCTGCTCGCGGGGGAGCCGGCGGTGACATTCGACACGGACCGCCGGGTCGGCTGCCGCTGGAAGGCGGAGTCCCCGGACGGCGCGCACCAGCTGGTCGTCGACTTCGAGCGGGTCGTGTCGTACGACGGCGCGGTGAGTGACGACGACCGGGCGCAGCGCGTGTACGCGGACCTGTTGACCGAGGCCAACCTGCCCGCGCCGCGTGAGAGTGCGCCGGTGACCTCGCCGACGCCCGGGGCCACCGCGCCCTCGGACGGAGCCACCACGCCCCCCGGCGGGCCGTCCGCGCCGCCGACCGGTTCCGCTTCCGCTTCCCCCTCCGGTACGCCCGGCGCCCCCGACCCCGCGGAGCTTCAGCCGCGTACCCTCGGCGGTCTCGGCGACGTCGCGTTCCTGAACGACGTACTGGCGAAGGTGGGGTCGTCGTCGGCGCAGGACCGGACGGTGACGGTCGTTTTCCGTACGTCCAACGTGATTGTGACCATCAAGTACGGCGAGCAGCCGGGCCGCACCGATCAGGTTCCCGACAGCAGAACGCTTCAGGACCGGGCACAGGGGCTGGCCCGTAAACTCGCCGAGCAGTTCTCCGGCAGTGAGTGACCGACAGCCGTAATGAGTGACCGACGGTGAGCAACGCCTCTCGACTCGACAGTGACAGCAACAGCGAAGGAACCACAGGAACCATGTACCGAAAAGCCCCCCGTCTCGCCCGCATACTGACCTGCGCGGCCGCCGTTCCGGCGCTGCTCGTGGTGGCCGGCTGCTCGTCGGACTCCGGTTCCGGTTCAGGTTCCGGTTCCGGCTCGGACAGCGGCAAGAAGGACCAGGGCGCGACGGCCAAGCAGTCTCCGTCGGCGGCGCCGACCGTGGAGCCGGCGAAGTTCGCGGCGCTGCCGGACGCGTGCAAGGCGCTCGGCAAGGCGACGATCGGCGAGCTGGTGCCCAAGGCCGAGAAGGCCGAGGGTGCGGCGGACACCTCGTCGGACCCGCAGGCGCGTCGTGGGTGCTCGTGGAAGGGCCTGGACGACAAGGGCCTGAAGGGTTCGCAGTACCACTACCTGACGTACGGGGTGCAGCGGTTCGAGTCGAACCAGACGCTGGGCAGCGGTGACGAGCGCGCCAAGAAGCAGCTCGACAAGCAGGTCGGCAAGGTACAGAGCAAGGACGGCGTGAAGGATGCCCGGTCGAACCCGGTGAGCGGCATCGGCGACCAGGCGACGACCGTGTCGTACGGGGCGAAGGAGGCCGGCACCGAGTTCCAGCACGCGGTCGTGGTGACCCGTACCGGCAATGTCGTGGTGACCCTGGACTACAACGGTTCGGGTTACGCGGGCACGAAGGCTCCGGCGCAGGCGGACCTGATGAAGGGCGCGCAGAAGGCGGCCAAGGAGATCGTGGCGGCGATCGCCAAGGCGAACCAGTAGGTGCGGTTCCTGTCGTAGGTCCCTTTGTAGTCAACGACTTGACTACAACTGGGCCCGGTTTGAGTACTTTTGCGGGGGTTCGGTCTCTTTCCCGGGGGCCGGACCCCCGTCGGCGTGTGCCAGGCTGTGGGCCGCCGGGTCCGGGTTGAACGCCGGGTGTGGACACCGGAATGGGACGTACGGGAGGGGTCGCGGGTGGCCGCGATGCAGTTGACACGGACGCACCGAATACTGATCGGTGTGGTGGTCACCGGTGCGGTGATCATCGCGGGCATCGGTTTCGCGGGTTCGTACGCGGCGGTGCGCGAACTGGCGCTGGCCAAGGGCTTCGGCAACTTCAGTTACGTCTTCCCGGTCGGCATCGACGCGGGAATCTGCGTATTGCTCGCCCTGGACCTGCTGCTGACCTGGATGCGGATCCCCTTCCCGCTGCTGCGTCAGACGGCGTGGCTGCTCACCGCGGCCACCATCGCGTTCAACGGCGCCGCGTCCTGGCCCGACCCGCTGGGCGTCGGCATGCACGCCGTCATCCCGATCCTCTTCGTCGTCTCCGTCGAGGCCGCCCGGCACGCGATCGGCCGGATCGCGGACATCACCGCCGACAAGCACATGGAGGGCGTCCGCCTCACCCGCTGGCTGCTCTCCCCGCTGCCCACCTTCAAGCTGTGGCGCCGGATGAAGCTGTGGGAGCTGCGCTCCTACGAAGAGGTCATCAAACTGGAGCAGGACCGGCTGATCTACCAGGCCCGCCTCCAGGCCCGTTACGGCCGCTCCTGGCGCCGCAAGGCCCCCGTCGAGGCCCTGATGCCCCTGCGCCTCGCCAAGATCGGCGTCCCGCTGGCCGACACGGCCGCGGTCGGCCTCGCCGCGGCGGGCATCGAACCGGCACTGCTGCCCCCGGCCCCGGCCCCGGCCACCGACTCCGCCCCCTCGAACACCCCGGCCCTCGCGGCCGCGCCGCAGCAGCAGCGGGAGCAGGAGTACGAGCAGGGGCAGGAGTACGAGCAGGGGTACGCGGCCCAAGAGGCAGGCGAGGCGCACGAGGCGTACGAGACCTCCCCCGGGCAGGTCCCCGGCCCCCGCGCGAACCTGGTGAAGCACCCCCAGGAGCCCGCCCCCGACCTCGGCCCCGACCCGCTCGCGGAGCAGCAGCCCCCGCAGCACCCCAGCCCGTGGTTCGCGGCCCCCGCCCCGGTCCCGGCCGGGCAGTACCCGAGCGACGAGAGGGAGTACGCGGAGCAGGCCCAGTACCTCGCGTACCAGGAACAGGCCCAGGCGCAGGCGCAGGCCCAGGCGCAGGCCCAGGCGCAGGGCCCCGCTCAGGACTACTCGCCCCAGGTGATGGTCCCCGCCGGCCCCAACCGCAGCCGCCCGCTCGGTGGTTACGACGCGGACGAGGACGCCGACTTCGTACTGGACGACGACGTGTACTACGACGCGTTCCGCAGGTGCACGGGGGCGAACGCCGGGATACCGACTCCGACGCAGTTCGGCGAGTACCTGGAAGCCCTGCACGGCAAGCAACTCCCGCCGGACGAGCTGGAGTTGTACCACAAGCGCTTCGTGGAGCAGTTCCAGCTCGAACTGGACGACAACGAGAACAGCGCCTGACCGCCTGAGCGCACGAGCCTGAACCGCGTTCGGGCCCCCCCGGGCCCGCGCCCTAGCCGCGCACCCGCCCGCGCTTCCTCGCCGCCTCGTGCCCGACGGCAACGCCGACGCCGATCACCACCAGGACGACGTAGACCCAGGTGTCCGGCGTGAAGAGCAGGTGGATCAGGCCCAGGTCCCCGTCGAGCCACTTGATCCCGATGAGCCCGAGCGCGCCCTCGATCCCCAGGATCCAGCCGACGACCGCCACGCATTCGTTCTTCATACGTCCACGGTGCCGGACCCCGCCCCCGCCCCGCGTCCAGCGAAAGACGGACACCGCCGACCACGGAAACGTGCGGTCCCCCTGCACGAGGGGGGCGGGGCTTGAGGCGGACGCGACCTCACGTCCCCCTCAAGCCCCGCCCCCCAGGCCTCCGTACCCCCTACGCCCCCAGCAGCTTCCGCACCCGCTCCGCCCCCACTGCCAGCAGCAGCGTGGGCAGTCGCGGACCGGTGTCCCGGCCCACCAGCAGCTGGTACAGCAGCGCGAAGAACGTCCGCTGCGCCACCTTCAGCTCCGGGGTCGGCTTCGCGTCCGCCGCGAACCCGGCCTGGATCTTCGGCACGCCGTAGACCAGCGTCGTCAGCCCGTCCAGCGACCAGTGCGAATCCAGCCCCTCGGCCAGCAGCCGCAGCGACTCCCGGCCGTCCTCGTCCAGCGCACCGAGCGTCTCGGCGTCCGGCTCCTCGCGCACGATGGTGCGCTGATCGGCCGGCACATACGTCGAGATCCACGCCTCGGCACGGTCCAGCCGCGGCCGGACCGAGTCCAGGTCCGTGACCGGGTTCTCCGGGTCCAGCTCGGTCAGGATCCGCAGCGTCTGCTCCTCGTCCCCGGCGGTGACATCCGCCACCGACGCCAGCGTCCGGTACGGCAACGCCCGCTCCGTACGCGGCAGTTCACCCCCGGCCGTCCGCACCGCACGCGAGTGCGCAGCCGCGTCGGCAGGCAGTGCGGACCCGTCCGCGACCTTCGACTCCAGCTTGTCCCACTCGTCGTACAGCCGCTGGATCTCCTGGTCGAAGGCGATCTTGAAGGACTGGTTCGGCCGACGGCGCGCGTACAGCCACCGCAGCAGCGGCGCCTCCATGATCCGCAGCGCGTCGCCCGGGGTCGGAACACCGCCCTTCGACGACGACATCTTCGCCATCCCGCTGATCCCGACGAAGGCGTACATCGGCCCGATCGGCTGCACCCCGTCGAAGATGTCGCGCACGATCTGCCCGCCGACCACGAACGACGACCCCGGCGACGAGTGGTCCACACCCGACGGCTCGAAGACCACGCCCTCGTACGCCCAGCGCATCGGCCAGTCGACCTTCCAGACCAGCTTGCCGCGGTTGAACTCGTTCAGGAAGACGGTCTCGGAGAACCCGCAGACGCACACGTACGACAGCTCGGTCGAGTCGTCGTCGTAGGCGGTCACGGTCGTGAGGTCGCGCTCGCACTGCGCGCAGTAGGGCTTGTACGGGTAGTACGCGCCGCCGCTCGTGCCGTCGTCCTCGCCGGCCGCACCGGAGCCCTCGGCGGCCTCCAGCTCGGCCTCGTCCACCGGCTTCTGCGACTTCTTCGCGGGGGCCTTCTTGGTCCGGTACTGGTCCAGAATCGCGTCGATGTCGCCCCGGCGCCGCATCGCGTGCAGGATCTGCTCGCGGTACGTCCCGGCCAGGTACTGCTCGGTCTGGCTGATGCCGTCGAACTCGACGCCCAGCTCGCCCAGCGCCTCGACCATGGCGGACTTGAAGTGCTCCGACCAGTTCGGGTGCGCGGAGCCGGCGGGGGCCGGGACCGAGGTCAGCGGCTTGCCGATGTGCTCGGCCCAGGACTCGTCGATGCCCGGGACACCATTGGGGACCTTGCGGTACCGGTCGTAGTCGTCCCAGGAGATCAGGTGCCGGACCTCGTACCCGCGACGGCGCACCTCGTCGGCGACCAGGTGCGGGGTCATGACCTCGCGGAGGTTGCCCAGGTGGATCGGGCCGGAGGGGGAGAGGCCGGACGCGACGACGACCACCGGCGCGGCAGCGCCAGAGTGTTTCGCGCCAGGCGCACGTCGCTCCGCCTCGGCGATGACATCGTCCGCGAAACGGGAGACCCAGTCGGTCTCGGTGGCGCTGCTCTGGGGCACGGTCGGCACGTCCTTGATTCTCCGGATTCGTTTGAAGCTGGCAGGGCCATTCTCCCAGACAGGCAGACGGTGGCCTCACGAATTAGGTTGCGCGGGGCTCCGTGGGCCTGCGTGAAATACTCGGTGTCACAACTCCACGTAACCCCTCTATAGGAACGGCACCCCATGGCCTCGGTCCCTTCGCTCGCCTCGACCGTCAATCAGCGCCTCGCGGACGCGCTCTCGGCTGCCCTGCCGGACGCCGCCCCCGCGGACCCGCTGCTGCGCCGAAGCGACCGGGCCGACTTCCAGGCCAACGGGATCCTGGCCCTCGCCAAGAAGGCGAAGGCGAACCCGCGCGAGCTGGCGACCGAGGTGCTCGGCAAGCTCCCGGCGGACGACGCCACCATCAAGGAGATCGAGGTCTCGGGCCCCGGCTTCCTGAACATCTCGGTCAGTGACCGGGCGATCGTCGAGACCCTGGCCGCGCGCGCCGCGGACGACCGGCTGGGCGTCGCGTACAACGACGACGCCGGTACGACGGTCATCGACTACGCGCAGCCGAACGTGGCCAAGGAGATGCACGTCGGCCACCTGCGGTCCGCCGTGATCGGCGCCGCCATGGCCGAGGTGCTCGAATTCACCGGTGAGAAGGTCGTCCGGCGCCACCACATCGGCGACTGGGGCACCCAGTTCGGCATGCTGATCCAGTACCTGCTGGAGCACCCGTCCGAGCTGGACCACGGCGACGCCGCCGACGGCGAGGTGGACGGCGAGCAGGCCATGTCCTCCCTGAACCGGATCTACAAGGCGTCCCGCGTGCTCTTCGACTCCGACGAGGAGTTCAAGGCCCGCGCCCGGGACCGGGTCGTCGCCCTCCAGGCCGGTGAGCCGCAGACCCTCGCCCTGTGGCAGCGGTTCGTCGACGAGTCGAAGATCTACTTCTACTCCGTCTTCAACAAGCTGGACATGGAGATCGCCGACGCCGACATCGTCGGCGAGTCCGGCTACAACGCCATGCTCGAAGAGACCTGCCGGATCCTGGAGGACTCCGGCGTCGCGGTCCGCTCCGAGGGCGCCCTCTGCGTCTTCTTCGACGACGTCAAGGGCCCGGACGGCAACCCGACCCCGCTCATCGTGAAGAAGTCCAACGGTGGTTACGGATACGCCGCCACCGACCTCTCCGCGATCCGCAACCGGGTCGGCGACCTCAAGGCCAGCACCCTCCTCTACGTCGTCGACGTCCGCCAGTCGCTGCACTTCAAGATGGTCTTCGAGACCGCCCGCCGGGCGGGCTGGCTGACCGACGACGTCTTGGCCCACCAGCTGGGCTTCGGCACGGTCCTGGGCAAGGACGGCAAGCCGTTCAAGACCCGTGAGGGCGAGACGGTCCGGCTGATCGACCTCCTCGACGAGGCCGTCGAGCGGGCCACCACCGTCGTCCGCGAGAAGAACAACGAGAAGATCAACCTCTCCGAGTCCGAGATCGTCACCAACGGTGCGGACATCGGCATCGGCGCGGTGAAGTACGCCGACCTGTCGACGTCCGCCGCCCGCGACTACAAGTTCGACCTCGACCAGATGGTCTCGCTGAACGGCGACACCAGCGTCTACAGCCAGTACGCGTACGCCCGTGGCCGCTCCATCCTGCGGGATGCGGGCGACCGCAAGCCGGTGGCGCACCCGGAGCTCGAACTCGCCCCGGCGGAGCGGGCGCTGGGCCTGCACCTGGACCAGTTCGGCGAGGTCGTGGCGGAGGCGGGCGCCTCCTACGAGCCGCACAAGCTGGCCGCGTACGTCTACCAGCTCTCCTCCCTCTTCACCACGTTCTACTCCGAGTGCCCGGTCATCAAGCCGGCCCCGCCCCTCGAAGTCGCCGAGAACCGCCTCTTCCTCTGCGACCTCACCACCCGCACCATCCACCGGGCCATGGCCCTCCTGGGCATCCGCACGCCCGAGCGGCTCTGACCCCCTGGGCCGTGGTGCGGAACACGAGGAAAGGACGCGTCCCATGACCTTCAGCGCCCACGAACTCGCCTACCTCCGCTCCCAGCCCCTGGCCCGCCTGTCGACCGTGGCCCCCGACGGCCAGCCGGACGTGGTGCCGGTGGCGTTCGAGTTCGACGGGACGTACTTCTGGGTGGGCGGGGGCGGCGACTCCGTCCTCGCCACCCGCAAGTTCCGCAACGTCCCCGAGGACGGGGAGGCGCAGGTGGCGCTCGTCGTCGACGACCTGCCGTCGTTCGAACCGTTCACGGCCAGGGGCCTGCGGGTGTACGGGATCGCGCACGGCCCGTTCGCCCGGACCGGCGCGATGGGTCCGGGCCACTTCCTGCGGATCACGCCCACCCGTTCGTGGGCCTGGAACCTGGAGGGCGACGAGCCGGCCCCGGTCGGCGAGAGCTGGTACGAGTCCCGGTACGCGGAGCACTCGCGCCCGGCCGCCTGACCGGCCCCGCCCTCACCCCGTCTCGTCGAGCGGCTTCTCCCAGGCCGAGCTGCCGAGCGGATAGTTGAAGAGGGGCCGCCCCGCCGACCCGCTCGTACGGAACGGCTTCCCCCGGTTGTCGACCCGCTGCACGCCGTGCCGGTCGCCGCTGGACCACTCCAGCTCCAGGTACCAGCTGACGTCGTGCGCGCCGGCCTTCGCCTTCACGTAGAAGACCTCGGGGTCCGTCTCACTGATCTTGTACGGGAAGTCCCGCTGGCCCGCGTGCGGAACGGCGACGGGCCGCCCCGCGTCGAGATCCACCGCGAACGACTTGGTGTCGACGTTCCCGCCGCAGCCGACCCCGGCCGCGTACCGGTTCCAGGGCAGCGGCGCACCACTGCGCGCGACCCGCACGTGCAGCGCCTCCAGAACGACGGTCTCCTCGGACCGCCCCTGGAGGGTCAGCGCGACGAGCTGTTCGTCGGCCGAGACGGCCTTGAACGAGGCGGCCCAGCCCGGTGCGTCCTGCTCGCTCGGCGGCGGGGAGACCCGCTCCGGCGGGCTGTCCACGAGGAAGTACTGGCTGCACGGGCTCTCGTACACGAAGGGCCGTACGGCGGCGGAGAAGGGCACGGCGCTGCGGTCGGAGGCGCCGCTCGTGCCGCCGCCGCTCGTACCGTCGACACCCTTCCCGCGCGCCTCGCCCTTGCCGGGTTCTTCGACGGGCGGGGCCGAGGGCGTCCGGGGGCCGGATGGGGAGGCGGGCGGCGAGGTCGCCGGGGCGTCGTCGCCACCGCCGGGGCCGCCGGCGCGCTCGCCCGCCTGCGCACCGGGGTCCACGTCCGGCCCTGTCGCGGACACCGCACCTGTCCGGCCGCTGCCCGAACCCCCCTCTGCCGCCCCGCCGTTCAGCAGCGGTGTCACGAACACGACGGCGGCGACGGCAAGTACGGCCCCCGCCCCGATGAACACGTTCCGCCGCCGCTTGTGGCCGGCAGCGGTGATGCCGCCACCCGCGCCGGCCCCTCCGCGCGACGAGACCAACGGATCCCGCACGGAAGAGGCCTGCACGTCGGAGGCACCCTGCGCGTCGGGAGCGGCCTGCGCGTCGGGAGCGGCTCGCGCGTCGAAGGCGCCCTGCGCACCGGGCGCACCCTGCACACCGGCCCCCGCACCCGAGGCGGATCCCACACCTGGAGCGGCCCCACCGCCCGATGCGGACCCGGCGCCCGGTGCAGACTCGCCGCCCGGCCCGGACCCGCCGCCCGATGCGGACCCGCCGTCCGGCCCGGACCGCGTCAAAGGCACGGATGATCCGGTGTCCGGCACCGACCGGGAAGCCTCGGCGGCGAATCCGGTCTCCGGCACCTCCCCCGGCTCCTCGGCCGCAGCCTCACCGGCCCCCGGCCCGCCCGCCGCAGCCCCCTTCTTCCCTCGCCCCGCGTCCGCCTTGCCCCGCCCCGCGTCCGCCAGAATCCACAGCCTGTGTACGCGCACCATCTCGTCCGGCGTGGCCCTGCACAGCCTCGCCAGCCGCTCCACCGGGGCGAATTCCGTCGGTACGGCGTCCCCGTTGCAGTACCGGTGCAGTGTCGACGTACTCATGTGCAGCCGCTTGGCCAGCACCCCGTAGCTGAGGCCCGAACGGCCCTTCAGCTCGCGCAGAACCTCCGCGAGTTCGGCCGTTCCCTCGGTCTCGGACACCGCTCCCCATCCCATCCCGGCGTTCCAGGCACACCGCATCACCGCAGCTCAAAGCCGGTACGAACGTTCCAGCGTCCCGAACTCCCCGTCAGCTCTGGCCGCTGGGACGCCCTCTCGTACAAGCTCTGGGCATCAAAGCACGCCGCTCCCGGCACCCGGTCGAGCGGCCCGCTTCCCTTACCTGACGACCACGTCACGACCCACGGAAATGAGGACCTCCCATGTCCCTGCGCACCGCTCGCCCCGCCGCCCGCCTCTTCGTCGCCTCCGCCGCCGCGCTCGCCGCCCTCTCGCTCACCGCGTGCCAGAACGGGGACGGTTCGAAGGACGCGGGCCCCGCCGGCACCTCCTCCCCCGTCGCCGACGACAAGCCCGCCGCGTCCGGCACGCCCGGCACGCCCGGAGGCGAACCGCAGCAGGACACCCAGACGGGTACGCCCGGCAAGAGCACGGGCAAGGCCACCACCGGCACCACCACCGGTGCCGGCGGCAAGAGCGACAACAACGCCCCCGCGAACCGCGTCCGCTGCGACGCCTCGAACATCAAGGTCACCGCCCAGGTCGTGGCCCGCCCCCTCAACACCATGATCCTCACGGCCACCAACAACGGCACGAAGCTCTGCGACCTCTACTACGCCCCCGCCGTCCGCTTCGAGGGCGCCCAGTCCGTACCCCCGTCGATGAAGGACACCCAGCCGCAGGCCGTCGTCAGCCTGAGGCCGGGCCAGAGCGGTTACGCCGCCGTCAAGCTCTCCTCCCCCACGGGCACCCCGGACCCCGGCTACACCGCCAAATCCCTCTCCATCGGCTTCTACGACGCAGAACAGCGCAGCCTTGTCGCCTTCGCCCCGGCCCGCCTCCCCGCCAAGGGCGTCTACATCGACGGCAGCATCCGAGTCTCCTTCTGGCAGTCCGACCTGGACGCCGTCAACAGCCTCTGATCCTGTCGGCCCCTTCCCGCCCCCGCAGCCCGAACTCGCACCACACCACCTTCCCGGGCTCCCGCTCCCCGACCCCCCACTCATCGGCCACCAGCCCGACCAGCAGCAACCCCCGCCCGGACTCACACCCCAACTCGGGGCGGCCGACCACCACCCGGCCGCCCCCGCTGTCGTGCACCTCGACCCGCAACAGATCCCGCTCGGCCAGCACCCGCACCTGGAAACGCCGCCCCGGCGGCACCCCGTGCTCCACCGCGTTCGTGGCCAGCTCACTGACGCACAGCTGTACGTCGTCCACGAGGGCCCGCATCCCCCAGTCCTCCAGCACCCCACGCACGAATCCCCGCGCGGCGGCGACGGACCGGCGATCCCGGCGGAACAACTTCTCGCGCAGCAGCGGCAATTGAGCCGTCTTGGTTGTCTCGTTCACGGCACGAGAGTTGCGGAGAGTAACTACTGTGGAACACAGAGCGCGCCCGTACGGATTTTTCGTACGGGCGCGCACGGGGTCGAGTCCCGCACGACATGGGGAGCTTCATGAGCATGAGTCCCGGTAGGCGCCCACGGAAGAACGCGTCCGCGATGAGGATGCTCGGCAAACAACTCAGCGCGGCCCGGCACGCCGCCGGTTACACCCAGCGCACCCTGTCCGAGCACGACGAAGTGCCGGTCGACGAGGAGACCATCGCCTCCATGGAGCAGGGCAGGCGGCTCCTCAAGCCCGACCTCGCCGAGATCTTCGACCGCGTCCTGGACTGCAAAGGCACGCTGAGCGCGGGCGTCGACAACCTGCCCGAGGTGGACCAATTTCCGCTCTTCGCCGAGAAGTTCATGGAGCAGGAGCAAGAGGCGATCACCATGTCGCTGTACGCCAACCAGGTCTTCCCGGGCCTGCTCCAGTCGGAGCCGTACGCCCGCAGCGTCTTCCGCAGCCGCGTCCCCGGCTACACCCCGGAGAAGATCGAGTCCCTCACCACGGCCCGCATCGAGCGCCACAAGGTCCTGCACGGCGAGGAACCGCCGGAGGTCAGTTACGTCATCTGGGAGCCGGTATTTCACCTCGCCCTGAGCGGGGGCCGGACCCAGCACCGGGAGCAGTTGCTCCACGTCCGCGCCTGCATGGACCTGACCAACGTCACAGTCCAGGTCCTGCTGCTCGAATCCACCGAACACGCAGGCCTCAACGGCCCGTTCGTCCTCATGGAAACCCCTGAGCACCAGCACGTCGCCTACACCGAGACCCAGCGTGGCAGCCTCTGGGTGTCCGATCCCAACGAGGTGTCCATCCTTGCCAGCAAATATGCAATGCTGCGATCACAGGCCCTCACGCCCAAGCAATCCCGGGTCTGGCTGGACGGACTGCTGGGAGAAGCATGAGCACCGCACTGCACTGGTTCAAGTCGAGCTACAGCGGCGATGAGGGCGGCGAGTGCGTCGAACTCGCCTACGACTGGCGCAAGTCGAGCCACAGCAGCCCCGAAGGGCACGACTGCGTCGAAATCGCACCCCACCCCACCGCCATCCACATCCGCGACTCCAAGAACCCCACCGGCCCCACCCTCACCGTGGCCCCCGCAGCCTGGGCCGCCTTCACCCCCACGCTCCAAAGCCCCCGGTAGCCCCCTTGGGCGGCAGGGCCGCCCTCCCCGCCATACCGCCACCCCCTTGGGCGACGGGGCCGCCATCCCCGCCATACCGCCACCCCCTTGGGCGGCGGGGCCGCCCCCCGGGGGCGAGTGGGGCATCCCCTGCTCGAACGGAGTTGAGAGCTTGGGGAAGGGCGGGCAAGGGGGCGGCCCCCGACGGAGTCGCACCCCACCCACCCCGGGCCCACCCCGCCCCCGCCAAGCTCAGCGCAGCAACCGCGCCGCCTCCACCGCCCAGTACGTCAGGATCATCTGCGCCCCCGCCCGCTTGATCCCCGTCAGCGTCTCCAGAATCGCCCGCTCCCGCTCGATCCACCCCTTCTCAGCAGCGGCCTCGACCATCGAGTACTCGCCGCTGATCTGGTACGCCGCCACCGGCACATCCACCTCACGCGCCACATCCGCCAGGATGTCCAGGTACGGACCGGCAGGCTTGACCATCACCATGTCCGCCCCCTCCTCCAGATCCAGCGCCAGCTCCCGCATCGACTCACGACGGTTGGCCGGGTCCTGCTGGTACGTCTTGCGGTCGCCCTTCAGCGAGGACCCGACGGCCTCCCGGAACGGCCCGTAGAAGGCGCTCGAATACTTCGCGGTGTACGCCAGGATGGCGACGTCCTCCCGCCCGATCCCGTCCAGCGCGTCACGTACGACACCGATCTGGCCGTCCATCATTCCGCTGGGCCCGACCACATGGGCGCCCGCGTCCGCCTGCACCTGGGCCATCTCCGCGTACCGCTCCAGGGTCGCGTCGTTGTCCACCCGGCCCTCGGAATCCAGCACTCCGCAGTGCCCGTGATCCGTGAACTCGTCCAGGCACAGATCGGACATCACGACCAGGTCGTCGCCGACCTCCTCGCGCACCGCGCGCAGCGCGACCTGAAGGATTCCGTCCGGATCGGTACCCGTGGTTCCGGCCGCATCCTTCTTCTCGTCAGTGGGCACACCGAAAAGCATGATTCCGGAGACCCCGGCCTCCACCGCCTCGGCCGCCGCCTTCCGCAGGGTGTCCAGCGTGTGCTGGTACACCCCGGGCATCGCGGAGATCGCCACGGGCTCGCTGATCCCCTCCCGTACGAACGCGGGCAGGATCAGGTCGGCGGGGTGCAGCCTGGTCTCGGCAACCAACCGGCGCATCGCGGGAGTGGTCCGCAGCCGCCGCGGCCGGGCACCGGGAAAGGATCCATACACAGTCATGGCACAACGCTACGCCCGCCCCGCAGGCCCCTTTGCCGACACGGTGCCGGTCCTGGCAGCAGGATCCGACGGGTGCCCCGGGTGTCGCCTCCCCCGCCCCATGTGGTGAGCTGAAGGGTCGTACCGCACCACCCGCACACAGGATCCACACCCTCCTACCCGACCAACCGCCCCCGACCCGAAGGGACATATCGTGACGGACCAGATCGACCCGCCGCACCACTCGGAACAGGCGGAGCCCACCGAGATCGGCCTGCTGCGGGCCGAACTCCGCAACCTGCGCGCCCGCGCCCACACCCACCCGCTGATTTCCCAGGCCCAGGGCATCCTCCAGGAGCGCTACCGGCTGCCCGACGGAGAATCCGCGTTCGCCCTGCTCCAGCGTGCCTCCCAGCAGCACAACGTGCGGATGCGGACGCTCGTCGAGGCGGTCGTGCGCAGCCCACAGCCGGAGTCCGCGAACGGCGCACTGTGGTTCCCGCGCCGGGCCAGGCTGCCCGCCCCGCGCCTGTCCTACGAGACGGCCCCGCAGCGCACCGGCGAGGACTCCAACCAGGGCACCGTGCTGCGCTCGGTCCTCAGCCAGCTGCTCGCCGTCACCGACACCGGCATGGGCAACGTACAGCTGCCCGACCGGGTGCGCGGCGGCCTGCGCCTGGAGCACCACACCGGTCTCTCCGAGGACTTCGTGGACTTCTTCGCGTATGTCGGCGAAAGCGGCACCTCCTGCTCGCTGGCCGCCCGCAACGTCGCCCAGGTCACCGTCAAGGACGTGGAGTCCGACCCGGTCTTCGACGAGGCCTCCCGCCGGGCGATCCTGGCGGCGGGCAGTGCCGCCTGCCACAGCGCACCCCTCACCAACGCCTCCGGTGTCTGCGTCGGCATGATCTCCGCGCACCTCGACCACAAGGTGCAGAACATCACCGAGGTCCAGCGAAAGGCGCTCGACGACCTCGGCTCACAGGCCGGCCAGTGGCTCAGCTGGTACAACCGCACGGTCCTGCTCGACGCCCTGGAGTTCCTGCACGCCCTGGGGGTCCGCCACCGAGGCACCCCGGTCAGACGCCGCTGACCGGCCCCGGCGCCGTACCGGCCAAGAAGCACGGAGAGGGCGGGCCGGGGAAAATCCCCGGCCCGCCCTCTCCGTACGAACAGCTCACACCGCGAAGCCCACCGCTACGTCGTGCGACGCCTCCGCGACCCCGGCCGCCGCTCACTCGGCCTGGCCACGTGCTCGCCCGCCTCGATCGCCGCCGCCCGGCGCGCGGCACCGAACTCGGCCAGCGCCTCCGCCAGTCTGCTCACCGAAGGCTCCGGCGACAGCACGTCCACCCGCAGCCCGTGCTCCTCGGCCGTCTTGGCCGTGGCGGGACCGATGCACGCGATGACGGTCACGTTGTGCGGCTTCCCGGCGATGCCGACCAGGTTCCGCACGGTGCTCGACGAAGTGAACATGACGGCGTCGAAGCCACCGCCCTTGATCGCCTCACGGGTGTCGGCCGGCGGCGGCGAGGCCCGCACGGTCCGGTAGGCGGTGACGTCGTCGACCTCCCAACCGAGCTCGATCAGCCCGGCGACCAGCGTCTCCGTCGCGATGTCCGCGCGCGGCAGGAAGACCCGGTCGATCGGGTCGAAGACCGGGTCGTACGGCGGCCAGTCCTCAAGGAGACCGGCCGCGGACTGCTCCCCGCTGGGCACCAGGTCAGGCTTCACACCGAACTCGACCAGCGAGGCGGCGGTCTGCTCGCCCACCGCCGCGACCTTGATCCCGGCGAAGGCGCGCGCGTCGAGCCCGTACTCCTCGAACTTCTCCCGCACCGCCTTGACCGCGTTCACCGAGGTGAAGGCGATCCACTCGTAGCGTCCGGTGACCAGGCCCTTGACGGCCCGCTCCATCTGCTGCGGGGTGCGCGGCGGCTCCACCGCGATGGTCGGCACCTCGTGCGGCACGGCACCGTACGAACGCAGCTGGTCGGAGAGCGACGCCGCCTGCTCCTTCGTACGCGGCACGAGCACCCGCCACCCGAAGAGCGGCTTCGACTCGAACCACGACAGCTGCTCGCGCCGGTCAGCGGCACCGCGCTCGCCGACCACGGCTATGACGCTCTGGTGGCCCTCCGGGGAGGGGAGCACCTTGGCCTGCTTGAGGACCTGGGCGACCGTGCCGAGCGTCGCGTTCCAGGTGCGCTGGCGGGTGGTCGTACCGGCGACGGTGACCGTCATCGGGGTGTCGGGCTTGCGCCCGGCCGAGACCAGCTCACCGGCGGCGGCGGCCACCGAGTCGAGCGTCGTGGAGACCACGGCCGTCGCGTCGCTCGCGCCGACCTCGCTCCAGCACCGCTCGTCCGCGGTACGGGCGTCCACGAAGCGCACATCGACACCGGCCGCGTCCCGCAGCGGCACACCCGCGTAGGCGGGCACACCGATCGCGGTGGCGACACCGGGGACGACCTCGAAGGCGACACCCTCCGCGGCGCAGGCGAGCATCTCCTCCCCGGCGTTCCCGTCCAGGCCGGGGTCACCGGAGACGGCACGGACGACCCGCTTGCCGTTGCGCGCGGCCTCCATGACAAGATTGACCACGACCTTGGACGACATCGGCGTCCGGATCGCGGGTGTGCCCACGGTTACTGACGCGTCGTCAACTACCGCGAGCTGGGGCGTGCTTACGCCCGCCTTCGCATGAGCGCGTACGACGTCGAGCACAGCCGGCTCGGCGATCAGTACGTCCGCGCTCGACAGCGCCTCGACGGCGCGCAGTGTCAGCAGGCCCGGATCACCGGGGCCGGCACCTAGGAAGGTGACGTGGCCAGGTGCGGAGAACACCGAGGACGTCGAGGATGCAGAGGTGGTGGTGGGGCTCAAAGTGCTCGCTCCCCCATAAGACCGGCCGCACCCTTGGCGAGCATCTCGGACGCGAGTTCGCGCCCCAGAGCCTCCGCGGCGTGGTGCGACGTGGGTACGGGACCGGTAGTGGACAGCTGCACCAGCTCGGCGCCGTCGGTCGAGCCGACAACACCCCGCAGGCGCATTTCATTGACAATCTGCCCGTCAATCAACAAGTCGGCCAGGGCACCAACAGGCGCACTGCAACCGGCTTCCAGAGCGGCGAGCAGAACTCGCTCCGCCGTCACGGCGTACCGCGTGAGCGGGTCGTCGAGAGCGGCGAGCGTGGCGGCGAGGCCGGCGTTGACCGCCGCGCACTCGATGGCCAGTGCCCCCTGGCCGGGGGCGGGCAGGACGAGATCGGTGTCGAGGAACTCGGTCACCTCGTCCACCCTGCCGATCCGGCGGAGCCCGGCGGCGGCGAGAACCACCGCGTCCAGCTCGCCGTTTCGTACGTATCCGACCCGGGTGTCGATGTTCCCCCGGATCGGCACAGTGGTGATGTCCAGGCCGTGACTGCGGGCGTACGCGTTCAGCTGCGCCATCCGGCGCGGAGAACCCGTACCCACCCGGGCACCCTGGGGCAGCTCGGCGAAGGTCAGCCCGTCCCGCGCCACCAGCACGTCGCGCGGGTCCTCGCGGACCGGCACGGCGGCCAGCGTCAGGTCGTCGGGCTGCGCGGTCGGCAGGTCCTTGAGCGAGTGGACGGCGAAGTCCACCTCGCCCCGCAGCAGCGCGTCACGCAGGGCGGTCACGAAGACCCCCGTGCCGCCGATCTGCGCGAGCTGCTCCTTCGACACATCGCCGTACGTGGTGATCTCGACCAACTCGACCTCGCGGCCGGTCAGTTCGCGCACCGCGTCCGCGACGTGCCCGGACTGGGCCATGGCGAGCTTGCTGCGCCGGGTCCCCAGCTTCAGGGCCGTGGTGGCCTTAGCGGCTTCAGTCATGCCCGCCCTCTCTTCGCGCTCTCGGCACCGGTGGTGTCGTTGAGGTCTTCCTGGGTGCTCTGGATGCTCTGGATGCCCGGCGTGCCGGGCGGCAGCTCGGCCGTGGGCCGGTCGGCCCGGCTGACGGCGGCGACCGTCTGCGGGTCGAGGTCGAACAGCTCGCGCAGCGCGTCCGCGTACCCGGCGCCGCCGGGCTCACTGGCGAGCTGCTTGACCCGTACGGTCGGCGCGTGCAGCAGCTTGTCCACCACCCGCCGTACGGTCTGGGTGATCTCGGCCCGCTGCTTCTCGTCGAGTCCGGGCAACCGGCCCTCCAGCCGCGCCACTTCCATGCTGACCACGTCGGCGGCCATGCTGCGCAGTGCGACGACGGTAGGCGTAATCTGCGCGGCCCGCTGGGCGGCGCCGAAAGCAGCCACCTCTTCCCCGACAATTCCCCGCACCCGGTCCACATCCGCCGCCATCGGCGCATCCGCCGAAGCGTCGGCCAGCGACTCGATGTCCACCAGACGTACGCCGTCGAGGCGGTGCGCGGCACCGTCGATGTCCCGGGGCATCGCGAGGTCGAGCAGCGCCAGGGTGACGTCGCGGCCCTCGGCCCCGACCGGCTTCGGCGCCCGCACGGAATGCGCGGCCAGCTCCCCGTTGTCGGCCCAACTTGCGTGCAGTTCGAGCGAGTTGGGGTCAGGTTCGGTGCGCATCTGCGGTACGTGGCCGGGCTCGGCCGCCTTGGCGGCCTCGGCGTCCACGCCCAGCGCGGCAGCCACGTCCTCCACGGTCAGCACCAGTCCGGTCGCCCCCGTGCAGGAGACGGCGACGTCGACTCGTGTCAGCTCCTCGGCCACCGCGTCCATCGGCACCGCCCTCGCGGCGCCCCCGGACTGGTTCAGGATCTCCGCCAGCCGCTCGGCGCGCTCGCCGGTGCGGTTGGCGACGACGACCTCGGCGACCCCGACCCGTACCAGCGTCGCGGCGGCCAGCGAGGACATCGAACCCGCGCCGATCACCAACGCCCGCTTGCCCCGGGCCCATTCGGCCACCGGAGCCCCGGCGGCCAGCTGCTCCAGACCGAAGGTCACCAGCGACTGACCGGCCCGGTCGATCCCGGTCTCGGAGTGCGCCCGCTTGCCGACCCGCAGCGCCTGCTGGAAGAGGTCGTTGATCAGGCGGCCCGCGGTGTGCAGTTCCTGCCCGAGCGCCAGCGCGTCCTTTATCTGCCCGAGGATCTGCCCCTCGCCGACCACCATCGAGTCCAGCCCGCACGCCACCGAGAAGAGGTGGTGGACGGCCCGGTCCTCGTAGTGCACATACAGATAAGGAGTGAGCTCCTCCAGCCCCACCCCGCTGTGCTGGGCGAGCAGCGTGGACAGCTCGGCGACACCCGCGTGGAACTTCTCCACGTCCGCGTACAGCTCGATGCGGTTGCAGGTGGCAAGCACCGTCGCTTCCGCGGCGGGCTCGGAGGCGAGGGTGTCCTGGAGCAGCTTCGCCTTCGCCTCGGCGGAGAGCGAGGCACGCTCCAGCACGCTGACGGGGGCACTGCGGTGGCTCAGCCCGACGACCAGAAGACTCATGCCGGCATCACCGCGGGCACGTCCCCGTCGGGTCCCTTCCGGTTCGCGGCGGTCTCGGCGGCCGGGCGGGCGGAGGGCGGCAGCACGGCGGCCGCGGCCTCCGCGGCGTCGCCGGCCTTGCGCTGCTCGTGGAAGGCCAGGATCTGGAGCTCGATCGACAGATCCACCTTCCGTACGTCCACGCCTTCCGGCACCTGGAGAACGGTCGGCGCGAAGTTCAGGATGGAGGTCACACCGGCGGCGATCAGCCGCTCGCTCACCTGCTGGGCAGCGCCGGCCGGGGTCGCGATGACCCCGATCGAGACGCCGTTCTCAGCGATGATCTTCTCCAGCTCGTCCGTGTGCTGCACGGCGATCCCGGCGACCGGCTTGCCCGCCATCGCGGGGTCGGCGTCTATCAGCGCCGCCACCCGGAAACCACGGGAGGCGAACCCTCCGTAATTGGCCAGTGCCGCACCGAGGTTACCGATACCGACGATGACCACGGGCCAGTCCTGGGTCAGGCCCAGCTCGCGCGAGATCTGGTAGACGAGGTACTCGACGTCGTACCCGACGCCCCTGGTCCCGTAGGACCCCAGGTACGAGAAATCCTTCCGCAGCTTCGCGGAGTTGACCCCGGCGGCAGCTGCCAGCTCCTCCGACGAAACCGTCGGAACGGAACGCTCGGAGAGCGCCGTGAGGGCGCGCAGATACAGCGGAAGTCGGGCGACGGTGGCCTCGGGAATGCCTCGGCTACGGGTCGCCGGTCGGTGATTTCGGCCAGTTGCCACGGTGCTCCTGCGGGATGAGCGGGGCTGCAGGCGGCCGTATGTCCCAAGACCGCCCCGTCGCCTTGCAGGCTATGTCTTTGTGAACGCGTGCACAAAGATTGTGCCCGTTTTGTCCCACCAAAGTGACCGGCGTCACGACCCACCCCACCCCTCCGGGGAACCATCCCCCACCCCCTTTCGTCCCACTCTGCCGCCCCTCCCACCCCCGTCAGCCCCCTTGGACAGCGGGACCACCCACCCCTCCCACCCCCGTCAGCCCGCTTGGACGGCGGGACCACCCGCCCCTCCCCACCCCCGTCAGCCCGCTTGGGCGGCGGGGCCCCCCGGGGGCGGAACGGGCGGGCAAGGGGGCGGCCCCTCACGGAGTCGCCACCCTTGCCGTCCCGGCCCACCCCGGCACCCCACCCCCGCCCTACGCCCCACCGCCCCCCAACCCCTTCCTCAGCCTCCTCCCAGCTCCCTCCTCAACCTCCCCCCGTCCACCTTCCAGAACGTGAACCTCTCCCCATCCACCAGCACCACCGGAATCTGCTCCCAGTACTCCGCGTACAACTCCTCATCCACCGAAATATCCCTCTCCTCCCACCGCACCCCCATCTCCCCGCACACCGCTTCGACGACCCCCCGTGCGTCATCACACAGATGACACCCCGGCTTGCCGATCAACGTCACCACCCGCTCGGACGCGGGCACCTTCTTCCTCCGGAACAAACCACTCATCCCCCCATCATGGCCGCCCCCTGCGCACCCCCACCCGCCGTCTCTCCACCCTCACCCCGCCCCCGGTAACAACCCGGACGCGAAGAGTTCACGCCCCCGCATCCCTCCCGCTCGGAACGCCCCGAACAGAATGGCTATGCTCACGACATGGCCGCACTGGGATGGCTCACCCCCCGTAGGCGCTCCGCGACCGCACGGAGCGTGCTGGCGGGCGAGGCTGCAGCCGAAGCAGCACGCAAGTCCGCAACCGAACTCGAAGCGCTGGAAGCGGCCCGCGCCGCCGAGAGCGCCGCCCCGGACGAGGCCGAGCCCACCGCGCCCGAGTTCCCCGTCCCGGGCGACACCAAGGCCGCCGCCTTCTTCGACCTCGACAACACCGTCATGCAGGGCGCCGCGATCTTCCACTTCGGGCGCGGCCTCTACAAGCGGAAGTTCTTCGAGCGCCAGGAACTGGCCCGCTTCGCCTGGCAGCAGGCCTGGTTCCGGCTGGCCGGCGTCGAGGACCCCGAGCACATGCAGGACGCCCGCGAGAGCGCCCTGTCCATCGTCAAGGGCCACAAGGTCTCCGAGCTGATGACCATCGGCGAGGAGATCTACGACGAGTACATGGCCGAGCGCATCTGGCCCGGCACCCGCGCCCTCGCCCAGGCCCACCTGGACGCCGGACAGAAGGTCTGGCTGGTCACCGCCGCCCCCGTCGAGACGGCCACGATCATCGCCCGCCGCCTCGGCCTGACCGGCGCGCTGGGCACCGTCGCCGAGTCCCACGACGGCATCTACACCGGCCGCCTGGTCGGCGAGCCCCTGCACGGCCCCGCGAAGGCCGAGGCCGTCCGCGCCCTGGCCACCGCCGAGGGCCTGGACCTCAACCGCTGCGCCGCCTACAGCGACAGCCACAACGACATCCCGATGCTCTCGCTGGTCGGACACCCGTACGCGATCAACCCGGACGCCAAGCTCCGCAAGTACGCCCGCGAGCGCGACTGGCGGCTGCGCGACTACCGGACCGGTCGCAAGGCCGCCAAGGTCGGCATCCCGGCCGCGGCCGGCGTCGGCGCCCTCGCGGGCGGCACCGCCGCGGCCCTCGCGCTGCACCGCCGCCGCCGCTGAGCCTCCGCTTCGTACGAACAAGGGCCGGGCGCACCCCACTTCACGGGGCGCGCCCGGCCCTTCGCCGTACAAGCAGCCAATCCACATGGCTTACCCGCCGCCCCGCTCCGCCAGTCCTCTTCCCTGCACTCGGGCACAACAGAACCGGCAAGCAGACAGATCGCGCTCCAATTCGATCAACAAGTGGTCACTAACTGCTACTTGATACGCCGCGTAGACGTAACAGAAGAGACGGAAACGGTGATTTGAGCAACTGGGTGTAGCGCTGCCTGTACGAAGCGTTATTCTCCTCAGACGCATTCCGGAACCCATTCATCAGCACCACGAGTGACAAGTCCGGTACTGCACGTGATGGAAGCTCTGCCTCTGGGAGTCCCGTGTACCCACACGTCGGGGTTGACGCCTCGGGCCTGGCTACGCTGCGCGCAACGGTCGTCGACCGTCTACGCGGCTTCGTCCCCACCGCGTACGCCGTCCCCGCCTTTGCTACCCCTGTACCTGTCGGCCCTTGCTATGCCCTGGCCGACGGCGCCGCCGCCGTCGGCAGACGTAGCCGTGGCGCCGCCAGCTCGGGCACCGGCACGTCCACCGTCCGTCGGCCCACCGCCGACAGCGACAGCGCGCGCATGATGGAACTCGTCGAGCGCGCCCAAGGAGGCGAGGCCGAGGCTTTCGGCCGCCTCTACGACCAGTACAGCGACACGGTCTACCGCTACATCTACTACCGCGTCGGCGGAAAGGCGACGGCAGAAGACCTGACCAGCGAGACGTTCCTGCGCGCCCTGCGGAGGATCTCCACCTTCACCTGGCAGGGCCGCGACTTCGGCGCCTGGCTGGTCACGATCGCCCGGAATCTGGTCGCGGACCACTTCAAATCGAGCCGATTCAGGCTCGAAGTGACCACCGGCGAAATGCTCGATGCCAATGAGGTCGAGCGCAGCCCCGAGGACTCCGTCCTGGAGTCCCTCTCCAACGCGGCTCTCCTGGAAGCCGTCCGGAAGCTGAATCCTCAGCAGCAGGAGTGCGTCACACTGCGCTTCCTGCAAGGGCTCTCGGTCGCCGAGACCGCTCGCGTCATGGGCAAGAACGAGGGTGCCATCAAGACCCTCCAGTACCGGGCCGTCCGCACTTTGGCCCGCCTGCTCCCCGACGACGCCCGATGAGCGTCGCGAGCCACGCCGGGTGACCGTTCGATCACCGGCTGTCGAAGAACGACATCTTCGGCAGTCGGATCATCTTTCGTCCGTAACCCAAGTGCCCAACGGCTCGTTGTGCGGAATGCAGGCTCCCTGCGGTCGCGCCATGCCCGCAGCCACTCACTCCATCGTGTGGATTCGCTCATGGCGTGCAACCTTCCGGACCACCCGGGGAGTCGATCGTCATGACGAGAGGAGGTGCCGCCAGTGATCGCGAATGTATCGGCGCACCGGCGGGCCAACGCCTTCGCCCAGGCCCTGGAGGATCAGGAACTCCGGGGCACGGCGGCCGAACAGCCCGAAGGTACGGCCGGAGCAGCCGAAAGGCCTGCTGACCAGGGAGCACTACTGTCCCTGGCCACAGGTCTGGGCGGCCTGCCCGCACCCGAGATGGACCCCGAGGTCAAAGTGGTGCAACGAGCACAGCTCGTCGCCGCCATGGAGGCCATGCTGCTGGAGGGCACCGCGGGAGCACCCGCAGGCCCTCAGGTGCCCGAGCCGCGGACGGGACGTGGGGCCCACCGGGCCCGCGCGCTCCGGAAGCTGCGCCCCCGCTCCCGCTGGACCAAGGGTCTCGCGGCGGGCGGACTCACCGTCGGTGTGGCGGCCGGAGCCTTCGGCGGCGTAGCCGCCGCCAGCTCCAACGCCCTCCCCGGTGATTCGCTGTACGGGCTCAAGCGCGGCATGGAAGATCTGAAGCTCACCATGGCGGGCGACGAGTCCGACCGGGGTCAGATCTATCTCGACCAGGCGTCCACCAGACTCCAGGAGGCCCGACGCCTCATGGACCGGGGCAAGGCAGCCGACCTCGACCACGAGCAACTGGGCGAAGTACGGCGCACATTGAACGGGATGAAGCACGACGCCAGTGAGGGCCACCGGCTCCTCTACGAGGCGTACGAGAGAGACGGGAACATCGGCCCCATCCAGGCGCTGACGGCCTTCTCCCAGTCCCACCGCGACACCTGGAGCAATCTGCGCAATCTGCTCCCCGCCCAACTCGGCGACGTCGGCTCGCAGGTGAGCTCGGTCTTCGACGCCATAGACCAAGAAGTCCGCCCGCTCCAGTCGCTGCTGCCCAAACTGCCGCAGTCCGACCAGAAGCCGGCCGCCCCGGGCACCCACAAGGACCGCCCAGGGACCCCGCACCAGAAGGACGGGACCCGCCCCGGCGTCGCTCCCGGCACCACCCCCGGCTCCCCGCACCAGGGCCGGCCGGGCTCCCCGCCCCCCGCGTCCTCCGACGGCGAGCCGTCCGAGGGCCTGATCGGCGGAGCGGGCGACCTGCTCGACCCGCCCCCCGCCAACAAGCCGGCCTCGCCCGCCCCGGGCAAGTCCACCAAGCCGACCGTCCCCGACGTCACCATCCCGCCCATCCTCCCGGACGTACTCCCGGGCCTGGGCATCGACGGCGAGGACATCAGGTAGCGGTAACCGCAGTGGGGGGGGGGGGGGGGGGGGGGGGGGGGGGGGGGGGGGGGGGGGGGGGGGGGGGGGGGGGGGCCGCCGCGCCGCGGGCGGCGGGGGGGGGCCCGCGCCCCCCACCAACCCAGCCCC
>NZ_JBITDM010000023.1:0-4296 GCF_044454195.1 Streptomyces sp. NPDC051561 | reverse complement strand
GGCGCTGGCCCCTACTGCTCTAGTCTCTCCCCCCCCCCCCCCCCCTCCGCGCCCCGCCCCCCCCCCCCCCCCCCCCCCCCCCCCCCCCCCCCCCCCCCCCCCCCCCCCCACGCACACCCTCCGGCAGAAAGCCGGCCTCGAAGAACACCCGGATCCAGAAGAACATCCGGCCTCGAAGAACACCCGGGCTCAGAAGAACACCGACCTCCGCTGCACCAGCAGCTTGTACAGCGTGTGCTGGATCTGCTCCCGCACCTGGTCCGTCAGGTTGAACATCAGCATCGGGTCCTCGGCCGCCTCCGCCGAATACCCGGAGGTCTCGATCGGCTCGCCGAACTGGATCGTCCACTTCGTCGGCAACGGCACCGCCCCCAGCGGCCCCAGCAACGGAAAAGTCGGCGTGATGGGGAAGTACGGAAGTCCCAGCACCCTGGCGAGGGTCTTCGAGTTGCCGATCATCGGGTAGATCTCCTCGGCCCCCACGATCGAGCACGGCACGATCGGCGCTCCCGCCCGCATCGCCGTCGACACAAAGCCGCCCCGTCCGAACCGCTGCAGCTTGTACCGGTCGCTGAACGGCTTCCCGATGCCCTTGAACCCCTCCGGCATCACCCCCACCAGCTCACCCCGCTGAAGCAGCGCCTGCGCGTCCTCCGCACACGCCAGGGTGTGCCCGGCCTTGCGGGCCAGCTCGTTCACCACCGGGAGCACGAAGACCAGGTCGGCGGCCAGCAGCCGCAGATGCCGTCCCGCCGGATGCTCGTCGTGCACCGCGGCCTGGAGCATCAGCCCGTCCAGCGGCAGCGTCCCTGAGTGGTTGGCGACGATCAGCGCCCCGCCCTCGGCCGGGATGTTCTCGATGCCCTTCACTTCCACCCGGAAGTACTTCTCGTAGAACGGCCGGATCATCGACATCAGGACCTGATCGGTGAGCTCACGGTCGTACCCGAACTCGTCGACCTCGTAGTCCCCGGTGATCCGCCGCCGCAGGAAGGACAGCCCGCCCGCGATCCGCCGCTCCCAGCCGCCCCGCTGCGTCTCTTCCGCAACAGGAGCCTCGACCGCCTCCGGGGCCTCCGGAGAGGTCCCCTGCTGCTCCGGTACGGGCGCCAGGGCGCCACCCCCGGCACCGCCCTTCCCGCGCCCCGTGCCCCGTTTCCCCGGCCGCGCTGTCCCCGTCCCGCGCCGCTGGCGCGGCTCGTCACCGAAGGGGATGACCTTGGCGTCGGCCATGTCAGATGCGCTCCTTGGAGTCGGCGGGTGCTGCGGAACCGGCGGGTGCCGCAGGATCGGTGGCGGGAGCAGGTTCCGTACGTACGAAGTCGGCGACGGCGGCCACCCGCTCCGCCGCGTTGTCCACGGTACGGGCGAGCAGCTCGGGCGGGAGCAGTCCGGAGCCCCGGCTGCGGGCGAAGTCCGCGAAGGCCTCCGCCGTCGTGTACTTGGGCTCGAAGCCGAGCGTCTCGCGCATCTGCGAGGTCCGCACCACCCGGCCATGGGTCAGCAGCCGGATCTGCTCGGGCGAGAAGTCGCTCATTCCGACCGTCCGCAGCGCCGAGCCCACCCAGCGCACGGCGGGCAGCAGGAACGGCACGGTCGGCCGCCCAAGCCTGCGCGCGCACTGCGAGAGCAGCAGCACCCCGTCACCGGCGATGTTGAAGGTCCCGCTGTTCAGCGTCCCGCGCCTCGGCTCGTGCGCGGCGATCCGCAGCACCTCCACCACGTCGTCCTCGTGCACGAACTGAAGCCTGGGGTCGTACCCCAGGACCGTGGGCAGGGCCGGCAGCGAGAAGTAGTCGGCGAGCGGGGTGTCGGCCCGCGGCCCGAGGATGTTCGCGAACCTGAGCACGCACACCGCCACGTCCGGGCGCCGCCTGGCGAACCCGCGGACGTACCCCTCGACCTCGACGGCGTCCTTGGCGAAGCCACCGCTGGGCAGCGACTTGGCCGAAGTCGACTCGGTGAAGACGGCGGGATCGCGCGGCGCGGAGCCGTACACACTGGTACTGGACTTCACCACCAGGCGCTGCACCGTCGGCGACTTCTGGCAGGCGCCGAGCAGCTGCATGGTGCCGATGACATTGGTCTCTTTCACGGTCGCCCGGCCGCCGCCACCGGCCAGCGGGGTGCCGGTCACATCCATGTGCACGACCGTATCGACGCCGTACTCGGCGAGAACGCGGGCGATCGCGGGCTGCCGGATGTCCGCCCGTACGAAATCCGCTCCCCCGATGTGATGCTCGGGAGGCACCGCGTCGACCCCGATCACCCGGTCCACCTCGGGATCCCGCTGCACCCGCCGCACGAAACGGCCGCCCAGCTGCCGGGCCACACCTGTGACGAGCACGACCTTGCCCAAGATCCGCGCCTTCCCCTCGAAGCCCCCGGGGTGTCCCGGACTCCCCCGGGTCCCCCTTCGATGGCCACCGTAACGCCTGTGTGTTGCGCTGTGATGACCGAGCGGCACTCGAAGTGACAGGGAGGGGCAGGCCGGGCTGCAACGCAACGCATGAAGGCCCTCCCGCCATTGCTGGCGGGAGGGCCTTCAGGTACTGCGTCAGCTGTCGCTTACTTCTTGTTGCGACGCTGAACGCGAGTGCGCTTCAGCAGCTTGCGGTGCTTCTTCTTCGCCATCCGCTTACGGCGCTTCTTGATAACAGAGCCCACGACAACCCTCGCTTCTTCTCACTGGTGCGGGGCGTCTGGGCCCACACGACCTACAAGGGCCTAGCCTACCCGCCACCGGGTGAGTGACGTAATCCGAGGGTCTAGGCCGTCGTCTCCACCCCCACGAAGGACTCCCGGAGGTACTCGTGAACCGCTTGCTCCGGGACCCGGAAGGACCTGCCCACCCGGATCGCCGGCAGATGACCACTGTGCACCAAGCGGTACACGGTCATCTTCGACACTCGCATCACCGAGGCGACTTCCGCCACGGTCAGAAACTTGACCTCGTTGAGAGGCCTCTCGCCTGAAGCAGTCATGACCCACCTGTACCTTCCGCACATGACGCGCACCGGCTTCCCCTTCCGGTGACTCTTCGTCGCTGTGCGCTCACTCCCCAGACTAGGGGCGTGTGATGCGAGTGGGGAAGAGGAGATGCGATCGGCCCGCTACCGTGACAGACACGCTCGATTGAGTACATAGCGAGTAAGCGGTCGGTAGTAATCAGACCGCACACCGTCATCAAGTGGAACGGCCACGGACACCCGCCCCTCCTCCTCCCCGACGAACAGCGCGGGGTCGTCCACATCGGCAAGACCAATCGCCTCAAACCCTAGCTGACCTGCACCGCAGACCCATCCGTGATCTCCCACAACCAGCCCGGGAAGTGGCCCGGAACCCCCTGCGGCGGCCTCCAGAACCACCCGAACCGGCAGTGGGGAATGGGAGTGCACGCCGGTCTCACTCACGGGACCCCGTGCGCCGGGTTCGCGCATCAGCGCGACTCCCCGTACGTAGTCAAGGTTGTACGTGCGTACGCCGAACCGGGTCGTTATGTCGACACGCTGCCCCTGCGCGGAGGTGAGCACTTCACACCCCGCCGCCGACAAGGCGTCTGCCAACTCGGCGTAGAACTCGACCAAACGGTGCGGATGACCGGTCCCGAACAGCACCGGCAGCCCTCTCCCGGCCGCCTCCCCGATCTTCTCCGCGAAGGCGTCGAGCGCGTCCAACGTCCGCTCAGGATCGATGACATCGGGTCCCCGCCGGTACGTCAGGTCCTCCGACACCCCACACTTCTCCGCCATCAGCCCCACCAACTCCCCCTCGCCCCAGTCCCCTTGAGGCTCCAATCCCAGCAGAACCCTCGGGTCCCCCTCCCCGAACAACCGATACCGCCGCAGACTCTCCTCCCGCTGAGTCCCCACCACCCCCGCCAGCCTCGCCGCCACCAAATGCGCCCGCACCACCCCACGACTCAACACCCCTCCATCCTCAACCCCCCGCCCCCACCCCACCCCAAAACCCCACCCCTCCCAACCCCCTTGGCCTAACCCCCTCCCCACCACACCCCACCCCCGTAGCCCCTTTGTGCGCCGAGGCCGCCCGCCCCTCCCACCACCGTCAGCCCCCTTGGGCGGCGGGGCCTCGTCCCCTCCCCGCTATACCGCCGCCCACTTGGGCGGCGGGGCCGCGTCCCCTCCCCGCTATACCGCCGCCCGCTTGGGCGGCGGGGCCGCCCCCCCGGGGCGGGACCGGCGGGCCAGGGGGGGGGCCCCCCCGGGGGGCCCCCCCCCCCCCCCCCCGCCCCGCCCCCCCCCCCCGGCGGCGGCGCGGGGGGGGGCGCCGGCC
>NZ_JBITDM010000022.1:0-141206 GCF_044454195.1 Streptomyces sp. NPDC051561 | reverse complement strand
CGGCCCCGCCGCCCAAGCGGGCTGGCGGGGGTGGGGAGGGGTGGGTGGTCTCGCTGTCCAAGGGGGCTGACGGGGGTGGGGTGGGTGGGGTTGGGGGGTTATCCACAGGGGTGGTGGGGGTTGGGGTGGTGTGGGCAGAGTGGGGGCATGGGGGAACTGCGGGGATGGTGGCGGGAGTTCGCGGGGCTGGTGTTGCCGGTGGCTTGTGGGGGGTGCGGGCGCGGGCGGGTGCCGGAGGGGGTGTGCGGGGAGTGTGCTGAGGAGTTGTACGGGGGTGGGGCGGGGCGGGTGAGGCCGGATCCGGAGCCGGGTGGGCTGCCGGTGGTGCATGCGGCAGCGCGGTACGAGGACGCGACACGTGCGGTGTTGCTCGCGCACAAGGAGCGGGGGGCGCTGGGGCTGGCACGACCGCTGGGGGTGGCGTTGGCGGGGGCGGTACGGGGGGTGGTGGCGGAGGTTGGTGGGGCTTGTGGGGGAGTGGTTGGTGTGACGGGTGGGGTGGTTGGAGGTGGGGGTGGGGTGGCGTATTCGTGGGGGGTGGGGGTAGGTGGGGCGGCAGTGAATGCGATGCGGGAACTGGTGTTGGTGCCGGTGCCCTCTGCGCGCCGTTCGGTCGGCGCCCGGGGGCACGACGCGGCACGGCGGATCGCCTTCGCCGCCGCTGGTGAGCTGCGGCGGGGCGGGATCGCGGCACGGGTCGCGCCAGTGCTGCGACAGCGTCGCCCGGTGGGCGATCAGGCGGGTCTGGGTGCCCGGGAGCGGCCTGCGAATCTGTCCGGCGCCCTGGACCTGGTCGCCGGCGGGCACAGGCTGCTGGCGGGCGGCAGAACCGTGCTGGTGGACGACCTGATGACCACGGGGGCCTCGCTGACCGAGGCGGCCCGGGCGATCGGAGCGGCCGGGGCCCTGGACCCCGGGGCCGCGGGAGCCGGGAGGGGCCCGGAACCGAAAGCCTTGGGGGTGGCGAGATCGGGGTGCCGGAATGCCGGTGAACCAGCGGTCGTCGCTGCGGTTGTCGCGGCTCCGCCGTTATCTTTCGAAATAAACTGGAACTGAACGATTACTTCAATCGTTGCAGGTGGTGAGAGGGAAAATAGACCTGAACGGAGGTACGTGCCGGTAGCGGGTGCCGACATCCGCCCGAGCGAGCTATGTTCGGAAGTGAGGAAAAGCGGTTGCTGTGCCTCACTTAATGCACTGCCGTGCTTCAGGTTTTCCCTCGCACCCCGAAATGGGGGTGTGGATCTTCCCGACGGGGGAGGAGGAGGTGAAGTCGCCTAGTCCGAGACTTCGGCGCGAGCCGGAGTCTGGTGCAAGAGGGAAACGCTCCGCCAGCGGGCGGAGCAATCCGGGAACGGAGTTCTGCGTGGACATCGTCGTCAAGGGCCGCAAGACCGAAGTACCCGAGCGGTTCCGCAAGCACGTGGCGGAGAAGCTCAAGCTGGAGAGGATCCAGAAGCTCGACGGCAAGGTGATCAGCCTCGACGTGGAGGTGTCCAAGGAGCCCAACCCACGGCAGGCCGACCGTTCGGACCGGGTGGAGATCACGGTCCACGGACGCGGCCCCGTCATCCGGGCAGAAGCATCGGCGGGCGACCCGTACGCGGCGCTCGACCTCGCCACAGGAAAGCTGGAGGCGCGGCTGCGCAAGCAGCACGACAAGCGCCACACCCGTCGCGGCACCGGCAGGCTGTCCGCGGCAGAGGTGGGACAGACGGTTCCCGACGCCGCGGTCATCGACGGCGACGGTCAACTCGCCGTCGGCCAGGACGAGTCGGACACGTCCGTGCCCACGAAGAAGATCGGCTCGCTTGAGGTGCAGGGCGACGGCCCACTGGTGGTCAGGGAGAAGACCCACGTCGCCGCGCCCATGACCCTCGACCAGGCGCTCTACGAGATGGAACTGGTCGGACACGACTTCTATCTCTTCGTCGACGCGGAGACCAAGGAGCCCAGCGTCGTCTACCGACGACACGCCTACGACTACGGCGTCATCCACCTGGACACCGATCCGCTGGCCGAGTCCGAGGTCGGCGGAGCCGGCGGCGCACTCGGCGGCTAGCCGCCCAGCGTCGGCGTCCGACACGCCGACCCACCTTACGGTGGTGCCCCCGGAGAGCGTTCGCGCCTCCGGGGGCACCGCCACATGCGTCCTGAAGCAACCGTTCCGACGTCCGGGCATGGAATCATGGCACCGCAAGTCAAGAGGTGCTCTGCGGACTGTGGTTGGCGCAGCACATGAACTTCGGGCCATGGCCTCAGGGGGAGGAACGATGGCGGACAGCTTCGGTCCGGTGCACGGCGGCGACTACGCCCGGAGTGCTGACCGCGCGGCCGGTGGATCCGGTGCGGACGCCGGCACGGACACGGGCGGGTCCCGCAAGGAGCCCATCAGGGTTCTCGTGGTGGACGACCACGCGCTCTTCCGCCGAGGTCTGGAGATCGTCCTGGCCCAGGAGGAGGACATCCAGGTCGTCGGCGAGGCCGGGGACGGGGCGGAGGCCGTGGACAAGGCCGCCGATCTGCTGCCTGACATCGTGCTGATGGACGTGCGGATGCCCAAGCGGGGCGGGATCGAGGCGTGCACCTCCATCAAGGAGGTGGCCCCCAGCGCGAAGATCATCATGCTGACGATCAGCGACGAGGAGGCCGACCTCTACGACGCCATCAAGGCCGGTGCGACGGGATACCTGCTGAAGGAGATCTCGACCGACGAGGTCTCCACCGCGATCCGCGCGGTGGCCGACGGGCAGTCGCAGATCAGCCCCTCCATGGCGTCCAAGCTGCTCACCGAGTTCAAGTCAATGATCCAGCGCTCCGACGAGCGCAGGCTGGTGCCCGCGCCCCGGCTCACCGACCGTGAGCTGGAAGTGCTCAAGCTGGTCGCCACCGGGATGAACAACCGGGACATCGCCAAGGAGTTGTTCATCTCGGAGAACACCGTGAAGAACCATGTGCGCAACATCCTGGAGAAGCTCCAGCTGCACTCCCGGATGGAAGCCGTGGTCTACGCGATGCGGGAGAAGATCCTCGAAATCCGTTGAGGGCGCGGGTTGTTGAGGGCTACGCCTTGAGCGCCGCCAGCAGCGGTGCGTGCAGCTCCGCCGGGGTGGTGCGGTCCACCCGTACGTCTGTGCAGCCGACCCAGGAGGCTGCCTCCCACAGGGCTTTGGCCATCGCGGGCGCCGACTTGGCGGATTGCAGGGAGACCTGACGGGCCACCAGGGTGCTGCCCTCGCGGGCGGGATCCGCACGGCCGAGCAGCTGCCCGCCGGACAGCAGGGGCATCGCGAAGTACCCGTGAATCCGCTTGGGCTTGGGGACGTACGCCTCCAGGCGGTGGGTGAAACCGAAGACGCGCTCGGTGCGCGGCCGGTCCCAGATCAGCGAGTCGAACGGGGAGAGCAGTGTGGTGCGGTGCCGGCCGCGCGGCACGGTCGCCAGCGCCCGCGGGTCCGCCCAGGCCGGCCGCCCCCAGCCCTCGACCTCCACCGGAACCAGCCCGGAGTCCGCGATCACCTCGTCCACCTGGGCGTTTTTCAGCCGGTGATAGTCGGAGATGTCCTCGCGGGTGCCGACGCCCAGTGAGCGGCCCGCGAGAGCCACCAGGCGGCGTACGCACTCGGTGTCGGAGAGGTCGTCCTGCTGGAGGTCGGCGGGGATGGCCCGCTCGGCCAGGTCGTACACCCGCTTCCAGCTGCGTCGCCCGGTGCACACCACGTCGCCGTACATCAGGGCGCGCTCGACGGCGACCTTGGACTCCGACCAGTCCCACCACTCCCCGCCGTTCTTCGCGCCGCCCAACTCCGTTGCCGTGAGGGGGCCTTCGGTGCGGAGCTGCTTGATGACGCGTTCGTAGGCACCGTCGGTCAGCTCGTGGTGCCACTGGGGGCGGGCGCGGTAGGCGCGGCGGCGGAAGGCGAAGTGCGGCCACTCCTCGACGGGCAGGATGCAGGCCGCGTGCGACCAGTACTCGAAGGCGTGCGCGGGTTCGTCGTCGGCGGCCCAGTAGGCGGACTCGACCGTCCTGCGGTCCACGGCGCCGAGGCGGGCGTACGGAATCAGCTCGTGCGAGCGGGCCAGTACGGAGATGGTGTCCAGCTGGACCGCCCCCAGATGACGCAGCACCCCGCGCACCCCGGCGCGGCGGTCGGGTGCGCCCATGAATCCCTGTGCGCGCAAGGCGATTCGGCGTGCTTCGTCGGCGGAGAGGGCGACAACGGAGGGCGGCTGGAGGGTCATGAAGAAAGACTAGAGGGCGGCACTGACATCCGAGGCGGGAGCGGTCCGGGCGCCGGCCACGGCGTCGGTGGCCGCGACGTCGCGCGCCGGAAGATAGGGGTGCAGGCCGGGCAGCGCCAGGTCCGAGGGGAGCAGCGAGCCCACCCAGGAGTCGCGGGCGGTGCCCTGGTGGAGGGTGCCGGCCCGCTGGACGCCCTCCATGGTGAAGCCGAGCTTGCGGGCGGCCAGGCGCGAGGGTTCGTTGCCCACCTCGGCCCGCCAGATCAGGCGGTCCAGGGGCAGTGTGGCGAAGGTCCAGCGGATCACCGCGGTCGCGGCCTCGGCGACGTAACCCCGTCGTCGGTGTGGCGCTGCCGTCCAGAAGCCGAGCTCCCAGACCCCGGGGGTCAGATGCACGCCCACGCCGACTGCCGCGAGCAGGGGGCCGCCGCCCCGTGGACGTACCGCGAAATGGAAGCCGGTGCCGGTGCGCAGGCCCTCGCCCGAGATCTGTTCGACGAAATGGACGGCGTCCTTGTAGGTGTACGGCGAGGGAATGGTCGTCCAGCGGAGAATGTCCGGGTCCTGGACGGTGCGGAAGACCTCGTCGGTGTCGTCCGGGGCGAAAGGCCGCAGTTCCAGGCGGTCCGTGGTCAGCACAAAGGGTTCCATGACCGGATTGTCCTCGGTGTGTGAGCCGAGGGCGAACACTTTTCGAGTGCTGCCCCGGCACCTTCGGTGCGTGCCGGACGTTCACCTTGTGCAGGACGGTGCGGCTTCGTGAGGACGGACCTCCCGTGGCGGCTGGGTCCTCGCTTACGATGGCCGTTGCGGTGGGGCCCGCCTGCCGTGCCCGCGCCAAAGTCAGTACAGACACAGTCATAACCGACCCAGTGCACAGGCCCGACCGGCAAGGAGACCAGCCTCAGTGTCCGTCTTCAACAAGCTCATGCGTGCAGGCGAAGGCAAGATCCTGCGCAAACTGCACCGCATCGCGGACCAGGTCAACTCCATCGAAGAGGACTTCGTCAACCTCTCCGACGCCGAGTTGCGAGCCCTGACCGACGAGTACAAGCAGCGGTACGCCGACGGCGAGAGCCTCGACGACCTGATGCCCGAGGCCTTCGCGACCGTCCGCGAAGGCGCCAAGCGCGCCCTCGGCCAGCGGCACTACGACGTCCAGATGATGGGCGGTGCCGCGCTGCACCTCGGGTACGTCGCGGAGATGAAGACCGGTGAGGGCAAGACCCTCGTCGGCACGCTCCCCGCGTACCTCAACGCACTGTCCGGCAAGGGCGTGCACCTGATCACCACCAACGACTACCTGGCGGAGCGCGACTCCGAGCTGATGGGCCGGGTGCACAAGTTCCTTGGCCTGACCATCGGCTGCATCATCGCCAACATGTCGCCCGCCGAGCGCCGCGCGCAGTACGCCTGCGACATCACGTACGGCACGAACAACGAGTTCGGCTTCGACTACCTCCGCGACAACATGGCCTGGTCGCAGGACGAGCTCGTCCAGCGCGGTCACAACTTCGCGATCGTCGACGAGGTCGACTCGATCCTGGTCGACGAGGCCCGTACGCCGCTGATCATCTCCGGCCCCGCCGATCAGGCCACCAAGTGGTACGGCGACTTCGCCAAGCTGGTCACCCGCCTGACGAAGGGCGAGCCGGGCAACCCGCTCAAGGGCATCGAGGAGACCGGCGACTACGAGGTCGACGAGAAGAAGCGCACCGTCGCCATCCACGAGCCGGGCGTCGCCAAGGTCGAGGACTGGCTGGGCATCGACAACCTCTACGAGTCGGTCAACACCCCGCTCGTCGGTTACCTCAACAACGCCATCAAGGCCAAGGAACTCTTCAAGAAGGACAAGGACTACGTCGTCATCGACGGCGAAGTCATGATCGTCGACGAGCACACCGGTCGTGTGCTCGCAGGTCGCCGCTACAACGAGGGCATGCACCAGGCGATCGAGGCGAAGGAAGGGGTGGACATCAAGGACGAGAACCAGACCCTCGCCACGATCACCCTGCAGAACTTCTTCCGCCTGTACGACGGCCTGTCCGGCATGACCGGTACGGCGATGACCGAGGCCGCCGAGTTCCACCAGATCTACAAGCTGGGCGTCGTGCCGATCCCGACCAACCGGGACATGGTCCGCATCGACCAGTCGGACCTGATCTACCGCACCGAGGTCGCCAAGTTCGCCGCGGTCGTCGACGACATCGCGGAGAAGCACGAGAAGGGCCAGCCGATCCTGGTCGGCACCACCTCGGTCGAGAAGTCCGAGTACCTCTCCCAGCAGCTCGCCAAGCGCGGGGTGCAGCACGAGGTGCTCAACGCCAAGCAGCACGACCGTGAGGCGCCGATCATCGCCCAGGCCGGCCGCAAGGGCGCCGTCACCGTCGCCACCAACATGGCCGGCCGTGGTACCGACATCAAGCTCGGCGGCAACCCGGACGACCTCGCCGAGGCCGACCTGCGCCAGCAGGGTCTGGACCCGGAGGAGCACATCGAGGAGTGGGCGGCAGCGCTGCCCGCGGCCCTGGAGCGTGCCGAGGCGGCCGTCAAGGCGGAGCACGACGAGGTCAAGGAGCTCGGCGGGCTCTATGTGCTGGGCACCGAGCGCCACGAGTCGCGCCGTATCGACAACCAGCTGCGCGGTCGTTCCGGCCGTCAGGGCGACCCGGGCGAGTCCCGGTTCTACCTGTCGCTGGGCGACGACCTGATGCGTCTGTTCAAGGCGGCGATGGTCGAGCGCGTGATGGCGATGGCCAACGTTCCCGACGACGTACCGATCGAGAACAAGATGGTGACGCGGGCGATCGCGTCCGCGCAGTCGCAGGTCGAGCAGCAGAACTTCGAGACGCGTAAGAACGTCCTGAAGTACGACGAGGTGCTCAACCGGCAGCGCGAGGTCATCTACGGCGAGCGCCGCCGCGTTCTGAAGGGCGAGGACCTCCAGGAGCAGATCCGGCACTTCATGGACGACACCATCGACGCCTACATCCAGGCGGAGACGGTCGAGGGCTTCTCCGAGGAGTGGGACCTGGACCGCCTGTGGGGCGCGTTCAAGCAGCTCTACCCGGTGAAGATCACGGTGGAGGACCTGGAGGACGCCGCGGGCGACCGTGCGGGCATCACCGCCGAGTTCATCTCGGAGTCCGTCAAGGACGACATCTACGCCCAGTACGAGGACCGCGAGACGCAGCTCGGCTCGGACATCATGCGCGAGCTGGAGCGCCGTGTGGTGCTCTCGGTGCTGGACCGCAAGTGGCGCGAGCACCTCTACGAGATGGACTACCTCCAGGAGGGCATCGGCCTGCGGGCCATGGCGCAGAAGGACCCGCTGGTCGAGTACCAGCGCGAGGGCTTCGACATGTTCAACGCCATGATGGACGGCATCAAGGAGGAGTCCGTCGGCTACCTGTTCAACCTGGAGGTCCAGGTCGAGCAGCAGGTCGAGGAGGTTGTGGTGCAGGACTCCGCAGGTCTGTCGATGACCAAGGAGGACGCGGTTCCCGCTGCTTCGCAGAGCCGTCCGGAGATCCACGCCAAGGGTCTGGACGCGCCGCAGCGGCCCGACCGGCTGCACTTCTCGGCGCCGACCGTGGACGGTGAGGGCGGCATCGTCGAGGGTGACTTCGACACCTCGGCGGACGGGCCGACGCGGTCCGAGTCGGACGGGATGACGCGGGCGGAGCGTCGCAAGGCGCAGAAGACGGCGGGGCGTCGCCGCAACAAGAAGTAGGCGGTCGCTCCACGGCCGGCGGCTTACGACCTCGGGAGCCCGCGCGCTTCTGCCCCCGAGGTCGTTATGGCTTGCGGCCGGTGATCCGGTACGACGGTCCGGGCGCGCATCCCTCAGGGGGTGCGCGCCCGGACGTGTTCCCGGTCGTGTTTCAGACGCCGGTTCCCGGACGTGTTTCAGACGCCGGCCGGGGCGCCGACCCGTTCGCCGCCGAGGTCGACGGCGGTGCAGCGCCAGCGCTGGTCGGCGTGCATCTCCAGGCGGAAGGCCATGGCGCGGAGCTGCGGGCCCGCGCCGATCATGGCGAACGCCTCGATCACATCGGGGCGGGGCTGGAAGCTGCCGCACTTGCGGACAACGGGGCGCATGCCCCGGGTGCGGAACGGGGTCCGCGGGGCCAGCAGTACCAGTTGGTCGTAGGCCTCGCCGATCATCTGGTTCAGCATGCTGATCGCCGGGCGCTCGCCGCTGAGTACGGCCAGCAGGCGGACGGCGAACTGGTGGTGCAGTGGTGCGGGGGCGCGGGGCGGCCGGAGGGCCGGGGTGCGGGTGGCGGTGGTGCGGGTGGCCGTGCTGTGGGGGCCGGTGGCGGCGGGCCGTCCCGCGCCGGGGGTCCTGGGGTCGCGGCGGGTGGTGCCGGGCCGGGTGGTGCCGGGCCGGGTCTGCGTCTGCGTGCTGTGCATCGTGAGCGCCCCGCTCTGCCGTGCCGGTGTAGTACCGGGCAGTAACTTTCCGATGGGGATCTTGTACGGGGGCTTGGCGTGCGGCGGCAAGGGGCGCGCGGGGCGGCGGGGAGCGGGGCGGAGATTCACCTATCAGGGTGGCCGGGGTCAGGGGCTGCGGGTACGGACGTGGGGGGCGTGCGGCGTGGGGTGGACGGAGCCTGGAGGGGTACCGCCGCCCCGATGGGGGACCCGGAACGTATCCTTGTGGCCCTGGCGAGGATTGTTTCCGGTGGTTCGCCACCGGGATCGGCACCGGCTCGATCAGGCGAAAACCCACGTCCGACGAGGAAAGCGACAGCCATGCGCGTCTACGTACCCCTGACCCTTCCCGGTCTCGCAGCGGCGTACAAGGCCGGCGAGCTGGCCCCCGGACCGCTGGTCGCCTACGCGGTGACGCCGGGGCTGCGCGAGTGGTACGTCTCGGACGACATCGAGGAGCTGGAGTACGCGGCGCTGGGGCGCGCGGCGGCGGCCTCGCTGCGGCTGATCGCCGGGGACCCGGCGGCCGAGCGGCGCCGGATCGTGCTCGCGGTGGACGTGCCGGACGATGTGGTGACGGCCGATCCTGACGGGCGGGGGATGGACGCCGGGGCGATCGGTGAGGTGCGGGTCGAGGGTGCCGTATCGCTGAAGAAGGCCGGGGCGGTGCATGCGGACGCGGACGACGCCGGTGCGGACGTGACGGCTGCGGCGGCGGCGCTGGGGGCGGCCGATCTCGGGGACGACGATGCGCAGTTCACGGTGGACGGGGCGGAGGACCACGAGCTGTTGTGGTTCGGGGTGCAGGAGATTCCGGGGCTGATCGGCTGAGCTGCTGATCAGCTGAGCGGGCGGCGGGTCGAGCGGGATACCGGCTGGGGGCCGGCAGGGGGCAGGGGGCTCTCCCGTTGGGTTGTCAGACCTCGTGGGTACCGTTCTTTCATGAGGACGCACTTGGTGTGGGACTGGAACGGCACGCTGCTCGACGACATCGAAGCGGTCGTGGGGGCGAGCAACGCGGCTTTCGCGGAGGTGGGCCTGGAGCCGATCACCGCGGAGCGGTACCGGGAGATGTACTGCATACCGATACCGCGCTTCTACGAGCGGATGATGGGCCGTCTTCCCACCGCGGAGGAGTGGCTCGTCATGGACGACGCCTTCCACCGGCACTACGTCGAGCTGCGGGCGGCGTGCGGCCTGACGGAGGGCGTGGAGGAGCTGCTCACCGGGTGGGGCGCGGGCGGGCGGAGCCAGTCGCTGCTGAGTATGTACGGGCATGACGAACTGGTGCCGGTGGTGCGGTCGTACGGGATCGAGCGGCACTTCGTGCGGGTGGACGGACGGGTGGGCCCCTCGGGCGGGACCAAGGCAGAGCACATGGTGCGGCACCTGGCGGGGCTGGACGGGGTTGAGCCGGGGCGGGTCGTGGTGATCGGGGACGCGGTCGATGATGCGCTGGCGGCGCGGCATGTGGGGGCGGGGGCGGTGTTGTACACCGGGGGGTCGCACAGTCGCGAGGCGTTGAGGGCGGTGGGGGTGCCGGTGGTGGATTCGCTGGGGGAGGCGGTGAGGGTGGCGGAGGAGATGGTGGGCTGAGGGAGTGGGGGGCCGTGGCGCGCGAGGCCCCTGCGGTGGAAATGGACGAAACGTCGAGGTTCTGCGCGAGATGGACAACAGCAGGCGAATAACGACTCCCGGCCCAGTGGGGATAGCCTGGGGCAGTGATCAGCGCGATACGCCTCGGGGGCGGTGCAGCCCCCGGCCTTCGCCCGGCGCACTACCGTGCCCGGGCCCACGCTGGTTTTCCGAACCCGGACCCGTTGCCGAACATGGCCAATAAAGTCACGGGGATCTCCAATCGCGGCATAACGTCGACAGCGACCGGAAACACCGCGTCGTGGCGTTGTGCCGTTTTTCTTCACCACCTACGTCACGCAACGGCGCGCGACAGGAGCCGAGGACATGCAGACCAAGCTGGACGAAGCCAAGGCCGAGCTGCTCACGCGGGCAGCCCGGGTAGCTGAGAACAGCCCGGCGGGGGGACACCTTCCGACTGGGTCCGAGAGTGAAGGGGCGCCCGACCAGGACGCCCTACTCGCGTACCTCCAGCGCTACTACCTGCACACCGCCCCGGAGGACCTCGGCGACCGCGACCCGGTCGACGTCTACGGCGCGGCCCTCTCGCACTACCGGCTCGCGGCGAACCGCCCGCAGGGCACGGCGCGGGTGAGGGTGCACACCCCGACCGTCGAGGAGAACGGGTGGACGTGCAGCCACTCGGTCGTCGAAGTAGTGACCGACGACATGCCCTTCCTCGTGGACTCGGTGACCAACGAACTGTCCCGGCAGGGCCGCGGCATCCACGTGGTCATCCACCCGCAGGTGCTGGTGCGCCGTGATGTGACCGGCAAGCTCATCGAGGTGCTCTCCAAGCAGATCACCGGCGAGCTGCCGCACGACGCGATCGTCGAGTCGTGGATCCATGTCGAAATGGACCGCGAGACCGACCGCGCCGACCTCAAGCAGATCTCCCAGGACCTGCTCCGGGTCCTCTCCGACGTCCGTGAGGCCGTCGAGGACTGGGAGAAGATGCGCGACAGCGCGTTGCGCATCGCGGACGAGCTGCCGGGCGAGCCCAAGGCCAGCGACCTCTCGGACCAAGAGGTCGACGAGGCCCGCGAGCTGCTCCAGTGGCTGGCCGCCGACCACTTCACCTTCCTCGGCTACCGCGAGTACGAGCTGACCGGCGAGGACTCCCTCGCCGCCGTCCCCGGCACCGGTCTCGGTGTCCTGCGCTCCGACCCGCAGCACCACGAGGACGACGAGACGCACCCCGTCTCGCCCTCGTTCAGCCGCCTCCCGGCCGACGCCCGCGCAAAGGCGCGCGAGCACAAGCTGCTGGTGCTGACCAAGGCGAACAGCCGCGCCACCGTGCACCGCCCCTCCTATCTCGACTACGTCGGCGTCAAGAAGTTCGACGCCGAGGGCAACGTGGTGGGTGAGCGCCGCTTCCTCGGCCTGTTCTCCTCCGCCGCGTACACCGAGTCGGTACGACGGGTTCCGGTCATCCGGCGCAAGGTCGCCGAAGTGCTCCAGGGCGCCGGCTTCACGCCCAACAGCCACGACGGCCGCGACCTCCTCCAGATCCTGGAGACCTACCCGCGCGACGAGCTGTTCCAGACCCCGGTCGACCAGCTCCGCTCGGTCGTCACCTCGGTGCTGTACCTCCAGGAGCGCCGCCGGCTGCGGCTCTACCTGCGCCAGGACGAGTACGGCCGCTACTACTCGGCCATCGTCTACCTGCCCCGCGACCGGTACACCACGGGCGTACGGCTGCGCCTGATCGACATCCTCAAGGAGGAACTCGGCGGCACCAGCGTCGACTTCACCGCGTGGAACACCGAGTCGATCCTCTCCCGTCTGCACTTCGTGGTCCGCGTCGAGCGCGGCACCGAGCTGACCGAGCTCACCGACGCCGACGTCGAGCGCATCGAGGCCCGCCTCGCGGAGGCCGCCCGCTCCTGGGCCGACGGCTTCGGCGAAGCGCTCAACGCCGAACTCGGCGAGGAGCGTGCCGCCGAACTCCAGCGCCGGTACGCCCACGCCTTCCCCGAGGGCTACAAGGCCGACCACTCGCCGCGCTCCGCCGTCGCCGACCTGCTCCACCTGGAGCAGCTCGGCAAGGGCGGCAAGGAGTTCGCGCTCAGCCTGTACGAGCCGGTGGGCGCCGCCCCCGGCGAGCGCCGCTTCAAGATCTACCGCACCGGCGACCAGGTCTCCCTGTCCGCCGTGCTCCCGGTCCTCCAGCGCCTGGGGGTGGAGGTCGTCGACGAGCGCCCCTACGAGCTGCGCTGCACCGACCGCACCCACGCGTGGATCTACGACTTCGGCCTGCGGATGCCGCAGAACCCGGGTGCGAACGGCTCCGACTACCTCGGTGACGACGCCCGCGAGCGCTTCCAGGACGCCTTCGCGGCGGTCTGGACCGGCGCCGCCGAGAACGACGGCTTCAACTCCCTGGTGCTCGGCGCCGGTCTCACCTGGCGGCAGGCGGTGGTGCTGCGCGCGTACGCCAAGTACCTGCGCCAGGCCGGTGCGATGTTCAGCCAGGACTACATGGAGGAAACCCTCCGTACCAACGTCCACACCACCCGGCTGCTGGTCTCGCTCTTCGAGGCGCGGATGTCGCCGGGCCGTCAGAAGGCGGGCACCGAACTCACCGACGGGCTGCTCGAAGAGCTCGACGGGGCGCTCGACCAGGTCGCCTCGCTCGACGAGGACCGCATCCTGCGCTCCTTCCTGACCGTCATCAAGGCCACGCTGCGCACCAACTTCTTCCAGAGCGCCAGCGAGGGAAGGGACAGCGGGGGCCAGAAGGCCGCGAGCGGCACGCCGCACGCCTACGTCTCGATGAAGTTCGACCCGCAGGCCATCCCCGACCTCCCGGCGCCCCGCCCGGCGTACGAGATCTGGGTCTACTCGCCCCGCGTCGAGGGTGTGCACCTGCGCTTCGGCAAGGTCGCGCGCGGCGGTCTGCGCTGGTCGGACCGGCGCGAGGACTTCCGTACCGAGGTGCTCGGCCTGGTCAAGGCGCAGATGGTGAAGAACACCGTCATCGTGCCGGTGGGCGCCAAGGGCGGCTTCGTCGCCAAGAACCTCCCCGACCCGACGGTGGACCGCGACGCCTGGCTGGCCGAGGGCATCGCCTCGTACCGCACCTTCATCTCGGCGCTGCTCGACATCACCGACAACATGGTGGCGGGCGAGGTCGTCCACCCCAAGGACGTCGTACGGCACGACGAGGACGACACCTACCTCGTGGTGGCGGCCGACAAGGGCACCGCGACCTTCTCCGACATCGCCAACGAGATCGCGATCGCCTACGACTTCTGGCTCGGTGACGCCTTCGCCTCCGGCGGCTCGGTCGGCTACGACCACAAGGGCATGGGCATCACCGCCCGCGGCGCCTGGGAGTCCGTGAAGCGGCACTTCCGGGAGCTCGGCCACGACTCGCAGTCCGAGGACTTCACCGTCGTCGGCGTCGGCGACATGTCCGGTGACGTCTTCGGCAACGGCATGCTGCTCTCCGAGCACATCCGCCTGGTCGCCGCCTTCGACCACCGGCACATCTTCATCGACCCCACCCCGGACGCGGCCCTCTCCTACGCCGAGCGCCGCCGCCTCTTCGAGCTGCCCCGCAGCTCCTGGGCCGACTACAACACCGAGCTGCTCTCCCCGGGCGGTGGCATCCACCCGCGCAGCGCCAAGTCCATCCCGCTGAACGCCGCGATGCGCGAGGCCCTCGGCCTGGCGCCCGGCACCGCCAAGATGACCCCCGCCGACCTGATGCAGGCCATCCTCAAGGCGCCGGTCGACCTGCTGTGGAACGGCGGCATCGGTACGTATGTGAAGTCGACCGTCGAGACCAACGCGGACGTCGGCGACAAGGCGAACGACGCGATCCGCGTCAACGGCGACGACCTGCGGGTCAAGGTCGTCGGCGAGGGCGGCAACCTGGGCGCCACCCAGCTCGGCCGCATCGAGTTCGCCCGCACCGGCGGCCGGATCAACACCGACGCGATCGACAACAGCGCCGGCGTGGACACCTCCGACCACGAGGTGAACATCAAGATCCTGCTGAACGCCCTGGTCACCGACGGAGACATGACCGTCAAGCAGCGCAACAAGCTGCTGGCGGAGATGACCGACGAGGTCGGCACCCTGGTGCTGCGCAACAACTACGCGCAGAACACCGCACTGGCCAACGCGGTCGCCCAGTCCTCCTCGCTGCTCCACGCCCACCAGCGCTTCATGCGCCGGCTCTCCCGGGACGGACACCTGGACCGGGCGCTGGAGTTCCTCCCCAACGACCGCCAGATCCGCGAACTCCTCAACAACGGCAAGGGCCTCTCGCAGCCCGAGCTGGCGGTCCTGCTGGCGTACACGAAGATCACCGTCGCCGACGAGCTGATCTCCGGCGGCCTCCCGGACGACCCGCACCTGCGCACCCTGCTGCACGACTACTTCCCCGCACCCCTGCGGGAGCAGTTCGGCGAGCAGATCGACGCGCACGCGCTGCGCCGGGAGATCATCACCACGGTGCTGGTCAACGACACCGTGAACACCGGTGGTTCGACCTTCCTGCACCGCCTGCGCGAAGAGACCGGCGCGTCCATCGAGGAGGTCGTGCGGGCACAGTTCGCGGCCCGCTCGATCTTCGGCCTGAGCGAGGTCTGGGACGCGGTCGAGGCGCTCGACAACAAGGTGTCCGCCGACATCCAGACCCGTATCCGGCTGCACTCGCGCCGGCTGGTCGAGCGCGGCACCCGCTGGCTGCTCGGCAACCGCCCGCAGCCGCTGGAGATCGGTGAGACGATCGAGTTCTTCAGCGCGGGCGTGGCGCAGGTCTGGGCCGACCTGCCCAAGCTGCTCCGCGGCGCCGACCTGGAGTGGTACCAGGGCATCCTGGAGGAGCTGACCGCGGCGGGCGTGCCGGAGGACCTGGCGCTGCGCGTGGCGGGCTTCTCCTCGGCCTTCCCCGCGCTCGACGTGGTCGCCATCGCGGAGCGCATCGAGAAGGACCCGATGGACGTCGCCGAGGTGTACTTCGACCTCGGTGACCGGCTCGGCATCACCCAGCTGATGGACCGCATCATCGAGCTGCCGCGTGCCGACCGCTGGCAGTCCATGGCCCGCGCGTCGATCCGCGAGGACCTGTACGCGGCGCACGCCGGCCTGACCCAGGACGTGCTGTCCACCGGCAACGGCGGCTCCACCCCGGAGCAGCGCTACAAGGCCTGGGAGGAGAAGAACGCGGCCCTCCTCGGCCGTGCCCGCAGCACCCTGGAGGAGATCCAGGGCTCGGACGACTTCGACCTGGCGAACCTGTCGGTGGCGATGCGGACGATGCGCACGCTGCTGCGCAACAGGGTCTGACGTACCGGAGAAGGGGCGCCCACCGCTGCACGCGGTGGGCGCCCCTTCGGCGTATCGCAGGCGCCCGCGGAGGCGCTGGCGAAGACGACTACGGCACGACTACTGGCTGATCTTCCAGAGCGTCAGGTTCCCGACCACCGTCGGCACGTCCGAGGATTCACTGGCCGGCGTGATCGTGGTGATCTCGTACAGGGCGAGGTTGCCGTCCGTGGTGACCATGCACAGCCGGGTGCCCTTGGGCACCGAGCCGCGCTCGCCGAACTCCCGGGGGCCGATCGAATCGGGCAGCGCGTTGGTCTCGGCGCCGGTACGGCACTCCTTGGCGGTGACGCCCGCGCTCTTGCCCATCGTGGAGGCGAAGTCCCACTCCGAGTCCCGGACGGTCAGGTCCCGCACGTCGGATTCCATCGAGCCGGAGACGATGGTCTTCGGAAGGTCGAAGTCCACATCGGTGCTGGACAGCGAGTTCGGAGTGCGCAGCGTCAACGGCTTGTTCTTGAAGATCTCGGTGTACGTCGCGGTCTCCGGCGGCGCCGGGGTCGGCGTCCCGCCCTCGTCCGAGGCGGGTGCGTCGGGGGCGGGCGTGGTGGCGTCCTCGGAGGGGGTGGACTCCTGGGTGGCGCTGGGAGTGGAGGCGGGCTTGTCGCTCGCGGTGCTGCCCTTGTCCGCGTCCTTGTTGCCCATGAAGTACACGGCAGCACCGGCGCCCGCACCGATCGCCACCACCAGGGCGGCGGCGAGCAGGATCTTCTTCGCCTTCCCGGGCTTCTTCGCGGGGGCGGGCGTGGGGTGGGTGCCCGGCGCGGTCGGCTGGTGCGCCCCGGGGGCGAAGGTGGGAGTGCCCTGGGTGTACTGGTTTCCCTGAGGCCCCTGGTTCTCCTGGCTTCCCTGGGGCCCCTGGGTGTTCTGGTACGTCGGCGGATGGCCGACCGCTCCGAACTGGGCGGTCCGGTCGGTCTGCTGGGGCGGATGGCCCGGCATCTGGGTGGGAAGGGGCTGGGCGTACGGAGGCTGCGTGGGCGGGTGCGTGGGCGGGCCCTGCGGCGCCTGCGGGGGCTGCTGGGGTACGGGGGGCTGCTGGGCAGCCTGCGCCGCGTGGGCCGCGCTCTGCGCCGACTGCACGGACTGGGCGGCCTCCTGAGCCGCCCGAGCCGCTTGGGCGGCCTGCGCCGCCTGTGCTGTCTGCGCCTGCTGGGCCGCGTACTGAGCCGTCTGTTCCCTCCGTACGATCTCCTCGGTGACCGGCTCCGGCAGCCAGTCGGCGAACTCGCGCAGCGGGCGGCCCGCCAACTGCTCGCACAGCGGCATCAGTTCGGCCGGAGTGATGCGGTCCGCGGCGTCCGCCGTCAGGCAGCGTTCCAGGAGCGGGCGCAGGTTGTCCGGGTAGCCGCTGAGGTCCGGCGGCCGGTGGCCGGTGTTGGCGATCTGCGCGGCGACCGTGATGGCCCCGCCGTCACCGAACGGGTGGCGGCCGGTGGCGGCGACCGCCGCGATCAGCCCGAGCGAGAAGATGTCGCTGGCCGGGCCGACCTGCTCACCGAGCGCGTGCTCGGGCGACATGTACTGCGGGGTGCCGATCAGTCCGCCGCTCGCGGTGAGCTGGGTGGCGTCGGCGGCGCGCGCGATGCCGAAGTCGATGACGAAGGGGCCGCCCGAGCCGATCAGGATGTTCGACGGCTTGAGGTCGCGGTGCACCACCCCGGCGGCGTGGATCGAGGACAGCGCGAGCGCCGTGCAGCCGACCAGCTGGAAGACGGCCGCCTCGGGCAGCGGACCGAAGTGGCCGAGCACCTCGTGCAGGGCGAGCCCGGGCACGAAACTGCTGGCCAGCCACGGCTGCGTACCACTGGTGTCATGATCGACGACCGGCACGATGTGGTAGCCCTGCACCCGGCGGGCGGCCTGCACCTCCTGCTCGAAACGGCGCCGGAAGTCCGGGTTCTGGCCGTACTCGCGGCGGATGACCTTCAGGGCGACGGGCTGGTTGCCACGGGTGTGCGAGAGATAGACGGTGCCCATGCCGCCCTCGCCGATACGGGCGAGGAGGTGGTACCCGGCGGTCTCGCGCGGGTCCTCCGGCCCGAGCGGGCTGAGGATGTCGCCGACGGAGTTACTGATGGGGAGCCTCCCGGGTCGTGGAGCGGTGGGGACGAAAGTGGGGCCGCCACGCGGCGGGCGCGAGTACGGCCACAGGTACGAGCGCGGGTGCGGGCACGGGGTGCGCGTGCGTGGCGAAAGCTGAGGAAGGGGCAGGTCAGGGGGTACGTCGGACCCGGCGCGACCACTCGTCCGCATGGGGATCCCGCATGGTCATCGGCACCGTCGGCGGCAGCGCGGGCAGACCGGGTGCGAGGCGCGGGCCCGGCGCGGTCACCGTCGGCGCGTCCGCGAGGGCCGCCCTGCGGTCGGGCGACACGGCGGCCTCCCTCTCCCGTACGTCGGCGGCCACCGGCGCGGGCAGCCACTCCTTGAAGTCCCGTACGTCGTGCCCGGCCGCCGTACGGCAGCTTTCGGCCACTTCGGCGGCGGACGGGCGGTCCGCGGCAGCGGCGGCCAGGCACCGGCGCACGATCTCGCGCAGCGGCTCCGGAACGGCGCCCAGGTCCGGGGGCTCACGGTCGGTGCCGGCGATCCTGGCGGCGACGGCGAGACCGTGACCGCGCCCGTACGGGTGCTCCCCGGTGGCCGCGAGCGCGCCGATCAGGCCAAGGGCGAACACATCGGCGGCGGGCGTCAGCCGGCGGCCCAGGGCGTGCTCCGGGGACATGTACTTCGGGGTGCCGACCAGGCGTCCCACCGTGGTGAGGGTGAGCGCACCCGCGGCGCGCGCGATGCCGAAGTCGAGCATCCAGGGGCCGTCGGAGGCCAGCAGCAGATTGCCCGGCTTGACGTCCCGGTGGATGACTCCGGCGCTGTGGATCGCGTCGAGGGCGCGGGCGGCGCAGCACAGCAGTTGCAGCACGGTCGCGGTGGGCAGCGGTCCGTAGGCGTCGAGGGCGTCGTCCAGTGGGATGCCGGGGACGAAACGGGTGGCCAGCCAGGGGGACCTACTCGCGCCCTGCCCGGACGTACTCCCGTCGTGGCCGGACGTACTCCCGCCCCGGACGGCGGGGTTGCCGCTGTCGTGGTCCACGACCGGCACGATGTGATAGCCGTGCACCTGGCGCGACACCGTCACCTCGCGGGCGAACCGCTGCCGGAACTCCGCGCTGTCGGCGTACTCCCGGCGGATCAGCTTGAGGGCGACGGGCTGGTTGCCCCGGGTGCGGGTCAGGAAGACGGTGCCCATGCCGCCCTCGCCGATCCGCGCCTCCAGGGCGTAACCGGCGATCTCGCGCGGGTCGTCCGCGCGCAGTGGCCTCAGTGCTGTGCCGCCGGTCGCCCGTCCGGCGGTTCCGCGCTCCGCGTTCCGCATGGCAATTCCCCCTGCTGCCCCCGTGGTTCGGCGGAGGGGAGCCTACCGTGTGCCGCGCGTGGCCACCGAGGAGACCCAGAGGCGGCGGCAGGACAGCACCGCTGCGGTCAGAAGGAGTCCATTGCGGACGAGCATGAGCAGGAAGCCGTACCAGGTGCCGGCGGTCACCTGTCCGTACGCCAGAGGGTAGGCGAGGGTACTGACAACGGCGGCCGCCAACAGCAGCCGGACCACCTGGCGTTGGGTCGTCGCCCGCACGCTCGCGCACACGGCGGACAGCCCGATCAGCCACACCATGTACTGCGGACTGATGACCCGGCTGGTGACCACGAACAGCAGCACCGCACACAGCGCGGCGTCGCACACCGTCGCCGCGTTCCAACTCCGCGCCCGCACCCGCCAGATCAGTAGCCAGCAGAAGGCGAGGCCGGTCAGCAGCAGCGAGGCGGTGGCGAGGGCCGGCACGTGGGGCCCCACGAACTCCATCGCGCCGTAACGGTATTCGACCTGGTACGCCCCGGGGTCCGGCAGCTCCAGCAGCCGGGCCAGCGACAGCAGGGTGCCGCCAATGGACTCGATCTGGACGCCCCGGTTCCCCTGCTGGCGCAGAAAGTCGAAGGTGTGCGAGAAGGCCAGTGCCAGAACTCCCAGGAGGACGACGGCGCTGGTGAGCGCCGAGGTCCAGGCGGCTCTGGTGGTACGCCCCCGGGGCGTGCCCAGCAGCGCCAGCACGGGCCACACCTTCACCAGGGCGCCGACCGCGGCCAGGGCGCCACCGAGCGCGGCGGTGCGGCCGGGGCGGCGGCTGGTGCGGGCGGCCAGCAGGGCGAGGAGGGAGAGGACGGAGAGTGCGGTGACCTGGACGTCGTAACGGACCAGCGGGACATGCATCAGGACGGGCAGCCCGCCGACCCAGACCCAGGCGCCGGCCCGGCTTCGGGCGGTGCTGGCGGATTCCGTGCGGCCGGTGGACTCCGTGCGGCCGGTGGTTTCTGTGGTGCCGGTGGTTTCGCGGCCCGCTCTGGTCAGGGCGCAGGCGACGAGGGCGTCGACCAGCAGGGTCAGGACCACGAACGCCTGGAAATAGCTGAGGCCGGGGAGCAGGGCGGGGGAGAGGATGACCAGCGCGGCGCCCGGCGGGTACTGCCACATCACGTCGTCCAGCGGGAATACGCCGGTGACCAGCTGCTCGTACCAGTGGAAGTAGATCCGGTGCACCTCCCCGTTGATCTCGTCCCCGATCTGCCCGAAGAAGTCGCTCACCAGGGCGACTTGGAGGAGCCGGGTGACGCACCAGACGGCGGCCAGGGCGACGGCGGGGCGTCCGAGCAGGGGGCGGCGAGGGGGCCCGGGGGCCGGGGAGGCGGCGGCCGGGGTGCTGGGGGCGAGGTGCGGGGGCGTCATCGCCGGGATCTTAAGTCGTCGATGCGGTGCATTACGTCAACACCGGGTTTACGGGCGGGGGCCGGCAGTCCCTCTCCGGGGGCCGGCGGGCTCTGTCCGGGGGCCGCGAGCTCCGTCCGGGGGCCGGCGAGCTCTCCCCGCGGCCCGCCGCCTAACCGCGTGCGCCCGACGCGGCCTCGTACGCCGCCACCACCTCCTCGGCCGGTCCGTCCATCCGCAGCGTTCCCGACTCCAGCCACAGCGCCCGGTCACAGGTCTCGGTGATGGTCCGGTGGTGGTGGCTGACCAGGAACACGGTGCCCGCCTCCGCACGCAGCTCGGCGATCCGCTCACGGCTGCGGCGCTGGAAACTCGCGTCACCGGTCGAGAGCGCCTCGTCGATCAGCAGCACCTCGTGCGACTTGGCGGCGGCGATGGCGAACTTGAGGCGGGCGGCCATGCCCGAGGAGTACGTCCGCATGGGGAGCGAGACGAAGTCGCCCTTGTCGTTGATGCCGGAGAAGTCGACGATGCCGTCGTAGCGCTCCCGGATCTCTTCGCGGGACATGCCCATGGCGAGGGCGCCGAGGACGACGTTGCGTTCGCCCGTCAGGTCGTTGAGCAGGGCGGCGTTCACACCGAGCAGCGAGGGCTGGCCCCGGGTGAAGACGCGGCCCCGGTCGGCGGGGAGGAGCCCCGCGATCGCCTTGAGCAGGGTTGACTTGCCGGATCCGTTGGAGCCGATCAGGCCGATCGCCTCGCCCTTGCGCGCGACGAAGCTGACGCCCCTGACGGCGTGCACCTCGCGCACCGAGGGCGACGGAGCCCGGGAGGCGATCCGGCGCAGCGCCGCGACGGCGCCGCCCCGGCCGGAACCCGCGGTATGCACCCGGTAGGTGAGGTGGAGGTCGTCGACGACGACGGTGGGGGCTTCGGCCGGCCGGGTGCTCCGCACGGTGCGGTGCCTCTGCCCGGTGTCGTGCCTCGGCTCGCCGGTCCGCTCCGCCTGCGGCGTCCTCGTCAGCTGCTGCTCAGCCACGTCCGTACCTCTCCTCCGCCTGCCAGAAGTGAATGAGTCCGCCGATGCCCGCGACCAGTGCCCAGCCGAGTGCCAGCGCCCAGACGTGCGGCGGCAGAGAGGCCGTGCCGTAGCTGTCGATCAGGGCGTACCGCATCAGCCCGATGTAGACGGCCATCGGATTGCACTCCAGGAGCAGCCGTACGCCGTCGGGGACGGTGCCTGCCTTCAGGAGGTGGGCCATGCTCCACATCACCCCGGACGCGTACATCCACGTCCGCAGCAGGAACGGCAGCAGCTGCGCCAGGTCGGGAGTGCGTGCCGTCAGCCGGGCCAGCACCAGTGCGAGACCGGTGCTGAAGACCGCCTGGAGGGCGAGCGCGGGCGCCGCCAACAGCCAGGACGGCCGCGGTACTTGACCGCAGCAGACCAGTACCACCGCGAGCACCCCGAGCGAGATCAGCAGCTGCTGGAGCTGGAGCAGCGCGTACGACACCGGAAGCGAGGCCCGTGGGAAGTGCAGCGCGCGCACCAGGCCGAGGTTGCCGCTGACCGAGCGGGCCCCGGTGGTCAGCGTGGTCTGCGTGAACGACCAGACGAAGACGCCGGTGACCAGGAAGGGGATGTAGTCGGCGACGCCCGCCCTGGTGTTCATCAGCACGCCGAAGATGAAGTAGTAGACGGCCGCGTTCAGCAGTGGCGTCAGCACCTGCCAGAGCTGGCCCAGCTTGGCCTCGCTGTACTGCGAGGTCAGCCGGGCGGTCGCGAAGGCGCTGATGAAGTGCCGACGGGACCAGAGCTGCCGGAGGTAGTCGGGGAGCGTGGGGCGCGCGCCGCTGAGGGTGAGGCCGTGCTGGACGGCGTAGGCGCTCAGGTCGGGCGGGAGGGAGGCGCGGCCGCTCATGGGGAGGCTGCTCATACGGAGGCTGCTTTCGCCGGGGTACGGACGTCTCGACGTCGGGACGGGACCGTATCGTCGTAGCGTCGACAGTAGGGCGTACCGACGTCGAAACGCAACCGTTCCGTCCTGGCGCTAGGATTCCGGGCATGGCCACCGACCCCGCGCCCGCCGCCGATCCCGCGGTCTCCACGGACCCCGTTCCCGGGGCCGCACCCGCCACGGACCCCGCTTCCGCAGCCGCACTCGCCGCCGACCCCGCTCCCGGGGCCGCCAAGCGCGCCCCCGCCGGTGCCGCCGTGCTCCGTGAGGACGTCACCGAGGCCATTCGCAGCGCCGTCTTCGCCGAGCTGGCGGCCGTCGGCTACGCCCGGATGTCCATCGAGGGGATCGCCCGCCGGGCCGGCGTCGGCAAGACGGCCGTCTACCGCCGCTGGCGCTCCAAGCTGCACCTGGTGCTCGACCTGGTCTCCGCCTTCGCCGCCGACGGGCTGCCCGCGCCCGCGACCGGCTCGCTGCGCGGCGACGTGCGCACCCTCCTCGAAGTGCTGCTGCACGCCCTGCGGCACCCCGTCGCCTCCCAGGTCGTCCCCGATCTGCTGGTCGAGGCGGTACGCAACCCCGAGCTGGCCGGCGCCATCCGGGCCGCCCTGCTCGACCCGCAGCACGGGGTCGCGGCCCAGGTCGTACGGGAGGCCGTCGCCCGTGGTGAGCTGCCCGAGGGGTCCGACCCGGAGCGCGCCCTGGACCTGGTCGTCGGGCCGCTGTACTGGCGGCTGGTGGTCGTGCGCACCGAGCCGCCCGCCGGGTACGGGGCCTACCTGGACGACCTTGCGGACTCGGCGGTCGCGGCGCTCACCGCTTGAGCTGACCGCTTGAGCTGACCGCTTGAGCTCACCGCTTGAGCTCGGCGCGGAGAGGGTACGGAGAGGGGCCCGGCGGACGTTCCGCCGGGCCCCTCTCGGTGTTCAGCGAAGTTCGGCCGGAAGCAGCTCGCTCGCCGCATCGTTCGCCGCGCCGGACTCCGTCTGTGCCGAGTTGCGCCCACTCTGCTGTGCGTCCTGCTGGGAGGGCAGCAAGGACGAGGCGGGGCCGTCGCCGGGGGCCGGGGCGGGGGTGCGGTCCTCCAGTGGTACGGGGCGGGCGAGGCTCTCGGTCTGGCCGAGGAAGACCCGGCGCACCACGCGCTCGGCCGCGTGCCCGTCGTCGTACGGGCAGAACCGCGCCCGGAACGCGGCGCGCAGCTGCGCCGAGCGGGAGCCGCGCCAGTGGCCGGTGCGGAAGATGTCGATCAGCTCGTCGTCGTTGCGGGCGATCGCGCCGGGCGGGAACTCGCGGATGTCGAAGTAGCTGCCGCGGGCCGCCTCGTAGGCCTCCCAGTCGTCGATGTGCAGCACGATCGGGCGGTCCAGGTTGGCGTAGTCGAACATCAGCGACGAGTAGTCGGTGATCAGGGCGTCGGAGGCCAGACAGAGTGACTCGATCGAGTGATATTCGCTGACATCCACGATGCGTGCGCTGCTGTGGGAACTGGCGTGGTGCAGCGGTCCGTTGGCGAAGTAGTGGGCACGGGTGAGGAGCACGTGCCGGGGCCCGAGGGACCGGGCGATGCGTTCGAGGTCGAGCGTGAGGCGCTGGGTCCGGCGGTAGTCGCGGTGCGTCGGAGCGTAGAGGACGGCGGTGAAGCCTTCGGGAATGTTCAGCGACTCACGGATGCGGGCGACGTCGTCTGCAGTGGCGGTCTGGAAGACGTCGTTGCGCGGATAGCCGGTCTCCAGGGTGGTGTACGGGGAGGGGTAGGCCCGCCCCCAGACGAGGGAGGAGTGGCGGTTGGAGGACAGCAGGTAGTCCCACTTGTCGGTGTTCGCGAGCAGCCGGTCGAAGTCCATGGTCGCGGCGGGGCGTTCCCGGAGGTCGAGGCCCATCGACTTCAGCGGAGTGCCGTGCTGGGTCTGGAGCAGGACCTGGCCGGGGCGCTTGACGAGCCGGTGGTCGAAGTTGACGTTGTTCACCAGGTACTTGGCGCGGGCCAGCGCGCTCCAGTACGCGGCCGAACCGGGGCGCAGCCTGCGCGTTCCGGTGGGGACCGTGTGCAGGTGGGCGGGGGAGGCGATCCAGGACGTCCGGACATGCGGGGCGAGTTCGCGGACCTTGGCCTCGATGGCCGCCGGGTTGCAGGAGTAGCCCCGGTTCCAGTACGCGGCGAACACGGCCTGGTCCTCGCGGACAGGCAGTCGCAGCTGGATGCGGTAGTGCAGCCGCAGGGCCGTGGCGCGGACGGTGCGCAGCGCGGACCCGGTGCGGCCGGTGGTGGTGCGGCGCAGGTTCTGGGCCAGGGCCAGGGCGCGGTACGTGCGGTGGCTGCCCAGGCGGACGAGGGCGTGCCGCAGGCGGGTGCGGAGCGAGGGGGCGCCGATGCGGGGGAGGGCGGGGGTGAGCGGGGTGCCCAGGGCGCCCAGTGCGGGGGAGTTGGCGGCGGCGATGCGCAGGGCTTCGGCGTCGGCCGCGGCGGCGTCGGAGATCCCGGCGTCGGAGCTGGAGGTGGCGGAGGAGGCGGAGGTGGCGGAGGTGCCGGTGGAGCTGGAGGTGGCGGCGTCGGGCGTGCCGGCGTCGGGGGTGGCGGCCCGGCGGGCGGCCGCGTTGCGGGCCGCGGCGCTGCGGGCGGCGATTCCGCGGGGGCGGGGCGCGGGGCGCGGGGTGGTGGCGTCCACGACGCGGTAGCGACGGCAGTGGGCGCGGGCCCGGCGGAAGAACTCGGCGCGCCTGCCGCGGGGCAGCCGGCCGGGCTTGGTGAGGACGGTGCCGAAGTGGTCGAGCATCCGGCGGTAGATCACCGGACGCCAGCCGGCCAGTGCGGGGCGGGAGTCGAGGAAGGCGAAGACCCGGTCGTACTGGTCGAACAGGTCGAAGTGCTGATCGGAGGTGGTGGAGGGGATGTTGCCCTGGCGGCGCTGGCGGTAGTGGACGCAGACCTCGTCGAGGGTGGTGAGGGACCCCGCCGACATCAGGACCGGGTACGTCCAGGGAGTGTCCTCGTAGTGGCCGGCCGGGAAGGTGAAGCCCTGGCGCTCCACGAACTCCCTGCTGTACGCCTTGTTCCAGGCGACCATCAGGACCCGGAGCAGTCCGGGGCGGTCGGCGAGGGTGAAGGACGCGGGGCCCTGCTCGTGCAGTTCGCCGCAGAACTGGTTGCGGACGGACTCGCCGTTCCAGAACGTACGGGCGTAGTCGAAGACCAGGACGTCCGGGGAGTCGGACTCCTTCAGCCGGTCGGAGATCGCCTGGAGGGCGCCGGGAACCAGGGTGTCGTCGCTGTCCAGGAAGAGCAGGTAGTCGCCCCGGGCGCACTCCATGCCCAGGTTGCGGGCGTTGCCCGGGCCGCCGTTCTGTGCCAGGTGCAGCGGGCGTACGCGCGGGTCGCGGGCGGCGTACTCGTCAATGAGGTCGCCGCAGGCGTCCGGCGAGCAGTCGTCCACCGCGATCAGTTCGAAGTCGTCGAAGGACTGGGTCAACACCGAGTCCAGGCACTCCTCCAGGTACTCCTGGACCTGGAAAGCGGGCACGATCACGCTGAACCGGGGCACGGCACATCCATGGGGTCGTCGCGGGCAGTGACGGCCCCGGTCGCACTCGGGAGGGGGCTCCCGGCGCGCGGGCGGGCCGTATGCCCGGCAACGGCGCACCGGGCGGACGGGTTACGCGGGATGCGGCATACGGGGGAAGTCCGTCAAGGGGGCTACCCGAAAGGGTGGTTCGCCCCCGGGGAGGTGAACCACCCTTTCCTGCGACCGAGTTGACAACGGCGCCGCGCCCTGTTGACGGGTTACTTCACCGCGCCCGCCATCACGCCCGACACGAACTGCTTCTGGAACGCGAAGAACACGATCAGCGGGATCACCATCGAGACGAAGGCTCCCGGCGCCAGCACATCGATGTTGTTGCCGAACTGCCGGACCTGCTGCTGCAACGCCACGGTGATCGGCGGGTTGGTGGCGTCCGCGAAGATCAGCGCGATCAGCATGTCGTTCCACACCCACAGGAACTGGAAGATGCCCAGCGAGGCGATCGCGGGCCCGCCCAGCGGCATGACCACCCGGGTGAACAGCCGGATCTCGCCGGCCCCGTCCAGCCGTGCCGCCTCCAGGAGTTCGCGCGGGATCTCCGCGAAGAAGTTCCGCAGCAGGAAGATCGCGAAGGGCAGCCCGAACGCGACGTGGAAGAGCACCACGCCGAAGGTCGTCTCGAAGATGCCGACGACGCCGAACAGCTTCGCCACCGGCACGAGTGCCACCTGCACCGGCACCACCAGCAGCCCCACGACCAGGATGAACAGCCAGTCCCTGCCCGGGAATTCCATCCACGCGAAGGCATAACCGGCCAGCGAGCCGATCACCACCACCAGCACCGTGGCGGGCACGGTGATCAGCGTGGTGCTGAGCAGCGAGTCCAGCACGGTCTCGTTCTGGAGGATCGTCGAGTAGTTCTTCAGGGTCAGCTCGGCGGGAGCGGTGAAGACCTTCCACCACCCGCTCGACGCGATGTCCGAGGAGTCGCGCAGCGAGGAGATCAGCAGCCCGATCGTCGGCATCAGCCAGAACAGCCCGACCAGGATCAGAAAGACCCTCATCACACCGCCGCCGAGAGCGGCCGCGATCCGCGCGGGCAGGGACCGCTTCGCCCTGACGGCATCACCGGTCAGTGTCATCGGCCCTGCTCCTTCCGCATGCGACGGATGTTGAAGAGCATCACCGGGATCACCAGAAGCAGCAGGAACACCGCGATCGCACTGCCGATGCCCAGGTCCGCGTCGTCACCGAACGACGACTGGTAGAGCTGGAGCGCCAGTACGTTCGCGTCGTCCAGGGAGTCGCCCGGCGCGATGATGAACACCAGGTCGAAGATCTTCAGCACATTGATCATCAGCGTGACCAGGACGACCGCGAGCACCGGTGCGAGCAGCGGCACGGTGATCCGGCGGAACACCTGCCACTCGTTCGCCCCGTCGACCCGGGCCGCCTCCAGGAGTTCCCTGGGCAGACTCGCCAGCCCCGCCGCGATCAGCACCATCGCGAACCCGGCCCACATCCAGACGTAACTCCCGATGATGGCGGGGGTCACCACACTGGGACCCAGCCAGTTGACGCCGTTGTACTGCTCGCGGAAGTTGCCCGCGGGCAGCCGGAGTTCGGCGCCGTCGGCCTTCGCCGACAACGAGAAGGAACCGTCGGCGGCAGCCTCCGTGGAGTCCACCACCTTGCCGTCCTTCACCGCCTCGATCTTGATGCCCTTGAGGCCCGACTCCTTGGGATCGATGGAGTTCGGCTTGCCGCCACCGCCCTTGGTGAAGTCCAGCCACGCCGTGCCGGTGACCTTCCCGGGGTCGGTGGCCGGAGCCTTCGCGCGCTGCGCGTCCTTGGGCATCTGGGCCGGCGCGACGCCGATCAGCGGCAGATTCACCTGCCGGCCCACCTCGACCGGCTGCTTGGTGACGTACGCCCCGCCGTCCGCCTTCTTCAGCGGATGCACCGGCAGCGGGCGGGCCTTCGGGAAGCCCGACGACTCGGCGAAGGTGTCGTGCACGCCCACCCACACCGCGTTGGCGACGCCCCGGTCCGGATCCTGCTCGTACACCAGCCGGAAGATGATGCCCGAGGCGAGCATCGAGATCGCCATCGGCATGAAGACCACCAGCTTGAACGCCGTGCCCCAGCGCACCCGCTCGGTGAGCACCGCGAAGATCAGACCCAGCGCGGTGGCGACCGTCGGGGCGACCACCACCCAGATCAGATTGTTCTTTATCGCGGTCAGGATGGTGTCGCTGGTGAAGAGGCTGACGTAGTTGTCGAAGCCGGCGAAACCGGAACCCGACTTGTCGAAGAAGCTGCGGTAGACCGAGAACCCGATCGGGTAGACCACGAGCGCGCCCAGCAGCACCAGCGCGGGCAGCAGGAAGCCGACCGCGATGGCTTTGCGTGTGCCTGTCACACTCTTGCGTTTGTCCGGGGTGGCGGGGGGCGGCGTCACGCGCGCCGCGCCCCCGGTGGCTTCAGTCACGGCGTCAGTTCTTGTACGCCGCGGCCGCTTCGGTCTCCAGCTTCTGCTGGGTGCCCGCGATGTCCTTCGGGTTCCGCAGGAAGTCCTGGAGGATCTTCCACTCGCCCTTGCCGGGCGTACCGCCGAAGGACTGCGGTGCCTGGTCCGACATGTCGAAGCGGAACTCGTCGCCCGCCCCGATCAACGCCTTGGCGATGTCGCGCAGGGTGTCGTTGGGGTACGCCGACATGTCCACGGACTTGTTCGGCGAGATGAAGCCGCCCGCACCGGCCGAGATCCTCGCGGCGTCGGTGGAGGCCAGGTAGGTCATCAGCGCCTTGGTCGCTTTGGTGTCCTTCAGCGCCACCGCGACGTCGCCGCCGGTCACCACCGGGGACTTGTCGCCGACCGCCGGGAAGGGGAACACCTTGGCGTCGGTGCCCAGCTTGGCCTTCGCCTGCTCGATGTTGACGGCCACGAAGTCACCCTCGAAGACCATCGCACCCTTGGGCGCGTCACCGCCGGTGAAGGTCTGCTCCACGGACTTGGGGAACGGGGTGCCCACCGCGCCCTTCTGCCCGCCCACCAGGTAGTTGGCGTTCCCGAAGAGCTGACCCAGGGTGGTCAGCGCGCTCTTCACGGACGGGTCCGTCCATTTGATCTCGTGCTTGGCGAGCTGGTCGTACTTCTCCGGGCCCGCCTGCGAGAGATAGATGTTCTCGAACCAGTCGGTGAGCGTCCAGCCGTCCGAACCGCCGACCGAGACCGGGGTGACACCCGACTGCGAGATGGTCTCCGCGGTCGCCAGGAAGTCCTTCCAGGTCTTCGGCTCGCTCGCCCCGGCGTTCTCGAAGGCCTTGACGTTGTACCAGACCAGCGACTTGTTGGCGGCCTTGTAGTACACCCCGTACTGGGTGCCGCCGACGGCCGCGATGTCCTTCCAGCCCTGGGTGTAGTTCTTGTCCAGCTGGGCCTGGGTGTCGGGGTCGAGCGGCTTCAGCCACTTCTTCTCGACGGCCTGCTTGAGTGCGCCCGGCTGCTGGAGCAGGGCCACGTCCGGCGGCGTACCGCCGGAGATCTTGGAGCCGAGGTACGTGAGCATGGCGTCCTGGGTCGGGACGTAACTCACCGTCGCCCCGGTGCGCTTCTCGAACTCCTTGAGCACCTTCTTGAAGTTCTCGCCCTCGGCGCCCGTCCACACCGCTATGACCTGAAGCTTCTCGCCGTCCAGCTTGGGGAGCTTCAGCGTCCCGGTGGACGGCTGACTGGCGCCGGACCCGGCGGACTTGCCGCCCTCGGGCTCCTTCTTGTCGTTGTTGCCGCAGCCGGTGAGCGCGAGCGCGCCCACCGCGGCGACGGCTATCAGGGCACGAGGGCCCTGTCCGGCCGTCCGGCCGCCACCCCTGCTCGAACGGCTGGATTTGCTCCGCTGGTGAAGAGTTGTGCGCATCACTGCCCCGTCTCTCCCGTGCGCGTACGGACCGGCCACGACCGCCGCTTTTTACTGACCCGTTTACTTACCGTGGGTCAGTCCTACGCCCGGCGGTGGTGGCCCGCAATAGTGCCTTCGCTGTCAACTCGCCATTCGTAATGGCCTCGTGACGTCGAATCAGCTCATGTCCGCATGTGCGGTGCTGGGGAGCGGTCGGTTCAGCGCACCTCCAGCGGAGTGCCCAGTGAGTCCAGAGGTACGGCGTTGACGGTGCGGGCGGCCCGCTCCAGGGCGCTGGCCAGCAGTGCGAGGTCGGTCGGCCCGTTGCCCAGCTCGCGGACCGGGCGGCGGGTCGACGGGTCGCCCATCCGCTCCCACTCCAGCGGGACGACGGTCGGCCGCTGGGTGGCCGTACGAGGAATACGTCCGGTGACCCGGCCGCCCTGGAACGGGGTCACCGAGCCGTCCGGACGCAGCAGCCTGCCCCGGCCGGGGGCGGGCTCCTCCGGTGCGGGCGCGGCGGGCGGAGGATCCAGCACCACCCGCAACAGCCTTTCCCCCTTCGCGAGTTCGGTCCCGGCCGTCCGGTCGGGGCGTGCGGTGGATGCCACCAGGTGCACCCCGAGCCGCTCCCCGTGCCGGGCCACCGCCTCCAGCGCCCGTACGACGGAACCCGCCGAGGGCCGCCCGGGGCTGCCGAGTGCCGGAGCCACCAGGGCGTCCAGATCGTCGACCAGCACCACCAGCCGGGGCAGCGGGGAAGGCCCGCTCCCGGCCTGTGCGGCGGCCTGCCGCTCCCGCTCCCGGGTGGCGGCGGGCCGCAGCCGCAGGGTGCCGGTGCCGGGGGCCTCCACATCGGCGCGGGTGTCGCTGTGGACGCTGGTGCGGGTGTCGGTCCGGGCCGCCGCGCGGGAGTCGGTACGGGAGTCGCCCCGGGCAGCCGGGACGCCGAGGCCCGCGCCGGTGCGGGAGCCCGCGTCGCCACCGGGTCGGGACGCGCTCGAATCCACCCCGCCGACAGGGGAGTTGGTGCTGCGGCTGCCCGGGATGTCGGCCCGGTGGGAGTCCGGGGACGGGGCGTGGCGCTGGGCCACCAGGCGGTCGGCGACCTCCTCGAAGGCGTCGGCGGCGGGCCCGGAGTGCCAGTGGGCGAAGTCGGCGCCGCCCAGGAGTTCGTCGCGGCGCTTGAGCTCCGCGCCCAGGGCTTGCGCGAACTCGCGCATCCGGACCGGGTCGGAGGCTACCAAGTGGGTGGAGACGTGCGGGAGTTCGGTGCAGGCGCGCAGGCCTTCGCCGCGCTCGCCGCCCGCCCCGTCGAGCAGGATCAGGCCGAGCCGGTCCGGCCGGGCCGCCGCGGACAGCGAGGCGGCCGCCGAACGCAGCATCTCGGTGCGACCGCTGCCCGCCGGGCCCTCGATCAGCAGATGCGGGCCGTCGGTCGCCAGATCCGCGCAGACCGGGCCGCGCGGACCGGCCCCGAGCACCGCCCACGCGCGGGTCGCGCCGGGCGCCTGCTCGTCGTCGGCGGCAGCGGCCCAGCGCGCCATCAGGGACGCGGGGGTCGCCCTGGCCAGGCCCAGCTCGTCGAGCAGCCGGGAGACCGGGGGAAGCGCCGCGGCCGACAGCCGTCCCGGCCTGCCCCCCGACGGTGTACCGCCGCCGGAACCGACCGTGTCCGCCGCGTCCGTACGCAGCGGGGCCAGCGCCCGCGCGAACCGCTCGGCCCACGCGCCGGACACCGCGTCCACCGAGGCGAGGGTGCCGTGCCCGGCGCTCCGGCCGCCCGCGGTGCGCAGCACCCGTACCGCGGTGGCCACATCACCGCTGAGCAGCGCCGCCGCCCCGCACTCGCGGAACGCGGGCGCCGTCGCACAGGCCGCGCCGTAGGTCGTGTCGACCGGGGAGAGGGGGGAGGCGGCGGCGGTCTCCGCCAGACAGAGCAGGTGGATGCCGTGCGTCGCACCGTGGGCCGCGAGCCGGGCGGTCGCCTCGCGCAGGCCCGCCGAGCCCGGGTCGCCGTCCACGATCACCACGGTGCGCGGGGCGTCCGCCTCCATGGGGCCTTCCTCGGTACGCCGTACCAGCTCGGCCACCCTTGAGGCCGCCTGGTCCCGGTCGTAGGCGAGCAGCAGCCGGCAGTCCTGGCCGTGCGCCGGACGCAGATGCGGCAGCCAGCCCAGCCAGCCCCACTCCGCGGTGCGTTCCTCCACCGAACGCACCCGGTCCGCGCTGATCAGGACGATCTCCAGATCGGTGGGGGAGTGCAGGGCGGCCAGCTGCGCCACCACGAAGCGGGCCAGTCCGACCAGCCGGGCGCGAGGGCCCGCGAGACCCAGCGAACCCGCTTCCCGCAGCCCCACCGTCACCGGCACCGCGGGCAGCAGCCCATGACCGCCGGGCGCCGACCGGTCGGCCGTGCCGAGACGGAGCACCAGGGACTCGGGGTGCGCGGGCCCGCGCTCCCACAGCCGGGGGCCGGGCTGGAGCGCGGTGAGCAGCAGCGTCGCCGCGTCGGGCCAGGCGTCGGGGGCGGCGTCCCGCGAGGGGGCGGCGCCGGTGTCGGGAGTGCCGGCGGTCTCGGGCCGTGCACCGGTGGTGCTGAGGGGGAGGCTGGTGCTCACGCCGTGCGGGGGCGTCGCAGGGGCGCCCTCGTCCGCGTAGTCGTGGGTGCTCTCGCCGCGGCCTCCGGCGAGGCGTCGTGCCCAGCCCCCTATGCCGCCGCGCCGCCGGGGTTCCTCGCGCCGCGCGGCCGGAGGGCCGGACGCCGCGTCGGGCCCCGAACCGGGAGTGCCGGAGGGGTCGCCCCGGCCGCCGGGGTCGATGACCCGGCCCGCCCCGTGCGTGCGGTGGTCCGCCCCGGCGAAGGGGCTCTGCCCGCCGGGCGCCGGGGGCGCCGGGGACTGCCGGGCCTCCGGGACATACCCGGCGGCGGCGCCGTGCGCACCGGAACCCGCGCCCTCGTGGGAGGACCCGCCGACGGCGTACCCCTCGCCGGAAGGTGCGGACCCCTGTGCGGGCACCGTCCGGTAACTCCCTTGCGGAGCATCGCCGTTACCGGCGGTGCGCCCGCTCACCCGGTGGTGCGGCGCACTGCCGCCGTACCGTCCGGAAGGAGCGGCAGGGGCAGCAGCGCCGCCCGGGGCCGCCGTCCGGGCCACCCGCAGATGCCCCTCGCCGTCCGGAGCGGTGGCCAGCGCCGACTCGTGCGCGGCCGGGTACGCCAGGCGCAGGGCGGACTCGCCGAGGCGCAGGAGTGCGCCCGGGGCCAGTCGTACGTCCCGGGGGCCGACGTCCGAGCCGTCCAGGGTGGTGCCGTTGGTGGAGCCGAGGTCGGCGACGGTGACCCGGCCGTCCTCGGTGAGCGTGACGGTGCAGTGCAGCCGGGACACGTCGGGGTCGTCCAGGGGTACGTCCGCGTCGGCGGAGCGGCCGATCCGGATCTGCCCGCCGTGCAGCAGATGGACACCGCCGGCGTCGGGGCCCGCGACCACCTGGAGCCTGGCCCGGGCCGACAGCTCGGGGGCCTCCTCGTCCGCCGGGAACTGGAGGGAGAGCACCGCTCCGTCCACCAGCGGGGGCTCGCCCAGCGCGCAGCGTTGCGCGTCGAGGCGCTCGCGCCCGGCGTACACCACGACCGCCCCGGTGGTTTCGGGGCCCGAGCCCTGTACGGCGGCGGCCAGCGCCGAGGCGACCGCGGCCAGCGCGGTGCCGGCGGGCGCGGTGACGAGCACGTCACAGGAGGCGGGGGCGGCGGGAGCAGCCGGGGCGCCCGCCGCCGGGGCAGGCGGCGTCGCCCCTCTGCTCTGGCCGCCGCGCGGCGCGAGGACGGTCAGCCGGATCTGCATCGCGTCAGCGGTCCCTTCTGCGCGAGACACCCGGCGGAGGGGCCGAGGAGGAGGCCGTACCGCCCGCCGCCCCCGCGAAGTCCCCCACCCGGCACCGACGCGTCGTCCGGTACAGGTCGGCACCCACCCCGGGGCGGCCGAGGAACGAACCCGCCCTCGCCTACCCCATAGGTCTGTGCTGATGGCATCCTCGCACCTGCCACTGACAACCCGCCCGCCGCCCATCACCAAGTGATCTTGAATGGTCGGCTCTGGACGTAAAAGTGCCTGCTTGGGACAGAGTCCGGCCATCGTGACCCACCCCGCACGCACGTCCGGCAACCATCCGTACGAACGCGGCGTCTTCCCCCGGAAGCGCGTCCGGCCTGTGCCCCGTTCGGCGGCACTACAGTTGGGCAACCGGAACTTGCCGAAGAAACACCGATCAGGGTCTGACACCGACCAGCAGGGAGTGCATGACGTGCGGCCGGTAGGCAGTAAGTACCTGCTTGAGCAGCCGCTCGGGCGCGGGGCCACGGGCACCGTCTGGCGGGCCCGCCAGCGGGAGACCGCGGGAGCCGAGGCGGCCGTCGCGGGCCAGCCGGGCGAGACCGTCGCGATCAAGGTCCTCAAGGAGGAGCTCGCGAACGACGCGGACGTGGTGATGCGCTTCCTGCGCGAACGCTCCGTGCTCCTGCGGCTGACCCACCCCAACATCGTGCGCACCCGCGACCTGGTGGTCGAGGGCGATCTCCTCGCCCTGGTGATGGATCTGATCGACGGCCCCGACCTGCACCGTTACATCCGCGACAACGGTCCCTTCACCCCGGTCGCCGCCTCCCTGCTCACCGCGCAGATCGCCGACGCGCTCGCCGCCAGCCACGCGGACGGCGTCGTCCACCGCGACCTCAAGCCCGCGAACGTACTCCTCGACGAGCGCGACGGCGCGATGAAGCCGATGCTCACCGACTTCGGCATCGCCCGCCTCGCCGACTCCCCGGGCCTCACCCGCACCCACGAATTCGTCGGTACGCCGGCCTATGTCGCGCCGGAATCCGCCGAGGGCCGCCCGCAGACCTCCGCCGTCGACATCTACGGCGCGGGCATCCTGCTGTACGAACTGGTCACCGGCAGGCCCCCGTTCGCCGGCGGCACGGCGCTCGAAGTGCTGCACCGGCACCTCAGCGAGGAGCCGCGCCGCCCCACCACCATCCCCGAACCGCTCTGGACGGTCATCGAGCGCTGCCTGCGCAAGGACCCCGACCAGCGCCCCAGCGCCGAGAACCTGGCCCGCGCCCTGCGCACGGTCTCCGCCGGCATCGGCGTGCACTCCTCGTCCGCGCAGGTCGAGGCGGCCATGGGCGTCGGCGCGCTGCTCGCGCCCGACCCGTCGCCCGCCCCGGTCCCCGACACCCCGGGCGCGGCCGACCCCACCCAGGTGCTGCCCAGCAACGCCGGTTCCTACGACCCCAACGGCGCGACCAGCGTGCTGCCCTCCGGCGGACACGGGCCGGGAGGCGGTGGCCCGCACGGCGCCGCCGACCCCACCGCCGTCATGCCGCCGGTTCCGCCGCGCCCCGCCGGGACGCCCACGGGCTCGCCCTCGGGCCCCGGCCCCGAGGACCCGCACCCCTGGCAGAACCAGCTGCGGGCCGCCCGCGACCGCAACGAGCAGACCCAGGTGCAGTACCTGGACCCCAGCCAGGACCCGCTCCGCCGCCGCCCGCAGCGCCAGCAGCAACAACAGCAGCCCCAGCGGCAGCAACAACAGCAGCAGCCCCAGCGCCAGCAGCAGCGACGCCAGCCGCCCCCGCCGCAGCAACAGCAGTACGCCCCCCAGCATCACCAGCCCCAGGCGCCGCCCCCGCAGCAGCGGTACTCACCCCCGGCGCCCCAGCAGCCCCAGCCGCCCGCCCCGCGCGAGCCCAGGCCGCCCCGCGAGCCGCGCCGCCGGAGCGCCAACCCGATGCGGATCCCCGGCCTCGGGTGTCTCAAGGGCTGCCTGTTCACCCTCGTCCTGCTGTTCGTGGCGGGCTGGCTGATCTGGGAGCTGACCCCGCTCCAGGAGTGGGTCGGCACCACCAAGGGCTTCTTCGACCAGATCGGCACCTGGATCTCCGACATCTCGGACTTCATCGGCAGCCTGGGCGGCGACTCTAAGCCGTAGCCGCGCGGACCCCGGGACCGGTCATCGCATAGACATGTCGACTTCCAGGGGTGGAATCCAGAGGGATTTCGCCCCTGGAAGTACGGAATGGGGCCGCGCACGGGTCATCCTGGGCACTCAACGCCTCGTCGGCGGCGTACTTTGAGGGCCGACGCCAGCCGCTGAGGGAGCAGTCTTGGCACGGAAAATCGGCAGCCGGTACACCGCCCACCAGATCCTGGGGCGCGGCAGCGCGGGCACGGTGTGGCTGGGCGAGGGACCCGAGGGCCCCGTCGCCATCAAGCTGCTGCGCGAGGACCTCGCCTCCGACCAGGATCTGGTCGGCCGCTTCGTCCAGGAGCGCACCGCCCTGCTCAAGCTCGACCACCCCAACGTCGTCTCCGTCCACGACCTCGTCGTCGACGGCAACGACCTCGCCCTCGTCATGGACCTGGTCCGGGGGACCGACCTGCGCACCCGCCTGGACCGCGAGCGCAGGCTCGCCCCCGAGGCCGCGGTCGCCATCGCCATCGACATCGCGGACGGGCTCGCGGCGGCGCACGCCGCGCAGATCGTGCACCGCGACGTCAAGCCGGAGAACGTCCTCCTGGACATGCAGGGCCCGCTCGGTCCCGGCGGCGCACACCCGGCCCTCCTCACCGACTTCGGCGTCGCCAAGCTGATCGACACCCCGCGCCGGACCAAGGCGACCAAGATCATCGGTACGCCGGACTATCTGGCCCCGGAGATCGTCGAGGGGCTCCCGCCGCGCGCCGCCGTCGACATCTACGCGCTGGCGACGCTGCTGTACGAGCTGCTGGCGGGCTTCACCCCCTTCGGCGGCGGGCACCCCGGGGCCGTACTGCGGCGCCATGTCACCGAGACCGTCGTCCCTCTTCCGGGCATCCCCGAAGAGCTGTGGCAGCTGATAGTGCAATGCCTCGCCAAAGCCCCTGCCTCCCGGCTGCGCGCCTCCGAACTGGCGGCCGGGCTGCGCGAGCAGCTGCCGTCGCTGGCCGGAATGCCGCCGCTGGACGTGGACGAGCCGGACGCCGAGGACGGGGTCGCCGAGGACTCCGTACCGTACGAGACCGAGGCAGGGCAGGGGGCCGAGCCCGCGCGGCCACGGCGCGGAGCGGTGCCCCTGGTGCCCGGCTCCACCGCCGACTCCAACCGGGACACCCATACGTCGATGAGGGTGCCCGCACCTGACGAGCTGGCCGGCGGCCCGCTGGGGACGGCACGGGTGCCGCGCACCCCGGGCGACCGTCGCCCCGGCTCCGCCCGCCACAAGTCCGAGGTGCGCAAGCGCCGGCTGATCATGACCACCGCCGGGGTGGCCCTGCTGGCCGCGCTGGGCGTCGGCGGCTGGCTCTTCGCCACTTCCACCGACGAGAACCCACCCCCCTCCCCGGACACCACCCAGTCAGCACCGGCCCAGCCGTAGGCGGATTCCCCGACCCCGCCCGCCGCCGGGCGACCCCCGTCCCGTCGGCGCGGGCGAGCGCCCCCCCGCCCCCCCCGAAAAGGCCTCCCGGACCAGCCCCCACCCCATACCGGTTACGCTGGTGCACGTGGCAGTCGTCGATGTATCCGAAGAGCTCAAGTCCCTCTCCTCGACCATGGGGTCGATCGAGGCCGTCCTGGACCTCGACAAGATGAGGGCCGACATCGCCGTGCTCGAAGAGCAGGCCGCGGCGCCGTCCCTGTGGGACGATCCGGACGCCGCTCAGAAGATCACCAGCAAGCTCTCGCACCTCCAGGCCGAGCTCCGCAAGACCGAGGCGCTCCGCGGCCGGATCGACGACGTCGCGGTGATGTTCGAGCTGGCCGAGGACGAGGCCGACGCGGACGCCCTCGCCGAGGCGGAGACCGAGCTGGTCTCGGTCCGCAAGGCGCTGGACGAGATGGAGGTCCGCACCCTCCTCTCCGGCGAGTACGACGAGCGCGAAGCGCTGGTCAACATCCGCGCCGAGGCCGGAGGCGTCGACGCCTCCGACTTCGCCGAGCGCCTGCAGCGGATGTACCTGCGCTGGGCCGAGCGGCACAACTACTCCACCGAGGTCTACGAGACGTCGTACGCCGAAGAGGCCGGCATCAAGTCGACCACCTTCGTCGTCAAGGCGCCGTACGCCTACGGCACCCTCTCCGTCGAGCAGGGCACCCACCGCCTGGTGCGCATCTCCCCGTTCGACAACCAGGGACGCCGCCAGACCTCCTTCGCGGGCGTCGAGGTCCTCCCGGTGGTCGAGAAGACCGACCACATCGAGATCGACGAGTCCGAGCTGCGTGTGGATGTCTACCGCGCCTCGGGCCCCGGCGGCCAGGGCGTCAACACCACCGACTCCGCGGTCCGCCTGACGCACATCGCGACCGGCATCGTCGTCTCCTGCCAGAACGAGCGCTCCCAGATCCAGAACAAGGCGAGCGCCATGAACGTCCTCCAGGCCAAGCTTCTGGAGCGCCGCCGTCAGGAGGAGCAGGCCGCGATGGACGCCCTCAAGGGCGACGGCGGAAACTCCTGGGGCAACCAGATGCGGTCCTACGTCCTGCACCCGTACCAGATGGTCAAGGACCTCCGTACGGAGTTCGAGGTCGGCAACCCGCAGGCGGTCCTCGACGGTGAGATCGACGGCTTCCTGGAGGCCGGGATCCGCTGGCGCAAGCAGCAGGAGAAGTAGCTTCTCCGGTACGTCGACGAGGAGCGCCGGGGCCCCGAGGGGTCCCGGCGCTCCCGCGTTCCGGAACCTCGGCCCGGATATGTCACAGGGCTGTGCACATCGGACGGGCAAGTGACTGTAAATCAGGCATCGCGGTCGGAACGACCTTGACGTAATTCTTAGGGCTGGGGGAGTCTGGCGGTCAGCATGCGTATGTCTGGGGCGGGTGTGAACGGGGGCGAGCGGGCGGCCTCTTGAGGGGCGGTCCCGTGAACTGACATCCCCGCCAAGGCCGTTGCCCCTGCATAGCTGCTCCATCGACGAGATTTCGAAGAGCGCTCAGCTACTGGGGGTAGCAACCAGATGACCAACAAGATGCGAGTCCGCGTCGCGCGGATAGCCGCCGGCGCGGTGATCGCCGCCGGTGCGTCGCTGACCGCAGCGGGCGTGGCCCAGGCGGTCGGCCCCGACCAGGGTGCCGGTGTGCAGCTCGACGCGGGTGCCGTGAAGATCAACGCCGGCGTCGACGCGGCGGACCCGGGCACTCCGGACAAGGACAAGCCGGCCGACCCGGCCGATCCCGCGGACCCGGCGGACCCCGCCGACCCTGCGGACCCGGCTGACCCCGCCGATCCTGCGGACCCGGCCGACCCGGCCGACCCCGCAGACCCGGCCGACCCCGCCGATCCTGCGGACCCCGCAGACCCGACGGATCCTGCCGACCCGACGGACCCCGCAGACCCGACGGATCCTGCCGACCCGACGGATCCCACGGACCCTGCCGACCCGACGGATCCCACGGACCCGGCGGACCCGAGCGACCCGAAGCCGCCGACGGACAAGCCCAAGCCGCCGCCGACCGACAAGCCCAAGCCGCCGCCCACCGACGACCCGACCACCCCGGGTGGCACCACCGGTGGCAACGACAACACCGGTCAGTCCGGTGGCACCGGTGACAACACCGACGTCGACAGCATCGCCAACCGGCCGGTCGAGCAGGCCAAGCCCAAGGACGAGCTTGCGGCGACCGGCGCGGGTGACACCACGCTGCTGCTGGCGGGTGCGGCGACCATGATCGCGGGCGGGGTGGCCTTCCGCTTCCTGCCGCGACTGGGTGGCAGCGGGCGCAACACGGCCTGACGGCCGCAGAGCCCGTCGTACACACGGACAGGCCGTGGAGCCCGTCCTGGGCCCTGGGCTTAAGACAGCCGCAGAGCCCGTCCCACGTGCGACAAAGGGGGCCCGGAGCGCGTTTCAGCGCTCCGGGCCCCCTTGCGTCGACGTACCGCCGTGGAGCAGTCCTGCCGCGTGCCGCCGCCCTACGCGGCCTGATGCGCCACCAGTGCCAGTGCCGCCAGGAGTATCACCAGCAGCGCCACCAGCGCCGCCGGGTTCAGCTGGGCGAAGGGGCCCTCCTGCTGCTCCAGGCGCTGCCTGCTCGCCCGGCACGTCGGGCAGCGGCCCTCGGCCACCGGCCCCGCGCAGTTCGCGCACACCAACCGGTCATAGGTCATGCGCTCTCCTCCTCGGCTACAGGCCGTACGAATCGTTCTCCCGCGTTTTCCCCGCGTTCGCTCCTTACAACGCTCGGAGAAACACATCCGTTCCCCTCCACTGTGCCAGCCGCCCGCCCCGTTCGCGCGGTCCGGGGACAACGGCCCCCGGCAAACCGGAGCAAACCCCTCACCCGCGGGCAGCAGCCTGCGGGCCCGCTCCCGGGTCGCGTATGGTCACGCTCACCTACTCCCGGCGACCGTGGTGCACCTGTGATCCGATTCGACAACGTGTCCAAGTCCTACCCGAAGCAGAACCGTCCTGCCTTGCGGGACGTCTCCCTGGAGGTCGAGAAGGGCGAGTTCGTCTTCCTGGTCGGTTCCTCGGGATCCGGCAAGTCCACCTTCCTGCGGCTGCTGCTGCGCGAGGAGCGCGCCAGCCAGGGGCAGGTGCACGTCCTGGGCAAGGACCTCGCGCGCCTGTCCAACTGGAAGGTGCCGCAGATGCGGCGCCAGCTCGGCACCGTCTTCCAGGACTTCCGGCTGCTGCCCAACAAGACCGTCGCCGAGAACGTCGCCTTCGCCCAGGAGGTCATCGGCAAGCCGAAGGGCGAGATCCGCAAGGCCGTCCCCCAGGTGCTCGACCTGGTCGGCCTCGGCGGCAAGGAGGACCGGATGCCCGGCGAGCTCTCCGGTGGTGAGCAGCAGCGCGTGGCCATCGCGCGGGCCTTCGTCAACCGCCCGATGCTGCTGATCGCGGACGAACCGACCGGCAACCTCGACCCGCAGACCTCCGTCGGCATCATGAAGCTGCTGGACCGCATCAACCGCACCGGCACCACTGTGGTGATGGCGACCCACGACCAGCAGATCGTCGACCAGATGCGCAAGCGCGTCATCGAACTCGAGAAGGGCCGTCTCGTACGCGACCAGTCTCGCGGCGTCTACGGCTACCAGCACTGAAAGGACGCCGATGCGCGCCCAGTTCGTCCTGTCGGAGATCGGTGTCGGTCTCCGCCGGAATCTCACGATGACCTTTGCCGTCATCGTCTCCGTGGCTCTCTCCCTCGCCCTCTTCGGCGGCGCACTCCTGATGCGCAACCAGGTCAGCGAGATGAAGAGCTTCTGGTACGACAAGGTCAACATCTCGATCTACTTCTGCAACAAGAACGACGCGGAGACCGGTGTGCCGCAGTGCGGCAAGGGCGCCGTCACCGCGGACCAGAAGAAGCAGGTCGAGGCCGACCTGAAGAAGATGGACGTCGTCGAGAGCGTCTTCTACGAGAACGCGGACCAGGCGTTCAAGCACTACAAGGAGCAGTTCGGCGACACTCCGATGGCGAACGTCATCACGCCGGACCAGATGCAGGAGTCCTTCCGGGTCAAGCTCAAGGACCCGCAGAAGTACAAGGTGGTGGCCACCGCCTTCGCCGGCCGGGACGGCGTGCAGTCCGTGGAGGACCAACGCTCCATCCTGGACCAGCTCTTCGAGCTGATGAACGGCATGAACATCGCGGCCCTCTTCCTGATGGGCCTGATGCTCGTCATTGCGCTGATGCTGATCGTGAACACCGTCCGGGTGTCCGCGTTCAGCAGACGGCGGGAGACCGGGATCATGCGCCTGGTGGGCGCGTCCAGTTTCTACATCCAGGCGCCCTTCATCATGGAGGCCGCGGTCGCCGGCCTGATCGGCGGCGCCTTTGCCTGCGTCCTGCTGATCCTCGGCCGGTACTTCCTGATCGACCACGGCCTCGCGCTCGCCGACAAGATGGAGCTGGTGCAGTTCATCGGCTGGGACGCGGTCCTCACCAAGTTGCCACTGGTGCTCGCGATCAGCCTGCTGATGCCGGCCCTCGCCGCTTTCTTCGCACTCCGCAAGTACCTGAAGGTGTAGGTACGTTGCCCCAGCAGTGACCGACGCCTCTCGTGCCCCGTACGGCAACCCGCCGTACGGGGCACGGCGTTTGTCCTAGACTGCTCGCCATGCCTGGACCGGAGTTCGGTGTCCGGCCCCGCGGACTGTGCCGTGGGGCGGCCCTGTCGTTGGTCCTGGCGGGCGCGCTCGCCACCGTCTCGGCGACCGGTTCCTGGTCGTCCGACGAGGAACGCGAGAGCGCGCCGGCCGTGCGGCCCGCCTCCGCGGAGGCCACCGAGGACGCGGTCGCCAGGGCCGCCGCCGAGGCGGTCGCCGACGGCAAGTCCGGAAAACAGGCGGCCCAGGAGGCCGTCAGCCGCAGCGGTGACCGGTGGGGTGCGGTCTACGACCCGGCGGAGTACAAGGAGTTCGAGAAGTCGCTGGACGGCTCGTACACCGGCGTCGGGCTGTGGGCCAAGCGGGACGCGGACGGCCGGGTCCAGGTGGCCAGGGTCCAGCCGGGCGGGCCCGCCGCCAGGGCGGGGGTACGGCGGGGTGACCGGCTGCGCACCGTGGACGGCCACCGGGTGGAGAACCGTCCGGTCTCCGAGGTGGTCTCGCTGCTGCGGGGCGACGCGGCGGGGGAGCGGGCCGGCACGCCGGTGGCCCTCGGCCTCGTACGCGGCACCAGGGCCTGGACCGAGCGGCTGCGCCGGGCCACCCTCGCCACCGACCCCGTCACCACCGAGCACCTCGCCGAGGGCGCCCTGCTGATCCGCGTCGCCGCCTTCACCAAGGGCTCCGGCGAGCGGGTCCGTCAGGCGGTGCGCAGCGCCCCGCGCGGCAAGGGGGTCCTGCTCGATCTGCGGGGCAACTCCGGCGGACTGGTCGGGGAGGCCGTCACCGCCGTCTCCGCCTTCCTCGACGGCGGGCTGGTGGCGACGTACGACGACCACGGAAGACAGCAGGCGCTGCACGCCGAGCGGGGCGGCGACACCACGCGTCCGGTGGTGGTGCTCGTCGACGGCGGCACCATGAGCGCCGCCGAGCTGGCGGTGGGCGCGCTCCAGGACCGCGGCCGGGCCCTCACCGTCGGCTCGCGGACCTTCGGCAAGGGCACGGTGCAGAAGCCGAGCCGGCTGCCGGGCGGTGCGGTCGCCGAACTGACCGTCGGCCACTACAGCACCCCGGCGGGCCACAGCCTCGACGGCAGGGGCCTGACCCCCGACCTCGCCGTGACCAAGGGGGCCCGGCAGCGGGCCGAGACAGTATTGAGTGGCCTTCAGGGGGGCTCGTAGTGCGAAAATGGCCGCACTATGGCTAAGGAAAAGGACCCCAAGCGCAAGATCATCGCGCAGAACAAGAAGGCCCGGCACGACTACACCATCCTCGACACCTATGAGTGCGGTCTCGTCCTCATGGGCACCGAGGTCAAGTCCCTGCGGCTCGGCCGGGCGTCGCTGGTGGACGGATTCGTGCAGATCGACGGCGGCGAGGCGTGGCTGCACCAGATCCACGTACCGCTGTACTCGCAGGGCACCTGGACCAACCACACGGCCCTGCGCAAGCGCAAGCTGCTGATGCACCGGGCCGAGATCGACAAGCTGGAGTCCAAGTCGAACGAGAGCGGCCACACCATCGTGCCGCTCGCGCTCTACTTCAAGGACGGCCGGGTCAAGTGCGAGATCGCGCTCGCCAAGGGCAAGAAGGAGTACGACAAGCGTCAGACGCTCCGCGAGAAGCAGGACACCCGCGAGACCAACCGCGCCATCTCGGCGGTCAAGCGCAAGGAGCGCGGGCAGCTCTAGCCCTTATTGGCTGGCATCGATGGACGGTGGTCACGTACGATGGCGGTATCGCACCCCACATGGTGATGGGGCCGGCGACGGAGAGGGCAGCGCAAGCCGCCGTATCTGGATTGAAAAATCAACATGGGGATGATCGGTTTCGACAGCGGATGTCGAAGCAGGGGAAGCGTGTCGAGGAAGCGGCAATGATCTCGTAAACCATATGTCGCAACCAATAATCGCCAACACCAAGCGCGATTCCTTCGCCCTCGCTGCCTAAGTAGCGACTGTGTGAAGTGTCAGCCCGGGGGTGATCCCGACCCGGATCCTGGCATCATCAAGGGATCTAAACTTCTAAGCCCGGTCACGGGACCTAGAAGGAAATCAAACAGTGACTGAGCCCGTCGGAGACTTGTCTGCGTGATCTCCGGGGCCGAGAAAATCGCAGCAGACTGCACACGGAGAAGCCCTGATTCTGCACCGTTGGACGCGGGTTCGATTCCCGCCATCTCCACAATTCCCATGGTTGAGCGAAGGCCCGACTGCCCCTGGCAGTCGGGCCTTCGTCGTGTCCGGGTGGGCCGCTCGCGGTATCCGGGGACGGAGGGCCGGCTTCCGGCCGTCCGACGGCTGAGCGGGCGCGACGGTTGTACCGCGGGGAGTGTCATATGCGTCACGTGACGTCTTATGCACCCCGTAAATGCGTATCAAAGTGAGCAAAACGGACGCGGAATGACTCATTCCGGCAGTCGGTATGTCATTGGTCTGTGACAAGAGTGCACTCGGGATAAGTGCTGACACCGTGGTGCGCTACATTCATCGTCCGGGTGCAGTGTGATAGGGCGCTTGGCCGGGTGGGGGTCCGGTCCAAAGACGTTGTCCAGTGAGTCGCGCGCGCCCACCGATGAATCAGTCAGTGGGGGATGTGCGGACAGCTGTGAACAATACGCAAAAGGGTGCCCAGACCGGGCAGACCCGACAGATACGTCAGATACGTGACGCCGATGACCGGACGATGCAGCTCGATTCCCTCGGTACGCATTTCGCCCGTCGTGACCACTCGGGGCCCGTACTGCCGGAGCTGTCCACGGATGACGGCAACGGTCCGGTGTTCGTCGACGAGAGCGGACGCCGCGGAAAGAAGTTCCGCAGAGCCGGCTGGATACTCGGCGCCATCTGCGCCGTGTACGCGGCGATGCTCGTCGCCTCCCTCATAGGCGGCAACTCCTTCGCCCCCGGCGGAATGCTGATACCCGGTATCAGCGCCTCCGACGAGAAGGCCGACAAGGTGAAGTCGGAGCCCAGCGCGACCCCTTCGGTCCCGAAGTCCGACGAGTTGCCCCCGGTCGGCGGCAACCAGCAGGCCGGTAACCCGGCCGACCCGACCCCCGGCGCCAACGACAAGGTGCCGGCCGGCGGTACGAAGAAGCCCGACCCCAAGGACTCTCCGGCAGGCACCAAGCCGCCGGTGGAACTGCCCGGCAAGCCCGGCGGTGGCGTGGCAGCGGCAGGCGGCGGAGTCGCGGCCGCGGGCGGCGGAGCCGCGGTGGCCGGCGGAGCCGCTGCCGGCGGTACGACTCCTGGTGACGCCGCCGCAGGCGGTACCACGCCCGGCGATGCCGCCGCAGGCGGTACGACTCCTGGTGACGCCGCCGCAGGCGGTACGACCCCCGGCGATGCCGCCGCAGGCGGTACGACTCCTGGTGACGCCGCCGCAGGCGGTACGACCCCCGGCGACGCTGCCGCAGGCGGTACGACGCCCGGTGAGGCCGCCGCAGGCGAGACTCCCACCTCCCCGTGAATCCTGGCACCACTCAGTAGAAGGCACGGCACGTAGATGTCCAACCCTCGCAGGCGTTCCTCCCAGGGCGCCCGCCGCTCCGCCGCGCGCACACGCTCCCGGCGGCGCTGGTTCCCGATGCGTTACCTGCTGCCGCTGCTAGTGCTCGGCGCAATGATGGCCATGCTGATGCTGCGTGGCTACGTACACAACGAGATCACGCCGGACCACCGGGTCCGCGAAGCGATCGACTCCTTCACCGTCCCCAAGGACATCCTTGAGGGCGGGCCGGTCATCGACGCCCGCGACCCCAAGGACCCCAAGGCGCTGCGGGTCCAGGACAAGCACATCGTCATCACCTTCGACGACGGCCCGGACCCGGTCTGGACCCCTCGCGTCCTGGACAAGCTGAAGCAGTACAACGCCCACGGGGTCTTCTTCGTCACCGGTGCCAACGCCATCCGCTACCCGGACCTGGTCAAGCGCATCGTCGACGAGGGACACGAGGTGGGGGTGCACACCTTCAACCACCCCGACCTCTCGTACAAGACCAAGAACGGCATCGACTGGGAGTTCTCCCAGACCCAGCTGGCGATCGCCGGTGGCGCCGGGGTGCACACCTCGCTGTTCCGGCCCCCGTACTCCTCCATGTCCAGCGCGATGGACGACGCGAGCTGGCCGGTCGCGAAGTACGCGGGCGAGCTCGGCTATCTCACCGTCGTCAACGACACCGACAGTGACGACTGGCGGCGCGAGGGCGTCGCGTCGATCCTCAAGAAGGCCACGCCCAAGGGCACCAAGGGCACCATCACCCTGATGCACGACTCCGGTGGTGACCGCTCGCAGACGGTGGCCGCGCTGAACAAGTTCCTGCCGGACATGCAGGAGCGCGGCTACAAGTTCACCAACCTGACCACGGCCCTGGGCGCGCCCTCCGCGCACACCACGATCACCGGTCTGGAACTGTGGAAGTCGAAGGCGTTCCTCGTCGCGATCGCCGTCTCGGACAATGTGACCGACGTACTCACGGTGGGCCTGGCGATCGTCGGCTCGCTGGTCATCGCCCGCTTCGGGCTGATGCTCATCCTGTCGTTCGCGCACGCCCGCAAGGTCCGCAAGCGCAACTTCCGCTGGGGTCCGCAGATCACCAAGCCGGTCACCGTGCTGGTGCCCGCGTACAACGAGCGCGAGTGCATCGCCAACACCGTCCGCTCGCTGATGTCCAGTGACCATCCGATCGAGGTCATCGTCATCGACGACGGCTCCACGGACGGCACCGCCGACATCGTCGAGCAGATGCGCCTGCCCAACGTCCGGGTGGTCCGCCAGCAGAACGCGGGCAAGCCCGCCGCCCTCAACAACGGCATCCGGCACGCCCGTTACGACATCATCGTGATGATGGACGGCGACACGGTCTTCGAGGCGTCCACCGTCCGCGAACTGGTCCAGCCGTTCGGAGACCCGCGCGTGGGCGCGGTCGCCGGTAACGCCAAGGTCGGCAACCGCGACTCGCTGATCGGCGCCTGGCAGCACATCGAGTACGTGATGGGCTTCAACCTGGACCGCCGCCTCTACGACATGCTCGGCATCATGCCGACCATCCCCGGCGCGGTCGGCGCCTTCCGCGCGGACGCACTGCACCGTGTGGGCGGCATGAGCGAGGACACCCTCGCCGAGGACACCGACATCACCATGGCGTTCCACCGCGAGGGCTGGAAGGTCGTCTATGCGGAGAACGCGCGCGCCTGGACCGAGGCGCCGGAGTCCGTGCAGCAGCTGTGGTCGCAGCGCTACCGCTGGTCGTACGGCACCATGCAGGCCATCTGGAAGCACCGCCGCTCGATCATAGAGAAGGGGCCCTCGGGCCGCTTCGGACGCGTCGGACTGCCGATCGTCTCGCTGTTCATGATTCTCTTCCCGCTGCTCGCACCGCTGATCGACATCTTCCTGATCTACGGTCTGGTCTTCGGCCCGACCCAGAAGACGATCATCGCGTGGTTCGGGGTGCTCGCCCTCCAGGCCATCTGCGCGGCCTACGCGTTCCGCCTGGACAAGGAGAAGATGACCCATCTCCTGACGCTGCCGCTCCAGCAGCTCCTGTACCGCCAGATCATGTACGTCGTTCTGCTGCAGTCCTGGATCACCGCCCTCACCGGCGGCCGGCTTCGCTGGCAGAAGCTGCGCCGTACCGGTGTGGTCGAGGCGCCGGGATCCCTGCCGGGGCAGCGCCGCGAACACGAGCAGGAGAGGTGGCCGGTCGGATGAGCCACGGTTATCCGGGCGCGCACGACGAGGGTTACGGGGACGGTTCCCACGGGGACGAAGAGGGCTCCATACCCCCGCCGCCGCCCCAGCAGGGCGGCGGCTGGCCGAAGGTGCGCAACAACCCCGGTCCTTCGATGTACGGACAGACCTCCAACGGGTATCCGCAGGCGGGCGGCTACCCGCAGACCGGTGGCTATCCGCAGGCGCAGCAGGCGTACCCGCAGGCGCAGCAGCAGTATCCGCAGACGCAGTCCTTCCCGCAGCAGGGCGGCAACGCGCCCTACCCGCCGGACCCGTACGCCCAGCAGCCGCAGGGCGACGAGGGGTACGGCGGCGACTCGTACGGGCAGCAGGGGTACGGCAACGGGCAGTACGGCACCGACGCGTACGGCAGCGACTCGTACGGCACCGACGCGTACGGCGTTGACACGTACGGCAACGCGCCGCAGCCCAACGGCCGCTCCGGCACCGACGGCTACGGCAGCACCACCGCCTACCCCGCGCTGAAGGAGCAGGAGCAGACCCCTGCCTTCGCCCGCACCGCCGTCCAGGACCCGCCCCGCTCCTTCGCCGACTCCGGCCGGGACGAGGGCGGCGAAGGCACCGGTGACACCGACGGTGAGAAGAAGGCGGAGGCGCCCAAGAAGCCGGGCCGTGACCGCTATCTCGACCTGCTGCGTGCCATCGCGCTCGTCCGCGTGGTGTTCTTCCACGTGTTCGGCTGGGCCTGGCTGACGATCATCTTCCCGTCCATGGGTGTGATGTTCGCGCTGGCCGGTTCGCTGATGGCGCGCTCGCTGGCGCGGCCGGCGCTGAGCGTCATCAAGAGCCGTATCCGCCGGCTGCTCATCCCGTTCTGGCTCTTCTCGGTCTTCATGCTGGTGGCGATGTTCCACGGCGGGTGGAAGCCCAATGGGGACGACGAGCCGATCATGTGGTGGTGGATCAAGCTTGTCTGGTGGTTCGTGCCGATCGGGGCGCCGGCGGCGCCCTGGGAAGTGGGTTCCGAGGGCGGTCTGATGGGGCTCGAATGGGCCGCGCAGGCCTCGGGGCCGCTCTGGTACATCCGCGCGTACCTCTGGTTCGTGGTGCTGTCCCCGCTGATGCTCAAGGCGTTCCGCAAGCTGCCGTGGGTGACGATGCTGGCGCCGCTGGCACTGTCCGCCGTACTCGGCCTGAAGCTGATCGAGATCCCCGGCGAGACCGGCAACGCGATCCAGGACTTCACCACCTTCGCCTCCTGCTGGATCCTCGGCTTCGCCCACAACGAGGGCACGCTGAAGAAGCTCAAGCCGTACATGATCCCGACGTTCGCGGCGGTCCTGATGTCGCTCGGCCTGTGGTGGGCCGGCACCCACATCGGTGAGGCGGGCTGGAACTTCGACGAGATCCCGACCGCCAACGGCCTGTGGTCACTGGGCTTCTGCGCGATCCTGCTGCACTACTCGCCGTCCTGGCAGGAGTTCCCGGACAAGCTCAAGGGCTTCGACACACCGATCACGCTGGCCAACAACAGAGCCGTGACGATCTATCTCTGGCACGAGATGGCGATCATGCTGGCCATTCCGATCATCGACCAGATGTGGGGTCTGCCGGTGATCGGCGACCTGGTCAGCCCGTATCTCGGGAAGCTGTACCAAGTGCTGATGTTCCTCTTCGCCTGGCCGCTGATCGCGCTGTTCATCGCGAGCTTCGGCTGGACCGAGGACTTCGCCGCCAAGCGAAAACCGAGACTCTGGCCGAACGGCGCGAAGAACGCGAAGAACGCGAAGCAGAAGAGTGCGGCGGCGGCCGGTCGCTGACGGCCCCTGTCTGTACGTGTGGCGCCCGTCCTCCCCCTGGTGGGGTGGGCGGGCGCCTGCGCGTGGCCCGCTCGTCATTTCGTACGGTACGGAGATGATGATCCTCGACGGCATCGAATTCAGGCCCGTGGCGCTCACCGACGCCCCGGCGATGGCAGCCGCGTACCGGCGCAACCGAGACCACCTCAAGCCCTGGGAGCCCAGGCGCCAGGAGTCCTTCTTCACCGAAGCGGGCCAGCACGCCCGGCTGACGGCGCTGCTGGCCGAGCGTGACACGGGGCGGGCGGTGCCGTGGGTCCTGGCGGAGGGGGGTGCGGTGGTCGGGGCGTTGACGCTGAGCAATGTCGTCCTCGGGCCGTTTCGCAGCGCGAGCCTCGGTTACTGGATCGACGCGGGGCTCCAGGGGCGGGGGGTGGCCACCGCAGCGGTCCAGGCCGTCTGCGAGGCGGCTCGCGACGAGGTGGGGCTGCACCGGATCGAGGCGTCCGTTCTCCTCACCAACGCGGCTTCCCAGCGGGTGCTGGAGAAGTGCGGCTTCGAGGACATCGGGGTGGCGGGGCGGTACCTGCACATCGACGGGGCTTGGCGTGACCACCGGCTGTTCCAGCGGGTGCTCCACGACGGGGACCCGGGGTAGGGAGGCGTTGTCCATGTCCGGTGGCCCGGTGGTGCCGTCGGCGTCAGCTTCGGCGTAGTTGGTGGAGGTGGCCCGGCCGGGGATACGAGGGGCCGGGCGGCACCTCGCCCTCGAAGGTGAAGCCTGCCCGGTCGGCGACCCGGCAGGAGGCCGTGTTTCCGAGGCGGTGGTAGAGGTCGAGGTGGGTGAGGGCGGTCGGCGGGTAGGTCTCGAAGGCCCACCGGGCCAGGGCCGTGACGGCCCTGGAAGCCACTCCACGGCCCCGGTGGCTGCCCGCCGTCCAGTAGCCGACCCCGGCGACGGGGGAGGCCGGATCGGGGCGGGTGAGGACGGCGTGGCCCGCCAGGTCGCCGTTGCCGGAGTCAGTGGCGGTGCCGGGCTCCGTGAGGATGGCGAAGGCGAGGCGGGTGCCGGCTGTCCAGGCCTCGTGTTGGGACGTCAGCCAGCGTGTGGCGTCGGCCTCCGTGGTTACGTCGATGCTGACCGCACTCAGGTCGGACGTACGGCACACGGCAGTGAGTGCGGGGGCGTCCGAGAGGCGCCAGGGGCGCAGGGTCAGGCCCTCGGCGCGCAGGAGGGGTGCGGTGGTCGTCATGGGAGCACCGTACGGGCGCGGGCCAGCGCGGTACCAGGGGTTCCGGTGCGGGGCGAGTGCGGGCACTCTGGGGGGACGGCGACGCCGGAGGGTTGGCGGTATGGGCGCGGGTGGTGTGGGCGGCACACAGGCGTGGTGGTTCGAGTCCGGGCGGGTCTGCCTGGACCTGCTGGCGACCAGGTCCAGGGGCGAGGAACAGCTGGGCTGCCCCGAGCAGTTGGGGGCGTGGCTGGCCGGCTCTGGGCTGGTGCCGGTGGGGACCCGGTTGCGGGCCGTGGATGACGTGTGGGTGGTGAGGTTCCGTCAGTTGCGGGAGTGCGTAAGGGAGTTGGTGGTCGGGGGGAGGGCGAGTGAGGTCGCGCTGGAGCAGGTGAACGCGGTCGCCGCGGTCCCCCCGCCCGCACCTCGCGCGGTCCGCACCCCCGACGGCTCGCTGGTCTGCGCACTCGTCGCCGAGCCCCGCTGCGAGCAGCTCCTCGCCGCCGTCGCCCGGGACGCCGTGGGCCTCCTCACCGACCCCGTCGCCCGCACCGCGCTGCGCCGCTGCGAGGGCGACAACTGCGCCCGCCTGTACCTCGATACGTCCCGTGGGCACCGCCGCCGCTGGTGCTCCAGCGAGGTCTGCGGCAACCGGGAACGGGTGGCCCGCCACCGTCGCCGCGCGGCCGTGGCCGTGGCCGCACAGGCGTAAGGGGGCGCATCCGGTGACGTACGGAAAGATCTTGCGCCTGCGTTGAGTCGGATGCGTCCACCGCCACGTACCAGAGGTCGACGATTACCGAGAGGGTCTCGACCGGGAGGTTGAAGGTGCGCGAGGATGCCGCCGTGGCCGATGACCGTCCGCGACGGGCTCGGCATCGCAGCGTGAGGGAGAGCGTCAACGCCCCTTCTCCGGAAGAGGAGTTGATGCGCTCGCTGTATCGCGAGCATGCCGGTCCGCTGCTCGCCTTCGTGCTGCGTCTGGTCGCCGGTGACCGCCAGCGGGCCGAGGACGTGGTGCAGGAGACGCTCATCCGTGCCTGGAAGAACGCCGGTCAGCTCAACCGGGCGACCGGTTCTGTCCGCCCCTGGCTGGTGACGGTCGCACGCCGCATCGTCATCGACAACCACCGCAGCCGGCAGGCCCGGCCGCAGGAGGTCGATCCGTCGCCGCTGGAGGTCATGCCCGCGGAGGACGAGATCGACAAGGCGCTGTGGTTGATGACGCTGAGCGATGCGCTGGACGATCTGACTCCGGCCCATCGGGAGGCACTGGTCGAGACCTACTTCAAGGGACGTACCGTCGGTGAGGCCGCCGAAGTCCTCGGCGTACCCAGCGGGACCGTCAGGTCCCGGGTCTTCTACGCGCTCCGCTCGATGAAGCTGGCGCTTGAGGAACGAGGAGTGACGGCATGAGTTCCCGGGACCAGGAGCAGGCGGGCGGCGAATCGGTCCACGACGCCGTCGCCGCGTACTCCCTCGGCATTCTGGACGAGAACGAGAGCAGCGCCTTCGAGGCCCACCTCGCCACCTGCGACTACTGCGCCGCCCAGCTCGACGAGTTCTCCGGAATGGAACCGATGCTGGCCGCCCTTGCCGAACCACCCGGTCCGCCGAGGGAGTTGACCCCGCCGAGCCCTTCTCTGCTGGCCGGCCTGGTCCACGAGGTCGGCGCCCAGCGTGCCCGTCGCAAGCGGCGCGGCCTGTATCTGGTCGCCGCCGCCGCTGCGGTGGTGATCGGCGGCTCGGGGGCCGTGGTCCTCGCCGCGGCCAATGACAGCGAGAAGCCCCGGGTGGAGGCCCTGCCCGACCCCCACCCCACCAGCCCCGCCGAGGACGCCTTCTTCCACCACATGACGAAGAAGGTCTCGGCCACCGACCCGGACACCAAGGTCAGCGCCGTCGTCGGCACCGAGGCCAAGGGCTGGGGGACCCACACCGTCATGGAGCTCAAGAACGTCAAGGGCCCCCTGAAGTGCACCCTGATCGCGGTCTCCAGGAACGGCGACGAGGAGGTCGTCTCCAGCTGGTCCGTCCCCAAGTGGGGCTACGGAATCCCCGACAGCCCGAACACCAGCGCCAAGAACCCGCTCTACATCCACGGCGGCGCCGCCATGGCGTCCAACGACATCGACCACTTCGAGGTCCGGACATTCGATGGCAAACCCCTGGTGAAAGTTAAGGCCTGACATATCGGTCCCCTTCGCGTACGGTTGACGGCTGCCCAATGCACGTCAGAAGGGGGCCTCGGTGGCCGCGCAGGATGCCGCTGTCGATTCGGTCCGCGACCGTGAAATCGGCGTGGAACAGGATCATCTGGATCAGGTGTACCGCCGTCTTGAGGAGAAGATCCACGAGGCCGAGTTCCTGATGAACGACGCCGCCAAGCGGGGTCAGGTCGGCACGCCCGGCGCGCTCGCCGAGCGCGACGCGCAGGTCTTCCGGGCGGGGGTGCACCTCAACCGCCTCAACAACGAGTTCGAGGACTTCCTCTTCGGCCGGATCGACCTGCTCCACGGCAAGGACGGAAAGAAGGGGCCGGACGGGGCATTCACCTCCATCGATCCGGCCGATGACGCGGTACGGGAGGACGCGGAGGGAGCGGTCAGCGCCGACATCGGCGAGACCCTGCACATCGGACGTATCGGAGTGCTGGATTCCGACTACGCGCCGCTGGTGATCGACTGGCGGGCGCCGGCCGCCGCGCCGTTCTACCGGTCGACCCCGAAGGACCCCGGCCGGGTGGTACGCCGACGGGTGATCCGCTCCAAGGGGCGGCAGGTGCTCGGGGTCGAGGACGATCTGATGCGCCCCGAGCTGACCGCGTTCCTGAACGGCGAGAAGCTGGCCGTGATCGGCGACGGCGCGCTGATGGCCGCCCTCGGGCAGGCCCGCAGCCACACCATGCGGGACATCGTCTCCTCCATCCAGGCCGAGCAGGACCTGGTGATCCGGGCGCCCGCCGCCTCGGTCACGGAGGTCGCGGGAGGCCCGGGAACGGGCAAGACGGCGGTGGCGCTGCACCGGGCCGCGTACCTGCTCTACCAGGACCGCCGCCGGTACGCGGGCGGCATCCTGATCGTCTCGCCGACCCCGCTGCTGGTCTCGTACACCGAGGGCGTGCTGCCCTCGCTGGGCGAGGAGGGGCAGGTGGCGATCCGCGCGCTGGGCTCGCTGGTCGACGGGGCCGGGGCGACGACGTACGACGAGCCGAACATCGCCCGGATCAAGGGTTCGTCGCGGATGCTGAAGGTGCTGCGGAAGGTGGCCCGTGGGGCGCTGGAGACGCCCGGCGGGCCCGTCGCGGGCGTGGCGGAGCAGGACGAGGGGCAGCTGTCCTTCGGGGACTTCGGCGGCTTCGGCGACTCGGACGACGACGAGCCCGAGGAGCGGCCCGCCGTCCGCACCGACCTCCTGCGGGTGGTCGCCTTCGGCTCCCGCCTCGAACTGGAGGCCGCCGACCTCCAGCGCATCCGCAACAACGTCCTCAGCGGCACCGCGCCGGTCAACCTGCTGCGCCCCCGCGCCCGCAAGCTCCTGCTGGACGCCCTCTGGTCCAAGTCGGGCGGCCGCGGCCGGCATACCGACCCCGAGCTGGCCGCCGAGCTCCGGTCCTCCTTCGACGACGACGTGTCGAGCGAGGACTCCTTCCTGGACTTCCTGAACGCCTGGTGGCCCGAGCTGACCCCGCGCGGGGTGCTCGCCTCGATGGCCGACGAGAAGCGGCTGGGGCGGTGGGCGCGGCGGATCCTCAATCCACGCGAGGTACGGCAGTTGGCGCGCTCGCTGAAGCGCGAGGAACTGTCCGTCCACGACGTGGCCCTGCTGGACGAGCTGCAACTCCTGCTGGGCACCCCTGCCAAGCCCAGGAAGCGGCGCGAGTACGACCCGCTGGACGCGCTCACCGGCCTCGAAGAACTGATGCCGCAGCGCGAGGAGACCCAGTGGGAGCGCGCGGAGCGGCTGGCCGCCGAGCGCACCGAGTACGCGCACGTGATCGTCGATGAGGCGCAGGACCTCACGCCGATGCAGTGGCGGATGGTCGGCCGGCGCGGACGTACCGCCACCTGGACGATCGTCGGCGACGCCGCCCAGTCCTCCTGGACCGACCCGGCGGAGGCGGCCGAGGCCCGTGACGAGGCGCTGGGTTCGCGCCCGCGCCGCAAGTTCGAGCTGACGGTCAACTACCGCAACCCGGCGGAGATCGCGGAGCTGGCGGCGAAGGTGCTGGCACTGGCCGCGCCGGACATGAAGTCGCCCAGGGCGGTGCGGTCGACGGGAGTGGTGCCCCGGTTTGTGACCACGAACAATCGGCACAGCGTGACCACGAACAATCGGCACAGCGTTGCCGTACGGGATGACCTGGAGACGTCCGTGCGGGACGAGGCGCGGCGGTTGCTCGAACAGGTGGACGGGACCGTTGGTGTGGTCGTGGCCATGAACAGGCGGGCGCAGGCGCGCGGTTGGCTGGCCGAGCTGGGGGAGCGGGTGGTGGCGCTGGGCAGCCTGGAGGCCAAGGGGCTGGAGTACGACGCGACGGTCGTGGTGTCCCCGAAGGAGATCGCGGACGAGTCCCCGGCCGGACTGCGGGTGCTGTACGTGGCGTTGACCAGGGCGACGCAGCAGCTCACGGTGGTGTCGGGGAAGCGGGACGCCCCTGACGCGGACGGGGTTCCGGAGCTGTTGCGAAGCTGATTCGGGGGTTCTCGTCACTTCCCAGGAGGGTTTGTTAACCTCGAATGTGACACCGGCTCGATCCAAGCCCCCGGGCCCAACCTTAGTCGCTCAGAGCGACCACTTGCCGCGAGGCGAGCATGGCGGGCCGGTGTCGCTCAACTTCACAGCAAAGCTTCACGGGAACAGGTCCGGACCGTCCGATGCGACGGTTCGGGCCTGTTCTTTTTGGGGCTTCCGCTGAGGCGAGTGTTTCTCGTATGGTGGAAAACAGTTTCCGAAAGCGTGCTGCCCATTACCTGCTACTCGCAGGTAGGTGCGACGATCGGACTGCGCCGCCCGGCCTCCCGGCAGGAGTGGCGCGTAGCAATGAAGCTAGGGAAAGCGAAGGAAGTCGGCCATGGCAACGGCGCCCAGCGTCTCGTACTCGATGACGGTCCGACTGGAGGTCCCCGCGAGCGGGACCTCGGTCAGCCAGCTCACCTCGGCCGTCGAAGCCTCCGGCGGCTCCGTGACCGGCCTCGACGTCACCGCATCCGGTCACGAGAAGCTGCGGATCGACGTCACGATCGCCGCTTCTTCGACCTCGCACGCCGACGAGATCGTCGAGAAGCTGCGCGGAGTCGACGGCGTCGTGCTCGGGAAGGTCTCCGACCGTACGTTCCTGATGCACCTCGGCGGCAAGATCGAGATGGCGTCCAAGCACCCCATCCGCAACCGTGACGACCTCTCGATGATCTACACGCCGGGCGTCGCCCGCGTCTGCATGGCCATCGCGGAGAACCCCGAGGACGCCCGTCGCCTCACCATCAAGCGCAACACCGTCGCGGTCGTCACCGACGGCTCCGCGGTGCTGGGCCTGGGCAACATCGGCCCGATGGCGGCCATGCCGGTGATGGAGGGCAAGGCGGCCCTCTTCAAGCGTTTCGCCGACATCGACGCCTGGCCGATCTGCCTGGACACCCAGGACACCGACGAGATCGTCTCCATCGTCAAGGCGATCGCCCCCGGCTTCGCGGGCATCAACCTGGAGGACATCTCCGCGCCGCGCTGCTTCGAGATCGAGGCCCGGCTGCGCGAGGCCCTGGACATCCCGGTCTTCCACGACGACCAGCACGGCACCGCCATCGTCGTCCTCGCCTCGCTGACCAACGCGCTGCGGGTCGTCGGCAAGTCGATCGGTGACGTCCGGGTGGTCATGTCGGGCGCCGGTGCGGCCGGTACGGCGATCCTCAAGCTGCTGATCGCGGCCGGCGTCAAGCACGCGGTCGTCGCCGACATCCACGGTGTGGTGCACGCGGACCGCGAGGACCTCGTCTCCGCGGACCCCGAGTCGCCGCTGCGCTGGATCGCCGACAACACCAACCCCGAAGGGGTGACGGGCACCCTCAAGGAGGCCGTCGTCGGCGCCGACGTCTTCATCGGCGTCTCCGCCCCGAACGTCCTCAACGGGGACGACGTGGCGGCCATGGCGGAGGGCTCCATCGTGTTCGCGCTCGCGAACCCGGACCCCGAGGTCGAGCCCGCGATCGCCCGCCAGACGGCGGCAGTCGTGGCCACCGGCCGCTCGGACTTCCCGAACCAGATCAACAACGTGCTGGTCTTCCCGGGTGTCTTCCGCGGCCTGCTCGACGCGCAGTCCCGCACCGTCAACACGGAGATGATGCTGGCCGCCGCGACCGCGCTCGCCGACGTCGTCTCCGAGGACGAACTGAACCCGAACTACATCATCCCCTCGGTCTTCAACGACAAGGTCGCGGGGGCCGTCGCGGGCGCCGTTCGTACGGCCGCGAAGGCCGCCGGGGCGACTGTGACGGGTCCCACGTCCGCCTGACGCGCGGCGCGTCGTGGGTCGCCGCACATCCGGGGCACCTCTAGGGTGGCGGGCAATGAGCCAGGCAGCGCACCGTTTGTGGTGCGTTGCGGCCCGTAGACAGACCGCAGCAGTGGGGTCGACGGAGCGTCACCACAAGAGGCAGTGACGCTCCCTGAGTGGCCTTCGGGTGACTCTGCCGGGTGCCGGATTGGCTTTCCCGCCGCTGGTGGGGGCAGGATGCGTAACCGGGCGCGAGGGTCTGAAACCAGACCCGGGTCCGGGGACTCACCTAGAGCCCTGGCAGCATCGGCTTCGCTGTGCCCCAACATGCGGCTCCGCCGCGTGGCACGCCTCACAGGCAAGAAGAACACGGGAGTAACAACATGAACCGCAGTGAGCTGGTGGCCGCCCTGGCCGACCGCGCCGAGGTGACCCGCAAGGACGCCGACGCCGTGCTGGCCGCGCTCGCCGAGACCGTCGGCGAGATCGTCGCCAAGGGCGACGAGAAGGTCACCATCCCCGGCTTCCTGACCTTCGAGCGCACCCACCGTGCCGCTCGTACCGCTCGTAACCCGCAGACCGGCGACCCGATCCAGATCCCGGCCGGCTACAGCGTGAAGGTCTCCGCGGGCTCCAAGCTCAAGGAAGCCGCCAAGGGTAAGTAGTCCCCCAAGGCGACAAGCAGTACCAGCAGTACCAAGGCTGACCCGTGAGGGGCGGTCGTCCGGAATACGCCGGGCGGCCGCCCCTCTCGGCGTTCGCGGCGCGTCTTCCGTGCCAGGTGTACGTCTTTGCCGGGTGGTACGTCTATGCCAGGTGTACGTCGTCAAGGGAGGCGACCAGGACCGTGCGGGGGCCCGGGTCGATGCCCGGCACCGAGGGGACGGCCAGCAGGCGGCAGCCCGCCGCCAGGGCCGCCGCCGCGCCCGTCGGGGTGTCCTCCACGGCCAGGCAGTCGGCGGGGTCCGCGCCGAGGGCGCGCGCTGCGGCCAGATAGGGGTCGGGGTGGGGCTTGCCCCGCAGGGTGTCGCCCTGGGCGACGGAGGCGGCGAACCGTTCGGTGCCGAGGCCCTTGAGGACCAGATCGGCGACCTTGCGCTCGGAGGCGGTGACCAGGGCCACCGGCACGCCGAGCTCGCGGGCCCGGTCGAGCAGGCTCAGGGCACCCGGCTGGGTGGTGACCCCGGCAGCCACCAGTGCGGTGAATTCCCGGTCCAGGCGCTCGGCGGTGCCGGCCAGGCCGTGCCGGTCGGCGAGCAGGGCCGCGGCGGTGTCGATGGCGGCGCCGGCGAAGGGGGCCAGGGCGTCGGGAGTCGCTTCGATGCCGTGCTCCTCCAGGAGGGCGGCGACCACTTCCAGCCACTGGTGCTCGGTGTCGACGAGAGTGCCGTCCATGTCGCAGAGGAGGGCGGCGGGGGCGGGGAGGGTGGGCATGGGGGCCTTCCGGGGGAACGGGCGGGGGCGGTGCGTCCTGGGCGGTGCGGTGCGGTGCGGTGCGGTGCGTCCTGGGCGGTGCAGCGCGGTGCGGTGCGGTGCTTCTGTGCGTACTTGATCACTGGACAGGTGTACGGGCCAAGGGCGCGTGCCGGGGAAAGTGCGCCGTGGGGCGGGAGGGGCTGCCGAGGAGGGTGGGGGCAGTGGGATGAGCTGGGGAGATAACACTGCGGTGTACGGGCGTCACGGGCGTTGACGCTCCTTGCGGGGTGCCGGATCGTTGGCGGGGTTGGGCTGGGCGGGGATCCGGTCGGGTTGGGTGCGGTACGGGGCCGGGAGCGGCCGTACCGACGCAGCGGGGGTACGACGTGCTAGCGCCGGGGGGCGGCATGGGGACAGAGGACCGACGGAACGAGCCGGGACGGCCGCCGCAGGACCCGAGAGAGCCGCAGGACGTGCGGGGACCCGGAGATGTGCGGGGTCCGGGGGATGCGGAGCCCCGGGATCCACGGGAGCCGCGGGATGCGCCGCCGCCGTCGACGACTGCCGCGTCGGAGCCGTCCCGGTCCGGGCCCGCACCGGGTGCGGCTGCCTCGCGGGCGTCCGGCCCCTTGCCGCCCCCGGAGCCACCGTCCGGAGCGTCTGCGTCGTCTTCGGCCTCTGCTCCCTCGGCGCCCGAGTACGGCGGGCAGCCGGGGCCGTACGGAACACAGGCTTCCGGGGCCGGGTACGGGCCGCCGCCGCCCGCAGGGGCGTACGGGGCACCCGCGGGCCCGCCGCCCCACGCCGCCACCGTGGGCGGGGCGTACGGGCCGCCGCCGATGCCCGGTGCGCCGCCCCCGCCGCCTGCTCGGCCGCCCGCCGTGGGGCCGCCGCCGGAGCCGGATGCGGCGCGGGCGGTCGGGGCCGGGCTGCTGAACCTGTCCGGGCTGGGGCTCGGCTACGTATTGCTGAAGCAGTGGGTGTGGGCGGCCGTGTGTGTCGCGGCGACGGTCGCGCTGCTGGTGTACGCGCTGCCGGCGGACGTGGACGGGGTGTCCGGGTGGGTGGTCGTGGGGTACGTCGTGCTGCTGGTGCTGGCGGCGCTCGACGGGGCGCGGCGTGGGTTGCGTACGCGAAAGGCACTGCCGGTGCGGTCGTACGTCGCCGTGGGCCTGGGCCTCGTACTGCTGGCGGTTCCGGCCGGTGGGGCGGTGTTCTACCGGGGGGCGCAGGACGAGGCGGTGCAGAAGATGCTGCTGGCGCGGCTGGCGGGGACGGACGCGGTGGTGGAGCGGGCGAAGGGAGCGGCCGGGTTCGCGGCGGCGGAACAGGACTACCGGGCGGCGCTGGTCCAGTACCGCCAACTGGTGCGTGAGCACGGGGACTCGCGGGCCGCGAAGCAGGTGCCCCAGCGGCTGGACGCGTACTACAAGGCGGTCGGGGCGCCCTTCGCGCAGGGCAAGTACTGCGAGGCGGTCAAGCCGTTGACGTATCTGCGGACCGTGCCCGAGGCCGTCGGCAAGGACACCGCCGGGGCGCTCGCCACCTGGCCGGACGGGCGGCTGGCGACCTCGCTGTACGAGTGCGGGATGACCGGGCTGGGGACGACGGCCGGTGGCGCCGGTGGGGGTGAACTCTCCGATCTGCTGCGGACGTTCCCCGGCTCCGAGCAGGCGGGCAAGGTCGAGCCGGGCGTACGGGCGAGGATCGCCGAGCGGAGGCAGGCGCTGTCCGGCGGCGACCCCTGCCCGGTCACCGAGCAGCTGCGGCGCATCTCGACGACCGCGTCCGGGCTGCCGGGCGTCACCGGCACCACCCTGCGCGGGGAGGCCGACGGGGCGGTCGAGGGCGGGGTCTGGTCCTGCGGCCTGGACCAGTACCGCGACAAGGACTTCGCGTCCGCGCGCTCCACGCTGGCCTCCTTCGCCTCCACGTACAAGGGCAGCCCGAACGCGCAGCGGGCCCGCACCATCGCCATCGCGGCGGAGATCGCGGTCTCGCGGCCGGCCGCCGGTGCGGGGCTGCCGTCCGCCTCGGCGCCGGGCGGGGCCCGGATGAGTTATGTGATCAGCAACGACTCGCCGACCCCGACAGTGATCCTCTACACCGGGCCGATCACCGGGAGCTTCACCATGCCGGGGTGCTCGGGCTGCACGTCGTACCGCACGGAGGCGGCGGCACGCGGCACGGCCTGCAAGGACACCGGGAAGAACTACCCCAAGCACCGGCTGGCGCTGCCCGCGGGGAAGTACTACTTCCTGTCGAAGCCGTCCGGCAGCTCGGTCCGCCCGGGGCAGGGCAACAGCGAGGGCTCGGTCCGGCCGGGGTACACGTACACCCAGTGCACCTACAACGTGAACCCGTTCGGCATCGACCTGCCGCAGCCGCCGGGGACGCGGACGGAGTACCGGCCGTAGCCAGGGGGAGAAAGCCCGAGGGGGCGGCCACCTGCGATCAGGTGGCCGCCCCCTCGGGCGTAACGCGGCGAACTACCCACGGGCGTAACGCGGCGAACCACCCACGGGCGTAACGCGGCGAACTAGACGAGCGCGCCGCCCGGCAGTTCGACCTTCGCGCCGAGCTTCTCCAGCTTGTCCATGAAGTTCTCGTAGCCGCGGTTGATCAGGTCGATGCCGTGCACGCGGGACGTGCCCTGGGCGGCGAGGGCCGCGATCAGGTACGAGAAGCCGCCGCGCAGGTCGGGGATGACCAGGTCGGCGCCCTGCAGCTTGGTCGGGCCCGAGACGACGGCCGAGTGCAGGAAGTTGCGCTGGCCGAAGCGGCAGTCGGAGCCGCCGAGGCACTCGCGGTAGAGCTGGATCTGTGCGCCCATCTGGTTGAGCGCGGAGGTGAAGCCGAGGCGGGACTCGTAGACCGTCTCGTGGACGATCGACAGGCCGGTCGCCTGGGTCAGCGCGACCACCAGGGGCTGCTGCCAGTCGGTCTGGAAGCCGGGGTGGACGTCGGTCTCCAGCGCGATGGACTTCAGCGCGCCGCCCGGGTGCCAGAAGCGGATGCCCTCGTCGTCGATCTCGAAGGCGCCACCGACCTTGCGGTAGGTGTTGAGGAAGGTCATCATCGAGCGCTGCTGGGCGCCGCGCACATAGATGTTGCCCTCGGTGGCGAGCGCCGCCGACGCCCAGGAGGCCGCTTCGAGGCGGTCCGGGAGGGCGCGGTGGGTGTAGCCGTCCAGCCGGTCCACGCCGGTGATGCGGATGGTGCGGTCGGTGTCCATCGAGATGATCGCGCCCATCTTCTGCAGCACGCAGATGAGGTCTTCGATCTCCGGCTCGACGGCCGCGTTGGACAGCTCGGTGACGCCCTCGGCGAGGACGGCGGTGAGCAGGACCTGCTCGGTCGAGCCGACGGAGGGGTACGGGAGGGTGATCTTGCAACCGCGCAGCCGCTGCGGGGCCTCCAGGTACTGGCCGTCGGCGCGCTTCTCGATGGTCGCGCCGAACTTGCGCAGCACCTCGAAGTGGAAGTCGATGGGACGGCCGCCGATGTCGCAGCCGCCGAGACCGGGGATGAACGCGTGCCCCAGGCGGTGCAGCAGCGGGCCGCAGAACAGGATCGGAATGCGCGAGGAGCCCGCGTGCGCGTCGATGTCGGCGACGTTCGCGGACTCGACGTGCGACGGGTCCATGATCAGTTCGCCGGGCTCGTCGCCCGGGCGGACGGTCACGCCGTGCAGCTGCAGCAGGCCTCGTACGACGCGTACGTCGCGGATGTCGGGCACATTGCGCAGTCTGCTCGGACCGCTGCCGAGGAGGGCCGCGACCATCGCCTTGGGGACGAGGTTCTTGGCGCCGCGGACGCGGATCTCGCCCTCCAGCGGGGTGCCGCCGTGGACAAGCAGTACATCGTCTGTGCCGGTCATGTATCTCGCGTTCCGGAATCGTCGGGCGGGGGCCAAGAGGACAGGGTAATGGGACCAGGCCCCCTTTCCGGAAGGGCGCAGGGGGTGGACGTAGGTTCAGAAATCGACATAACACGCTCTGTTTGAGAGTCATCAGCGGAGGGTTACGGTCCGGATGTGCAGGTCCGTGCGCGCTCCCACTGCTGCCGTGCGCCCTGAGCTGCGGACCATTTCCGGCTGTCACGGACTCCCCCCGGAGAGCGAAACTGCGGGATCATGTGGCACATGACGGAGGTGTCCTCGCTCACAGGCCGGCTGCTGGTGGCGACCCCGGCGCTCGCCGACCCGAACTTCGACCGGGCCGTCGTGCTGGTCATCGACCACGACGGCGCCGGCACGCTCGGAGTGGTACTGAACCGGCCGACGGCGGTGGGGGTCGAACAGATCCTGGCGCCGTGGGCGGAACTGACGGGGGCGCCCGGGGTGGTCTTCCGGGGCGGCCCGGTGGGGCAGGACTCGGCGTTGGGAGTGGCGGTGGTGCCGGGGGGCGCCGCGGGGGTGCGTGAGGGTGCGGCCGGTCCGGTGGGGTGGCGGCCGGTGCACGGGGCGATCGGGCTGGTGGACCTGGACGCCCCGCCGGAGCTGCTGGCCGCCGCGCTGGGCTCGCTTCGGATCTTCGCCGGGTACGCGGGGTGGGGGCCCGGCCAGCTGGAGGACGAGCTGACTGACGGGGCCTGGTACGTCGTCGAGTCGGAGCCCGGGGACGTGTCGTCGCCGCAGCCGGAGGGGCTGTGGCGGGCGGTGCTGCGGCGGCAGCGCAGTGGGCTGGCAATGATCGCGACGTATCCGGACGATCCTTCGCTGAACTAGCGAGTGGGACCGGCGCGCGCATCAGCGGGCATCGAAGGGCATCGGTGGGCAACTGGGGCGGGCCATGCGCAAGGGGGCCTTGTACCCTTGGCTCGTATGAGCACTCTTGAGCCCGAGCCCGAGCGCGGGGCAGGTACGGGGACACTTGTAGAGCCGGTTCCGCAGACGTCGCGCGGCGACGGGGACCACGAGCGGTACGCCCATTACGTCCAGAAGGACAAGATCATGGCGAGCGCCCTGGAGGGCACTCCCGTGGTGGCGCTCTGCGGCAAGGTGTGGGTGCCGGGGCGCGACCCCAAGAAGTACCCGGTCTGCCCGATGTGCAAGGAGATCTTCGAGTCTCTGGGCGACAAGGGTGGCAAGGGCGGTAAGGACGGCAAGGGCGGCGACAAGAAGTAGGCCCTGGCCGCCGGTTGGCGGTTCTCGACCGCAGGTTCGTGACCGCGGTTCTGATGCGGTGGGACGGCCCCCGCAGTGCGCTTCGGCGTGCTGCGGGGGCCGTTCTCGTGTTCCGGGCGCCGTTCTCGTGTTCCCGGGGCGAAGGGGCCCTCGCGGAAACCCTCGCGGGAAACCCTTGCCGGTAACCCTTGTCCGCGGCGTAACACCCCTCTAGTCTCCTGCCTGTTGTGTTGTGCAGAACGAAACGCCCGTTGCGTATGTTGCAACGCTCACCCGACAGGGGTCCGCATCCCATGAGACTCAACGCCCGAACTTCCCTGCCCTTGGCGGCGCTTGTCCTCGCCGGGCTCACCGCCACCGCCTGCGCCCCCCAGACCTCGGAGGGCGCGGGACCCAAGAAGGACGAGAAGAGCGGCACGCTGCGGGTGTGGCTGTTCCAGGAGGTCGGCAACAAGCCCAAGGAAGAGGTCGTCGACAAGGCGGTCGCCGCCTTCGAGAAGGCCCACGCCGGGACCAAGGTGCAGGTCGACTACATACCCGTCGACACCCGCGCCCAGAAGATCAAGGCCGCCTTCAACGACCCGAAGAGCGCCCCCGACCTCATCGAGTACGGCAACACCGACACCGCCGGATACGTCAAGGACGGCGGACTCGCCGACGTCAGCGCCGAGTTCGGCGCATGGGCGGACGCCAAGGACGCGGACGACACCGCCAAGCAGTCGGTCACGGTCGACGGCAAGGTCTACGGGGCCCCGTTCTTCGTCGGCGTACGCGCGCTGTACTACCGCACCGATGTGCTGAAGGACGCGGGCGTCGCGGTGCCCACCACCCAGGCCGAGCTGATCGCCGCCGCGAAGAAGCTGCACAAGGCGAAGCCGGACATGTACGGGCTGGCGGTCGGCGGCGCGTACACCTACGGCGCGATGCCGTTCGTCTGGGCGAACGGCGGCGAACTCGCCACCGGGGAGGCCGGTTCGTACAAGGCGGCCATCAACAGCGACAAGGCGCGCAAGGGCATCGAGGCGTACACCTCGCTCTTCGGCGACGACAACTGCCCGGCCGCCAAGTGCGCCGAGATGGGTGGCAACGCGACGGTCACCGCCTTCGCCTCCGGCAAGGCCGCGATGGCCATCGGCGGCGACTTCAGCCACGCGGCGGTGGAGGCCGGGAAGGTCAAGGGCAAGTACGCGGTGGTGCCGCTGCCCGGACTCGAAAAGGGTTCGGTGGCACCGGCGTTCGCGGGCGGCAACAACATCGGCGTACTCAAGTCCACCCAGCGCAGGACGCTCGCCGTGGAGCTGATGAAGTCCCTCTCCGGCAAGCAGACCCAGGGCGACCTCTTCGACGCGATGGGCTTTCTGCCGACGTACACCGATGTGCGGGGCGAGGCCGCGAAGAAGGAGCCGTTCGTGGCGCCCTTCGTGAAGACCCTGGACTCGGGCCCGAAGTTCGTTCCCGCGTCGCCGGGCTGGGCGCAGATCGACGCCTCGCTGGTGCTGCCGACGATGTTCCAGGAGATCGTCAGCGGGCGTAAGGACGTGGCGAAGGCGTCCGACGACGCGGCGAAGAAGATGGACGCGGCATTCGGGACGTACAACAAGTGACTTCGTCGGTGACGGTGCGGGAGCCCAAGTCCGGGCAGCGGGCCCCGCGCCGCCCCTCCGCCACCCGGGGCGGCAGCCCGGCGACGCGCGGGCGCGGCTGGACGCCGTGGCTGTATCTCGCGCCGGCGCTGGTCGTGCTCGCCGGACTGCTCGTCTACCCGATCTACCAGCTGGGCCTGATCTCCTTCCTGGAGTACACCCAGGCGCAGGTCAGTGGCGGTGAACCGACCAGCTTCCAGGGGCTGGGCAACTACTCCACGCTGTTCGGCGACCCACAGTTCTGGCAGGTGCTGCTGACCACGATCGGCTTCGCGGCCGCGTGTGTGGTGGCGACGCTGGGGGTGGGCTGCGCGCTCGCCGTACTGCTGACCCGGATTCGGGCGCTGCCCCGGCTGGTGCTGATGATGGCCTCGCTCGGGGCGTGGGCGACGCCAGCGATCACCGGGTCCACGGTGTGGGTGTTCCTCTTCGACGCGGACTACGGGCCGGTCAACCGGATCCTCGGTCTCGGTGACTTCTCGTGGACCTACGAGAAGTACAGCGCCTTCGCGCTGGTGCTGATGGAAGTGGTCTGGTGCTCCTTCCCGTTCGTGATGGTCACGGTGTATGCCGGGATCCGGGCGATCCCGGGTGAGGTGCTGGAGGCGGCGGCGTTGGACGGGGCGTCGCAGTGGAAGATCTGGCGCTCGGTGATGGCGCCGATGCTGCGGCCGATCCTGGTGGTGGTGACCATCCAGTCGATCATCTGGGACTTCAAGGTGTTCACCCAGATCTTCGTGATGACCAATGGCGGCGGCATCGCCGGCCAGAACCTCGTGCTCAATGTGTACGCGTACCAGAAGGCGTTCGCGTCCTCGCAGTACAGCCTCGGCTCCGCGATCGGGATCGTGATGCTGCTCATTCTGCTGGCGGTCACGCTCGTGTACCTGCGGCTGATGCGACGTCAGGGGGAAGAGCTGTGAGTGCGCTCGGGCCGGATTCTTCGAGGCGTTACGCCGGTTCTGCTTTTCGGGTACGCCGTCCGGGCCGCCTCCTCGCCGAGGCGTCCGCGCTGATCGTCGCGGTGGTGGTGGCGTTCCCGCTGTACTGGATGGTGCTGTCCGCGCTGAAGCCGGCCGGGGAGATCCAGTCGACGGACGCCAAGCCGTGGACGCTGGCGCCCTCGCTGGACTCGTTCCGGCGGGTCTTCGAACAGCAGGACTTCGGCCGGTACTTCGTCAACAGCCTGCTGGTCGCCGGGACGGTGGTGCTCGCCTCCGCGCTGATCGCGTTCCTCGCGGCGACCGCGGTGACCCGCTTCCGGTTCAAGTTCCGCACCACGCTGCTGATCATGTTCCTGGTGGCGCAGATGGTGCCGGTGGAGGCGCTGACCATCCCGCTGTTCTTCCAGATGCGGGACTTCGGCCAGCTCAACACCCTGGGCTCGCTGATCCTGCCGCACATCGCCTTCTCGCTGCCGTTCGCGATCTGGATGCTGCGCGGCTTCGTGAAGGCGGTGCCGGAGGCGCTGGAGGAAGCGGCGTACATCGACGGCGCGAGCCGCACCCGCTTCCTGTGGCAGATCCTCTTCCCGCTGGTCTTCCCGGGCCTCGTGGCGACCAGCGTCTTCTCCTTCATCTCCACCTGGAACGACTTCCTGTTCGCGAAGACCTTCCTGATCAGCGACACCTCGCAGTCCACGCTGCCGATGGCGCTGCTGGTCTTCTTCAAACCGGACGAGAACGACTGGGGAGGGATCATGGCGGCATCGACCGTGATGACCATTCCGGTACTGGTCTTCTTCGTCCTCGTGCAGCGGCGCCTGGTCTCGGGACTGGGCGGCGCGGTGAAGGACTGAGCGGGCGGGGGTACGGGGGCGGGGCCCGGCCGGGCCGGGGGTTCGGTCCGGTACGGGCCCTCGGGCCTTCCGGCCGACACGGGGTTCCAGACTGACACGGGGCTTCCAGACTGACACGGGGCTTCCAGAGCGACGTAACCCGAAAGGAATTGAGCGACATGACCGATCTGATTCCGGCCCCGGCGGCGGTGGACGGCCCGCAGGGCGGAGGGGCGGTGGCCCGGCTGCACGCGGGGTCCACCGTGCACGCCGCACCCGGCACCGAGGACACCGCGCAGTGGTTGCGCGTCACCCTCGGCCCCGCGCTCGGCCTGCCGCTGGCGCCGGCCGACGGTGCGCAGGCCGCGGCGGTACGTCTCGTCCTCGACGACGCGCTCGCGGCGGAGGCGTACCGGCTGACCGTGCATTCCTCGCACGGCATCGAGTTGCGGGGCGGCAGCGCCGCGGGGGTCTTCTGGGCGGCCCAGACCCTGCGTCAGCTGCTCGGCGCGGAGGCGTTCCGCAGCGCTCCGGTGGATTCCGGTAAGGACGGCTGGAGCATCCCGGAGCAGGTGATCGACGACGCGCCCCGGTTCGGCTGGCGCGGCCTGATGCTGGACGTGGCACGGCACTTCATGCCCAAGGCCGATGTACTGCGGTACCTCGACCTGCTCGCCGCCCACAAGCTGAACGTCTTCCACTTCCACCTCACCGACGACCAGGGCTGGCGCGTCGAGATCAAGCGCCACCCCCGCCTCACCGAGGTCGGCTCCTGGCGGCCCCGCTCCAAGTGGGGCCACCGGGCCTCCGAGTTGTGGAACGACACCCCGCACGGCGGCTTCTACACCCAGGACGACATACGCGAGATCGTCGCCTACGCCACCGCCCGGCACATCACCGTCGTCCCCGAGATCGACATCCCCGGCCACTCCCAGGCCGCCATCGCCGCCTACCCCGAGCTCGGCAACACCGATGTCATGGACACCACTTCGCTCGGCGTCTGGGACACCTGGGGCGTCAACCCCAACATCCTCGCCCCGACCGACAACGTGTTGCGCTTCTACGAAGGGGTCTTCGAGGAGCTCCTCGACCTCTTCCCGTCCCGCTTCGTGCACATCGGCGGCGACGAGGCCCCCAAGGAACAGTGGAAGAAGTCCCCGGCCGCCCAGGCCCGCATCGCCGAACTCGGCCTGTCCGGCGAGGACGAGCTCCAGTCCTGGTTCATCCGGCACTTCGACAGCTGGCTCGCGGCGCGCGGACGCCGCCTGATCGGCTGGGACGAAATCCTGGAGGGCGGCCTCGCCCCCGGCGCCGCGGTCTCCTCCTGGCGCGGCTACGCGGGCGGCATCGCCGCCGCGAAGGCCGGCCACGACGTGGTCATGTGCCCCGAGCAGCAGGTGTATCTGGACCACCGTCAGGACGGCGGCCCCGACGAGCCGATGCCCATCGGCTACGTCCGCACCCTCGAAGACGTCTACCGCTTCGAGCCCGTACCCCCGGAGCTCACCGAGGCCGAGGCCCGGCACGTCCTGGGGACCCAGGCCAACGTCTGGACCGAGGTCATGGAGAACCGCGGCCGCGTCGACTACCAGGTCTTCCCCCGCCTCGCCGCCTTCGCCGAGGTCGCCTGGTCGGCCCTCCCCGCCCCGGCCGAACGGGACTTCACCGCCTTCGAGTCCCGCATGGCCACCCACTACGGCCGCCTCGACGCCCTCGGGGTGGACTACCGCCCGCCCGGCGGCCCGCTCCCTCGGCAGCAGCGACCCGGAGTGATCGGACGCCCGATCGAGGGGTCCCCCCCAAACGTGTGAGCCGCGCGAGGAGATGCGTGTGCTGTCGCCCCGGCCCTGGGACCGTTCCCGGGTCGGGGCGGCTCTGTGTGCGACCCGTCGCACGGGGGGCGTCACTCTCCTTCGTACAACGTCATCGAAAAACGTGCAGAGTTGAACGAAGGGTCCCTGACCTCCTGAATCCCCTGAAACCGCCAAAGGTTTCAAATGCGGTCAATCCGGCCCTATCGGGGGTGCCGGGCGAAAGCGGATCCATGCCCCGGACGGGTGGGGAAGTCCCATGGCGGACCCTCGCGTCGGGCGGATCCGAAGATGTGCCAGAGTTGCCACGTCCGGGCCGGGAGCACGTACCGTACGGCGCAACAAGGCGGGACACCGGGAAGGGGCAGCTGGGTTGACCACGCACGCACCGCAGGCCGCGCAGTCCGTGACGCTGCCTGCCTCGCTCGACGAGGCCGTGGCGGCACTCACCGCCATGCCCGCAGCCGTGCCCGTCGCGGGCGGCACCGACCTGATGGCCGCCGTGAACTCCGGGCACCTCAGGCCCTCCGGCCTGGTCGGCCTCGGCCGGATCAGCGAGATCCGCGGCTGGCAGTACCAGGACGGCCACGCCCTCCTCGGCGCCGGCCTCACCCACGCCCGCATGGGCCGCCCCGACTTCGCGGCGCTCATCCCCGCCCTGGCCGCCGCCGCCCGCGCCGCCGGCCCGCCGCAGATCCGCAACGCCGGAACCCTCGGCGGCAACATCGCCACCGCCGCCCCCACCGGCGACTCGCTGCCGGTCCTTGCCGCCCTGGAGGCGACCCTGGTCATCGCGGGCCCCGGTGGCCGCCGCGAGATCCCGGTCTCCCACCTGCTGGCCGGCCGCGCGATGCTCGAACCCGGTGAACTCATCGCGTTCGTCCGCGCCCCGCTGCTGCACGCCCCACAGGTCTTCCTCAAGGCCACCGGCCGCACCGGTCCTGGCCGTGCCACCGCCTCCGTCGCCCTCGTCCTCGACCCGGCCCGACGCGGAGTGCGCTGCGCCGTGGGAGCCATCGCGCCGATGCCGCTGCGCCCGCTGGAGGCCGAGGCCTGGATCGCGTCACTGATCGACTGGGACGGCGAGCGCCGCCTCGCCCCGGAAGCCTGCGAGGCCTTCGGCGAGTACGTCGCCGCCGCCTGCATCCCGGACCCACCCCAGCCGGCCGACGGGGGAGAGGCGCCCGTGCTGTCCGCCGCCGTACTGCACCTGCGGCGCACGGTCGCCGCGCTGGCCCGACGAGCACTGGGAAGGGCGCTGTCATGACCGATCACACCAACGGCAACGCCGAGAGCAACGGCAATGCCGGCACCGGACACACCGGCGACCCGGGCCACCCCGGACCGGCCCACACCCCCGACGGCACCCCGGGCGACGCCGGCACCTCGCCCAGCCACATCCCGGTGTCCGGTCTCGGAGTGACCGGCTGGCAGCCGACGCCGCAGAGCGGGGAGTACGACGCCGACGCGACGGCCTTCGTCCAGCTCCCGGAGGGCTTCGACTTCTCCGGCCCCGGCGACCCCCTCGCCGCCCCCGGCCACGACTACGTGCCCCCGCACATCACGGCCCCCCTGGAAACCGGCACCTGGAACGTCCACCTCCACCAGGACCCGCAGGGCTACCCGCCCCAGCCCTACCTGCCCCAGGACCCGCACCAGCTCCACGGTTCGGACCAGCTTCACGGTTCGGACCAGCGGCCGGATTCGCACGGGCCGCACCAGGCGCAGGGTGGGGGTCGGCCCCACGGTTCGGACCAGGCGTTCCCGCACCAGCCGTCGGCGGGCTGGCCGGTCGCCGGCCACGACGCGGGTGCGACGAGCCAGTGGAACTTCTCCGAGGCTCTCGACGCATCCCGGGCCCCGTCCCCTGCGTCCTCCCCGGCCCCCTCCTCGGACTCCTCGGACCGGCCCACCGGGCAGTGGACGATCCCCGTCGCCGACGACGAAGCCCCCGAGGACTCCGGTGAGTTCCCCGTAGCCCCGGTGGCCCCCTGGCACTCCGCGGGAGCCCCGGCGACCCTGCCCGGCGGCGCCCCCGCCCCCTGGGCACTCCCGACCACCCCGACCACCGGTGCCACGGCCCCCGAGGCCACCCACCCCGCCGGGTCACCTCAGGACCTGCCGGTCGGCAGCCCCACGGACGGCTCCGGTCTCCCGCCCGTACCGTCCGTCCCCGAGGACGGGACCCCGGCCGAGACCGCCCCGGCCGCAGTGGCTGACCTGCGCGCGGTGACCGACGAGACCGCGGCGGCTGACGAGACCGCGGGGTCCGACGAGACCACGGTGTCCGATGAGACCGCGCTGTCCGACGAGTCCGTGATGGCTGCCCCGACCGCTGCGGTCGAGCAGTCCCACGGCGACGTTCCGGAGCCCGGCACCGAACCGGGTGCGCACCCCGGTACGCAGTCCGCACCGGCGCAGGAAGCCGACTCGGCCACGCACCCTGCCTCCGCGTCCGACGCGACCCCGGCGGACGGCGCCACTGCGGACGCGCCGTCCGGCGATCACGCCACCGCCCCCGACGGAACCCCGCACGACGGTGCTCCCGCCACCGACGGCGACGCCGACGGAAACCCGCAGGACGGTGCTCCCTTCACCGCCACCGCCACCGCCACCGACTCCAACGCCACCGACGGCACCACCGGCTCCCCGGACGCCACCGACCCCGAGGCGGACCTGGACTCCGGCACCGTCACGGCCGGTACGGATGCCGACTCCGGGTACGGACCCGACACCGCCAGCGGGGGGGGGGGGGGGCGGCCCGGGGGGGGGGGGGGCGCCGCCCCCCCCCCCGCCCCCCCCCCCCCCCCCCCCCCCCCCCCCCCCCCCCCCCCCCCCCCGCCCCGGCCCCCCCCCCCCCGCCCTCGGCATCGAACCGTCCTACGCCGCCCCGCACGAGCCCGCCCCCTACCGCAACGAGCCCAGCGAACACCCGCACGCCTCCTACGTGCTGCGGGTCAACGGCGCCGACCGGCCCGTCACCGAGGCCTGGATCGGCGAGTCGCTCCTCTACGTCCTGCGCGAGCGCCTCGGCCTCGCCGGTGCCAAGGACGGCTGCTCCCAGGGCGAGTGCGGAGCCTGCGCGGTCCAGGTCGACGGCCGCCTGGTCGCCTCCTGCCTGGTGCCCGCCGCGACCACCGCCGGCTCCGAGGTCCGCACCGTCGAGGGCCTGGCCACCGACGGGGAACCCTCCGACGTCCAGCGCGCCCTGGCCAACTGCGGGGCCGTGCAGTGCGGCTTCTGCATCCCCGGCATGGCGATGACCGTCCACGACCTGCTCGAAGGCAACCACGCGCCGTCCGAGCTGGAGACCCGACAGGCACTGTGCGGCAACCTCTGCCGCTGCTCCGGCTACCGCGGCGTACTCGAAGCCGTACGCGAGGTCGTCACCGAGCGCGAGGCGAGCGCGGAGGCCGCGGCCACCGGCCACATCACCGACGAGCCCCGCATCCCGCACCAGGCACCCCCCGGCGCGGGCAGCGCCCAACACACCCTTCACCACCCGCACGACGGAGGCATGCCGTGAGCAACGACGCGGCCACCGCGACCGCAGCGGTCGGCGGCACGCAGCAGGAACCCCCCGCCCACGGCCTCGGCGCCTCGCTTCCCGCAGCCGACGCCCGCGCCAAGACCGAGGGAACCTTCCCGTACGCGGCCGACCTCTGGGCCGAAGGCCTGCTCTGGGCCTCGATCCTGCGCTCCCCGCACGCCCACGCCCGCATCCTCTCCGTGGACACCGCCGCCGCGGCTGCGATGCCCGGCGTCCGTGCCGTCGTCACCCACGCCGACATCCCGGGCGACCCGCACTACGGGCGCAAGGTCGTCGACCGCCCCGTGTTCGCGTCCGAGGTGGTACGTCACCACGGCGAGCCGATCGCCGCCGTCGCCGCCGACCACCCCGACACCGCCCGACTGGCCGCCGCCGCGATCGCCGTCGAGTACGAGATCCTCGACCCGGTCACGGATCCGGAGAAGGCCTTCGAGGCCGAGCCCCTCCACCCCGACGGCAACCTGATCCGGCACATCCCGCTCAGCTTCGGAGACCCCGAGGCCGCCGGCGAGGTCGTCGTCGAGGGCCTGTACCGGATCGGCCGCCAGGACCCCGCCCCCATCGGCGCCGAGGCCGGCCTCGCCGTGCCCCGCCCGGACGGCGGTGTCGAGATCTACACCGCCTCCACCGACCCGCACACCGACCGCGACCTGGCCGCCGCCAGCTTCGGCCTGGAACGCGAACGCGTGAAGATCGTCGTCACCGGAGTGCCCGGCGCCACCGGCGACCGCGAGGACGCGGGCTTCCAACTCCCGCTCGGACTCCTGGCGTTGCGCACCGGCTGCCCGGTCAAACTCGCCGCCACCCGCGAGGAGTCCTTCCTCGGGCACGCCCACCGCCACCCGACCCTGCTGCGCTACCGCCACCACGCGGATGCCGAGGGCCGCCTGGTCAAGGTCGAGGCGCAGATCCTGCTCGACGCGGGTGCCTACGCCGACGCCTCCTCCGAGTCCCTCGCCGCCGCCGTTTCCTTCGCCTGCGGCCCCTACGTCGTCCCGCACGCCTTCATCGAGGGCTGGGCCGTCCGCACCAACAACCCCCCCTCCGGTCACGTCCGAGGCGAGGGTGCCCTCCAGGTTTGCGCCGCGTACGAGGGCCAGATGGACAAGCTGGCGGACAAACTCGGCCTGGAACCGGCCGAGTTGCGGATGCGTAACGTCCTGGCCACCGGCGACCTGCTGCCCACCGGCCAGACCGTCACCTGCCCCGCCCCCGTCGCCGAACTCCTGCGCGCCGTACGGGACTCCCCGCTGCCCACCCTTCCCAAGGACTCCCCGGAGGAGGGCTGGCTGCTGCCCGGAGGCCCGGAAGGCGCCGGTGAACCCAGTGCCGTTCGCCGCGGCGTCGGCTACGCCCTGGGCATGGTGCACATGCTGGGTGCGGAGGGCACCGACGAGGTCTCCACCGCCACCGTCAAGGTCCACGACGGCGTCGCCACGGTCATCTGCGCGGCCGTCGAGACCGGCCAGGGCTTCTCGACGCTGGCCCGCCAGATCGTCCAGGAAACCCTGGGCATCGACGAGGTGCACGTCGCCTCCGTCGACACCGACCAGCCCCCGGCGGGAGCCGCCACCCACAGTCGTCACACCTGGGTCTCGGGTGGTGCCGTCGAACGTGCCGCGAAGATGGTCCGCACCCAGCTCCTCCAGCCGCTGGCGCACAAGTTCGGCATGTCCACCGAACTCCTTTCGATCGCCGACGGCAAGATCACCTCGTACGACGGCGTCCTGAGCACCACCGTCACCGAGGCCATGGACGGCAAGGAACTGTGGGCCACCGCCCAGTGCCGCCCGCACCCCACCGAGCCTCTGGACGAGACCGGCCAGGGCGACGCCTTCGTCGGACTCGCCTTCTGTGCCGTCCGCGCGGTCGTGGACGTGGACATCGAGCTGGGTTCCATCCGCGTCGTGGAGATGGCGGTCGCCCAGGACGTCGGCAGGGTCCTCAACCCGGCCCAGCTCGCCGCCCGTATCGAGGCCGGGGTCACCCAGGGCGTCGGGGCTGCCCTGACGGAGAACCTCCGCACCCCGCGCGGCCTGGTCCGCCACCCCAACCTGACGCACTACGCCCTGCCGACGGCCCTGGACGCCCCGGACATCCGGATCGTCAAGTTGGTCGAGGAGCGCGACGTGGTCGCCCCCTTCGGTGCGAAGGCGGTGAGCGCGGTGCCGGTCGTCACCTCGCCCGCAGCCGTCGCCTCGGCGGTGCGGGCCGCGACCGGCCGCCCGATCAACCGGCTGCCGATCAGGCCTCAGGCGGCGGTCAGTACCGCCTGAGGTTCTGACGCCCTGAGGTTCCGAGGCACGGGGTGGAAACCCGGGAGCCGGGGTCGCGCCCGCCGAACGGCTGCCCGCGAGGCCGACTGTCACGAGGCCGGTGTTGTGGGGCCTACTGTCACAAAGCGGGCAGTGGCGAGGCCTGGCGGTAAAGCAATCCCTATGCAGTTCACAAGGAACCGGTCGCCTCGGCGACTTCACTCACGAACGCTAATTCGCGAGTGGAATGGAGTGTGACAGCCGGGTCTGACAATCGAGGCTCTTCACGGTCCCGCTGCCCCTTCCCGCCGTGCCCTCTTGCCCCTGCATGGTGGTCCAGGCCACCATGCAGGGCGCAACACGACTGGCGGGTGGGACTCAAGAGGCGTGAGGGACTTGATGAGCGAAACGCGTGAGGCATCCGAGACCCCTGGGGTGCAAGGGAATCCCACTGAAAAGTCCCTGAGCAGAAGGGGATTCGGTGCTCTCGTCAGTGCCGGAGCCGCAGGTCTGATCCTGCCGGACAGCGCGGCCCACGCAGCGCCCGCCACCCCGGCCCGGCTTGCTGCGGATGGACTGCGCCGCGCCTATCTCGGCACGTACACCACAAATCCCGGCGGGGGTAAGGGAATCGGCCTTGCCTCCTATCGGCCCGGCCAGGGCGGACTCACCTCCTCCGGTGTGCTCACCGGGGTCGCCAACCCCTCGTACCTCACCCTGTCCCCCGACCGTCGGACGCTCTACGCGGTCAATGAACAGGCCAAGGGGACGGTGACAGCGGTCCGGGTGAGCGACGGTCGGCCCCCGGAGGTGCTGGGCAGCCGGGCCACGGGTGGTGCCGATCCGTGTCATGTCTCCGTGCACCCCGGCGGAAGGTTCCTGTTGAGCGCCAACTACACGGGCGGCAGCCTGGCCGTGCACCCCATCGGCCGGGACGGCGCGCTGGGCGAGGCCACCGAGGTGGTGCGGCACACGGGTTCGGGTCCGGATCCGGAGCGTCAGGAGGCGCCGCACGCGCACATGGTGATCACGGATCCGGCCGGGAGGCACGTCCTGGCCGTCGATCTCGGCACCGACTCCGTGCACACCTACCGGCTGGACGAGCGGAAGGGGCGACTCCGGGAGAGCGGGAGGATGGCGACCCGGCCCGGCGCGGGGCCGCGGCACCTGGCCTTCCATCCCTCGGGTCGGTACGCGTACCTGGTCAACGAACTCGACAACACGCTGGTGGTGTGTGGCTACGACCCGCGTACCGGCACGCTGGAACCGGGAACTCCGCAGGCCACGCTGCCTGCGGGCGCGGATCTCAGCGAGCGCAACTACCCGGCCGGAGTGGTTGTTTCCGCGGATGGCCGCTTTGTGTACGTGTCCAACCGGGGGCACAACAGCATCGTGCGTTTCGCCGTCGGGCGGGGCGGGGCCAACCTGCGGCTGCTGTCGGTGACGGCGGCGGGCGGCGCGTATCCGCGGCACATCGTGCTCGACCCGGCCGGCACGCTGCTTTTCGCCGCCAACCAGAAGTCGGGGTCGGTCACGACCTTCCGGGTGGATCGGAGAACAGGGCGGCTCACCCCGGCGGGCGAGGCGTTCGCGGCACCGGTACCGGTGTGCGTACTGCCCGTCTGAGCTGGGGAATTGGCCCGTCCGTGACCGATTGTCAGTGGTGGGGTCTAGTCTTCTTTTACGTCGATTTCTTACATCGATTCAGACATTGCCCCAGAGTGGAAGGAGGCGGGAATCGAGCAGGACCGAGAAGAGGCCGTGATCGGAATCGAACCGACGTAACTCGCTTTGCAGGCGAGCCCCTGAGCCACTCGGGCACACGGCCGTGCGCTTGATTGTTCCTTGGTAACTCCAGAACGGTAGAACGGAATCGGGGACCCACTCAAGGGTTCCGATGGCGCTGCAATGTGACTGCCATGTCCCGTTCACAGAGTGCTTTCGCGGTGCGTTGCACAGCGTGCCTTCACAGCGTGCCTTCACAGTGCTCCGAGGAACGAGGTCACCGCCGCCCGGAACAGCTCGGGGTCGTCCACCCACGGGTAGTGGCCCACCCCGGAGAGCTGCCTCCACTCACCACGGGGGAAGGATGCGGCGACCAGTTCCCCCACGCGTACACCTGTGATCGTGTCCAGCTCGCCCGTCACCACGAGTGCCGGGCAGGGCACCTCTCGCAGGCCCTTGAGGATGGCCAGCCGGGCGGAGTCATCCACTCCCTGAGGGAAACCGGCGCGGGGGACGGGGTTGTCCTGGGTGGGCGCCGCCGCCGCATGGGCGCGCTGCGGTGCGTCCCACCGGGCGTAGGCCATCGGTGCCGCCTGCGCCAGCAGGGCACGGATCTCGCCGGGATCGGAGGTTGTGGCGAGGCGTTGTACGGCGGCCGAGGCCTCCGCCCACCACGGCTCGCCACTGCGGGAGTCGAAGATCTCCCGCGCGTCGTCGGGGAGCTCACCCCGCGCGGCCTGGACACGCCCCTCCGGGCAGACGAGGACCAGGTGGCTCAGGCGCCCGGGGTGAGAGGCGGCGTAGCACTGCGCGGTGGCGGCCGCGGCGCCGTGGGCGAGCAGGGAGAAGCGCTCCAGGCCGAGACGGGTGCGCAGCGCTTCGAGGTCCTGGGCGAGTGCGGGGAAGGCGTAGCGGTCGGGGTCGTCGGCGGGCGGTGAGTGGCCCGTGCCCCGGGAGTCGGGGACCAGCAGGCGGTACACGCGGTCGAGCCCACCCAGGTCGCCGAGGTAGGCGGCGTCCCGGCCTGGGCCGCCCGCCAGACAGACAAGGGGCGAGCTGGAAGGGCCCAGCACCTGGTAGGAGAGGGTGGTGTCGTCGTACGAGCGGTAGAAGGGCATGGTGCTACGCCTGCCCAGTCCTGTCGGGGACACCGGTTTCCTCATGCACCGGTCGTACGACCAAGGGCGGAGCGGGGACCCGTCGGGAGACAGGGGCCCAGCCGGTTTTTGGCCCTTACCCTGGGCGTATGACCGCCCTGGGGCCCCGCGACGCCGATGTCGCACCGACCGACATACCCGGACCTCCGCCACCGCCCGCGGGCTCCGGTCCCGCGACGAGCGATTCGAACCCCGAGGGCATCCGGGCCACCTCGGACTCGGCGGGTCCCTCCGGCTCCGGGACTGCCTCGGAGGGAGTGCTCGGGAAGACCCACCGGGCGCTGAGCATCGGCATCGTCTCCGTCGTGCTGCTGATCGCCTTCGAGGCCACGGCCGTCGGTACGGCGATGCCGGTCGCCGCACGGGAGCTGCACGGCATCCCGCTCTACGCCTTCGCGTTCTCGGCGTACTTCACCACCAGCCTCTTCGCGATGGTGCTGTCCGGTCAGTGGGCCGACCGGCGGGGCCCTCTCGCACCGCTGACCACGGGGATCGTGGCCTTCGCCGCGGGGCTGCTGCTGTCGGGCACGGCGGGCACCATGCTGCTGTTCATCCTGGGGCGGGCCGTCCAGGGGCTCGGCGGCGGACTGGTGATCGTCGCCCTGTACGTGGTGATCAGCCGGGCCTATCCGGAGCGGCTGCGGCCGGCGATCCTGGCGGCGTTCGCCGCGAGCTGGGTGGTTCCGTCGGTGGTCGGTCCGCTCGCCTCCGGAGCGATCACGGAGAGCCTCGGCTGGCGTTGGGTGTTCATCGGCATCCCGGCGCTGGTGGTCTTCCCGTTGGCACTCGCGCTCCCCGCGATCCGGCGGATGGCCGCCGGGCCCGCGGACCCGGACGCCCCGGTGCCACCCTTCGACCGGAAGCAGATCCGGCTGGCGCTGGGGATCTCGCTGGGAGCCGGACTCCTTCAGTACGCGGGTCAGGACCTGCGGTGGCTGTCGTTGCTGCCCGCCGCGCTGGGGGTGGCGCTGCTGGTGCCCGCGGTGCTCGGGCTGCTGCCCAAGGGCACCTACAGGGCGGCGCGGGGGCTGCCGTCGGTGGTGCTGCTGCGCGGTATCGCGGCCGGGTCGTTCATCGCGGCGGAGTCGTTCGTGCCGCTGATGCTGGTCACCGAGCGGGGACTGTCGCCGACGATGGCGGGTCTGTCGCTGGCGGTCGGCGGCGGAACCTGGGCGTTCGGCTCCTACATGCAGTCGCGGCCCCGTATGGAGCCGTACCGGGAGCGGCTCGTCTCGGTCGGCATGGTGCTGGTCGCGGTGGCCATCGCGGTCGTCCCGACCGTCCTGATACCGGCCGTGCCGGTGTGGATCGTGGGGGTCGCGTGGGGCTTCGGCTGCTTCGGAATGGGCATGGTCATCGCCTCGACCAGCGTCCTGCTGCTGCAGCTGTCGGCCCCCGAGGAGGCGGGCACCAACTCGGCGGCCCTGCAGATTTCCGACGGCCTTTCCAATGTCATGCTCCTCGCGATCGGCGGAGCGGTCTTCGCCGCGCTCGGAGGAGGTTCGGTCGCGGCCCACTCGGCGGTCGCGGGCGCGGCCGGCAGCTCCCACCCGACGGCATTCGCCGCGGTGTTCCTGCCGATGTCGGGAGTGGCACTGGTGGGGGCGTGGGTGGCCACGCGGCTGCGGACGCGGGACACCTAGCGGGGGAGGCGGGGCGTACCGCACGTGCGGTGGCTCTGCGGGAGGTCGCTGGAGCGGGTTTCCGTCGAACGGGCGGCCGGTGTGGGGTGGTCGAGGGGCCGGATGGCAGGTTCGGCACCCTGTCCGACCTGCGGGAATCCTCAGTGTGAGAGGCGCCTCCCCGTTGCGGGGCGTTGTACGACACGTGTTGCCGGTGGCGCGCCGGTAAGGTGGCCCGGTTGTCGTACGGGGCGAAGTCGCACTCCGTGGGCAACCCGCCACGTACCCGACGCTGCGACCGGAGACCGTGACTACCACCGCTTCGCACCACCTCTCACCCGCCTTTCCCGGCCGTGCCCCGTGGGGTACCGCCAGCAAGCTGCGAGCCTGGCAGCAAGGGGCGCTGGAGAAGTACATCCAGGACCAGCCCCGCGACTTCATGGCTGTCGCGACGCCCGGAGCCGGGAAGACCACCTTCGCGCTGACGCTCGCCTCGTGGCTGCTGCACCACCACGTGGTGCAGCAGATCACCGTGGTCGCGCCGACCGAGCATCTGAAGAAGCAGTGGGCGGAGGCCGCTGCCCGGATAGGGATCAAGCTCGACCCGGAGTACAGCGCGGGGCCGCTCAGCAAGGAGTATCACGGCGTCGCCGTGACGTACGCCGGTGTGGGTGTCCGGCCGATGCTGCACCGCAACCGGTGCGAGCAGCGCAAGACCCTGGTCATCCTCGACGAGATCCACCACGCCGGTGACTCGAAGTCCTGGGGCGAGGCCTGCCAGGAGGCGTTCGACCCGGCGACCAGGCGCCTCGCGCTCACCGGTACACCCTTCCGGTCCGACACCAACCCCATCCCCTTCGTGGCGTACGAGGAGGGGAACGACGGGATCCGGCGGTCGTCGGCCGACTACACGTACGGCTACGGGAACGCGCTCGCCGACGGTGTCGTGCGGCCCGTGATCTTCCTCAGCTACAGCGGCAACATGCGGTGGCGGACGAAGGCGGGCGACGAGATCGCGGCCCGGCTCGGTGAGCCGATGACCAAGGACGCCATCGGGCAGGCTTGGCGTACCGCGCTGGCGCCGACGGGGGAGTGGATCCCCAATGTGCTGGCGGCGGCCGACAAGCGGCTGACCGAGGTCAGGAAGGGCATCCCCGACGCGGGTGGGCTGGTCATCGCGACCGACCAGGACTCCGCCCGGGAGTACGCCAAGATCCTGAAGCGGATCACCGGGGACAAGGTCACCGTGGTGCTCTCCGACGAGAAGGCGGCGTCGAAGCGGATCGACCAGTTCAGCGAGGACGGCTCGCGGTGGATGGTGGCGGTGCGCATGGTGTCGGAGGGTGTCGACGTGCCGCGCCTCGCGGTCGGTGTGTATGCGACGACCATTTCGACACCGCTGTTCTTCGCGCAGGCCGTCGGGCGTTTCGTGCGGTCCCGCAGGCGGGGCGAGACGGCTTCGGTGTTCGTGCCGACGATCCCGATGCTGCTCGACTTCGCGAACGAGATGGAGGTCGAGCGGGACCACGTCCTCGACAAGCCCAAGAAGGGGAGCGAGGACGAGAACCCCTTCTCGGAGGAGGACAAGCTGCTGGCCGACGCCGAGCGGCTGGAGGACGAGGAGACCGAGGAGCAGCTGCCGTTCGAGGCGCTGGAGTCCGACGCGGTCTTCGACCGGGTGCTCTACGACGGGGCCGAGTTCGGGATGCAGGCGCACCCGGGCAGCGAGGAGGAGCAGGACTACCTGGGCATCCCGGGGCTGCTGGAGCCCGACCAGGTGCAGTTGCTCCTGCAGAAGCGGCAGACCCGGCAGATCGCGCACAGCAGGCAGAAGCCGGCCGCCGAGGCCGACCTGCTGGAGAAGGCCGCCGACGCCAGGCCGGTCGTCACGCACAAGCAGCTGCTTGAGCTGCGGAAGTCGCTGAACACGATGGTCGGGGCGTACGTGCATCAGAGCGGAAAGCCGCACGGTGTCATCCATACCGAATTGCGCCGGGTCTGCGGTGGTCCGCCGAGCGCGGAGGCGACCGCCGGGCAGCTCAAGGACCGGATCAAGAAGGTTCAGGAGTGGGCCACCCGGATGCGGTGAGTGGGGGACCCGGGGCGGGAGCGTGGCCCGGGGCGGGAGCCGCCGAAAGGAGCCAGGGGTGGGAGCCGGCGACAGGGGCCAGAGGGTGAGCCGGGGGCACGGGGCCCGGTGCGGAGGTCGAGGCCGCTCGGCGCGGGATCGCTGAACTGCCTTACTGGCAGGGGTGGTTGAGGCGCGGCTGGTGTGGGAAGAACTGGTGGTCCTGGGCGGGGACGACTGAGGGCGGGATCCGGATCTGTGCGTTCCGGGTCCCGCCCTGCCCGTCCTTGGAGGACGGGATCACATCCGAAGGTCGGCCCCCACGGTCGGCCCTCGGTATGCCTGTCAGAGTATTGCGCTGCTTTGACCAGGTATATGTCCAAAAGTCCTGCCCCGTCGTGACTTTGGTCCCGCAAAGGGCCGTCGCGGTGAATGGAGGGATCAACTCCCTTCCTGCGCCCGGATTCTGGACGAGGTCTTCCGCTGAGCGGAGTGGATCGCTACCTTTCCGGCAACGCATACGCCCCGTGGCAGCGTCGCCTCGGAGCGCAGCCGGTGCCAGGACCTGCCGGCGGCCTCTGCGCGCGTCGCCGACGGACCGGTGATGTGCACGATGCGCAGGAGGACCGTCCGCATCTCACCACGGAGGAGTGGGCGTCGTGACCGCGGAGACTTCCCAGACGCTCGACAGAGGACTACGCGTCCTCAAGCTGCTCGCCGATACCGACCACGGCCTCACCGTCACCGAGCTGTCCAACAAGCTCGGCGTCAACAGGACGGTGGTCTACCGGCTGCTCGCCACGCTGGAACAGCACGCTCTCGTACGTCGTGACCTGGGCGGGCGCGCCAGGGTCGGGCTGGGGGTGCTGCGGCTGGGACGGCAGGTCCACCCGCTCGTACGGGAGGCGGCGCTGCCCGCGCTCAGGTCCCTCGCCGAGGACATAGGGGCGACGGCCCACCTCACGCTGGTGGACGGGGCGGAGGCCCTCGCCGTCGCCGTGGTCGAGCCGACCTGGACGGACTACCACGTGGCCTATCGGGCAGGGTTCCGCCACCCGCTCGACCGGGGTGCCGCGGGCCGGGCGATCCTGGCCGCGCGGCAGAGCGTACTGACCGAGCCCGCGTACACCCTCACCCACGGTGAACTGGAGGCCGGGGCGAGTGGGGCCGCCGCACCGCTGATCGGGGTGACCGGGGTGGAGGGCAGCGTGGGGGTCGTGATGCTGTCCGACTCGGTTCCGGAGCGGGTGGGGCAGCGCGTGGTCGACGCGGCGCGAGAGGTCGCCGACGCGCTGCGGTGAGCTGCGGGCGGGGGGCAGGACCGAGGCTGTGCCGGGAGTGGAGCCGGGCGGGGCGGGTTGGCCGGGGGGTCGGAGTGGGCCGTTAGATTGGGGGCGTGCTCCCTCTTCTCTCGCGGCTCTCCCGTAACGGCCGTATCGCTGTCTGTGCCCTGCCTGTCGTGGCCCTGCTCGGGACGGCGGCCTTGGCGCCGTTGCCGTTCGCGGTGGCCCAGCCAGGATCGGCGACCGATGTACTGGGCAAGGACAAGGAGGGCCGGCCGGTCATCAGCATCACCGGGGTGGCGACCAGGCCGACCTCGGGGCAGTTGCGGATGACGACCATCGTGGCGACGGGGCCGTCCGTCGATCACCGGGTGGGCGAGCTGGCGGACGCCTGGTTCCGGGACGACCGGGCGGTCATGCCGCACGACGTGGTCTATCCGACCGGCGACGACGACAAGGAGGTCTCCGAGTACAACAAGGCGGAGATGCTCAAGTCGCAGAACGCCGCCGTCACCGCGGCCCTGGGCTACCTCGGCCCCCAGGGCAAGGGGGCCAAGGTCGACCTCAACCTTGCCGACGTCGGCGGCCCCAGCGCCGGGTTCCTCTTCACCCTCGGCATCATCGACAAGATCGACGGCGACGGTGCGGGCGGCGATCTGACCGGTGGGCTCGACATCGCCGGTACGGGGACGATCGACGCGGACGGCAAGGTGGGCCCGGTCGGCGGCGTACCCCTGAAGATCAAGGGGGCCCGGGCGGACGGGGCGACGGTGTTCCTGGTGCCGAAGGCGGAGTGCGACCAGGCGAAGACCGGGCTGCCGCAGGGGATGAGGCTGGTGCCGGTCAGTACCGTGACCGACGCCGTGTCCTCCCTCAAGGAGCTGGGGAAGAAGGGCGGGGGAGAGAAGGTTCCGAGCTGCTGAGGGGCGCGGCGGCCACGAGTGGGTGAGCGTCGGCCGGGGCCGGGGCCGGGGCCGGGGCGCTGGCGTGGACCGGGCCCGGGGTGTCCATGGACCGCCAGACCGGGAAGACCAGCGGGCTCAGGGTGGCCAGGAAGTAGAGGCCGCCGACGATCAGCAGGGCGGTGCGCAGGCCCGCTCCTTCGACCAGGATGCCCGCGGTGAGGCCGCCGAGCGGGATGGTCATCTGGCAGCCCGCGGCGAGGATGCCCGAGACGCGGCTGCGGAGTTCGAGCGGTACGCGTTCGAAGATGACCGTGGTGAGGATCGGATTGAGGGTGCCGATCGCGAGACCGCCCGCCACCAGGGTGACGGCCAGCGGCAGCGTGCTGTCGGTGAATGCGGCGACCACGAAGCGCGGTACCTCGCCGATGACGAACGCCCCCGTGAGGACGGCCCAGCGCGAGAAGTGGTGGCCGAACGCCCCGTACAGCAGCGCGCCGAGCAGTGCCGAGCCGCCGAACAAGGCGCTCAGTATGCCGAGTTGGGTGGCTCCACCCAGGTTGTCGTCGGCGTGCACGGGGAGCAGGACCGCGCTCCAGGACTGGTTCAGTCCGTTGGTGAAGGTGATCATCAGGACGACGGCGAGCAGGAGTCCGCCGCCCGCGACGTAGCGGTAGCCCTCGCGCAGGTCGCGCCGGTACGCGGCGAAGGACGCCGGGGCCGTGGACTTCATCGGTTCGGCCGCGCGGACCCCGCGCACTCCGACGGCGATCAGCGACGCCGAGAGCAGGAAGGAGGCCGCGTCGAGCAGCAGTACGGCCTCGGCGCCGAACAGTCCGGCCAGCACCCCGGCGAGCGCGGCGCCCGCCATCCGGGCGCCGCTGGACACCGCCTCGGTGAGGCTCGCCGCCCGCGCCAGGGTGGTCCCGGCGCGTTCGGCGAGGTCGGGGATCAGGACCGACCGGGCGGTCATGCCGGGGGTGGCGACCAGTCCGCCGACCGCCATCAGGGCGCACAGCATCCAGAATTCCAGCAGCCCCGCGTAGTGCAGCAACGGGATGGTGGCGACCGAGGCGGCGCAGATCAGGTCGGTGACGATGCTGGTACGACGGCGGCCGAACCGGTCGATCAGCGGCCCGCCCACCAGTGCGGACACCGCCACCGGCAGTGTCGCGCAGAACGCGACGACCCCGGCCCGCCCGGCGCTGCCGGTCGTCGACAGTACGAAGATCGGCACCCCGATCAGGGTGAGCGAGTTGCCGATGGTGGAAATGGTGTGGGCGGACAGTACGGCGGCGAGCGGGCGCCGGTCGTACGGGGCGGCCGGGGCAGCGGCCGCGCGGGGTGAGGTGCGCTCGTTCACCGGGCACCGGCCGTACGGAATCGGTGTTCGCCGGAGCCGGTGCCGGAACCGGCGGTGCGGACGAGGCGGAGGCCCAACTCAACCAGCTTCCAGCCGAGTTGGGTGCGCAGGGCCCGGTAGGGGCGGTGGGCGGTGCGGTGGGAAGCGTCCTGGCGAGTCAGGGCGCGGGCCCGGTCGTGGGCAGCGGCCTGGCGCTGGAGTTCGGCGGAGCGGGCGGCGTGCACGTGACGGAAGGTCTCGGGGTGCATGTGCATGGCGATGCTTCCTCTCGGTGTTTGCGTACCTGGGGGTGGCGCTGGGGGGGGGCTGGGGTGGAGTGGCGCTGGGGGGTGGCTGGGGTGGAGCAGCGCAGGGGTGGGCGTCGTGTGCGGGCATGCCAGGGAGGGCCGTGCCCGAAGAGTGGGGACGTGCCTGGGGGAGGGGTGGCCGGCAGGGGGCGCGCCTGTGCCCGGACGGTGGTGAAGCCGGAGTCGGTCCACCTCCGGAGGGCGTCGGTCCTCGGTGGGGAGCCGGATTTCGGCGGTGGTGAGGCTGGGGTCAGTCCTTGGTGATCCGGGGTCAGTCCTTGGTGATGGGGAAGCCGTGCACGTGGACGCGGTACTTAGCCGAACCCTCCACGCCTTCGTCGCCCGGTAGTCGGTAGCTCTCGATCAACGCGGTCATGCGGTGGCCGAGTTCGGCGGCCTGCTGAGGAGTCAGACGCACGGTGTAGTCGCTCAGCTGGGTGTTCAGCCGCCACTCGTCGGGCCAGTCGCGGGAGGTGCCCAGCCAGGTGGCGAGTTCGCGGGTGTGGGAGTTGGCGATCTCGTGGACGAGGAGGTCGACGGCCCCGCGCACGGCGGGGTCGGGGTTGTCGGCCAGTGAGCCGTCGGTGTACGTGCCGTCGTGGGCGGCCCGCCACCAGCGTTCCCGTCCCTTGCCGTGCTCCGGGGCGTCCTCCACGAAGCCGTACGTCGCCAGTTGGCGCAGGTGGTAGCTGGTCGCGCCGCTCGACTCGCCCAGTCGGTCGGCCAGTTGGGAGGCGGTCGCGGGGCCGTAGTCCCGCAGTGCGCGCAGCAGGCTCATACGCAGCGGGTGTGCCAGTCCGCGCAGGGACCGGGCATCGAGCATGTGGATCTTCTGCTCGGGGGCGGCGGCGGGGGCCGGCGCCTCCGGAGCGGCCGGCGGGACCGGCGTCCCCTGGCTCTGCGGAGCATCGCGTTCTGGCATGCCCCTACCGTAGAGTTGCAAAGAGATCGTTGCAAGGGATTTTTGCAACTACTTCTTTGCAAGGGGTTGTTGGCAAGCCGGAGCGCCGGTCCAGGCTGCCCCACCGCCCAACTCCCCACCCCCTAGCCCTCCTTGATGAACCCCTTCCTGACCAGCCACTCCTTCGCCACCGCATGCGGATCATCCCCGTCCACATCCACCTGGGCGTTCAGTTCCTGTGCCACCTCATTGCTGAGCTCGGCCGTGACCGGGGCCAGCAGGCCGGCGATGGCCGGGTACTTCTCCAGGGTCGCGGAGTTGATCTCGGGGGCCGCGTTGTAGTTGGGGAAGAAGTGCTTGTCGTCCTCCATCACCACCAGATCCATCGCCTTGATCCGGCCGTCGGTGGTGAAGACCTCGCCGTAGGTGCAGGCCGTGCCCGCGGCGACCTGGGTATAGATGATTCCGCTGTCCATCTTGGCGATGTTCGCGGGCGGGATCTTCATGCCGTACGCCTTCTCCATGCCCGGCACCCCGTCGTCGCGCGACGCGAACTCCGAGCCCACGCACAGCGTCACCGCCGACGGGTCCTTCCGGGACAGGGCGGCCACGTCGGAGAGGGTCCTGGTCCCGTACTTCTTCTGGTTGGCCTGGTTCATGGCCAGGGCGTAGGTGTTGTTGAGGGTGGCCGGGGGCAGCCAGCTGATGCCGTTGGACACGTCGGCTGCCTTCACCGCCTCCCACTGCTTCGCCGGGTCGGTGATCGGCTTGTCGTGACCGAGGTACGTGATCCAGGCGGTGCCGGTGTACTCGTACATGGCGTCCGCGTCGCCGCCCTTGACGGCCTCCCGCGCCCCGATCGACCCCTGGATCCCGGTCCGGTCGAGGACGTCCGCGCCCGCCGCCTCGAAGACGAGCCCCAGGATCTGGCCGAGCACGAGCTGTTCGGTGAACTCCTTGGAAGTGACGGTCAGTTCGGCGTCCTTCAGCGGCAGCCCCGCCCCCACGCTGCCCGGCCTCACGTCGTCCACCATCGGGCTGCCACTGGTCAGCCCGCACCCCGAGAGGGCGATCAGCGCGGCCACGGTCGCGGGCCCCCTCGTACCCCGGAAGCCTCTCGCGCCCCGGTAACCCCGCGAACCCCGAAAGCCCCTCATGCCCCGACCTCCAGTCCCCGTGGCCGCAACAGCACTTCCACCAGCGACGCCAGCCAGTCCACGAACAGCGCCAGCGCCACCGTCAGCACCGACCCCAGCACCAGCACCGGCATCCGCTGGGTGGTGATGCCGGTGGTGATCAGGTCACCCAGCCCGCCGCCGCCCCCGAACGCGGCCAGCGTCGCCGTGCCCACGTTCAGCACGAGCGCCGTCCGGACGCCCGCCAGGATCAGCGGTACGGCCAGCGGGAGTTCCACCTTCGTCAGTACGCCCGCCCTGGACATGCCGATCCCGCGGGCCGCCTCCAGGAGGGTCGGGTCGTTGGCCCGCAGTCCGGCCACGGTGTTGGAGAGGACCGGCAGCACGGCGTAGATGACCATCCCGATGAGGGCGGCGCGCATGCCGATGCCGAGCCAGATCACCAGCAGGGCCAGCAGTCCGATCGCGGGAGTGGCCTGCCCGATGTTGGCGAGCGTGGTGGCCACCGGGGCGGCCCGGCGCAGGGCGGGCCGGGTGAGCAGGATGCCCAGCGGGATGGCGATGAGGAGCACGAAGAAGGTGGAGATCAGGGTCAGTTCGACGTGCTGCTTGAAGCGGAGCCAGACATTGCCGTCGGCCAGTGCGTTCTGCGCGATGGAGTCCAGTTCGGCGGACTCGAACCACAGCCAGGTCGCCAGCAGTACCAGCGCCAGTGCGGCGGGCAGCAGGACCACCCGCTGCCAGGTGAGCCGCCGTGGCAGCCGACCGCCCGGTACGCCGGGGCCTTCGCCCGCGCCCAACGGCGGAGCGTCCGCCTCCGGTGCCCGTGCGTCGTCCCGGAACACCGCACCCTTGACCTCGTGCTCCCCCTCGGGCCGCCGCGACTCGAACCCCGGACCGCCACCAGGGCTCACGACCCCTCCTCCGACCCGGCCGCCCGCCCACCGGGCCCGGCCTCCGTCGCCCCCGAATCCGTCGGCCCAACCAGCGAAGCTCCCAGCCCCTCAGCCCCCGGCCCCTCAGCCCCCGGCCCCTCAGCCCCCGCCCCCTCCGAGCCCGCCCCCGAAGCCCCCGAAGCCTCCGAAGCCCCCGTACCCCCCACCTGACCCAGATGCGAAGCCGCCTCCACCCGGTCCGCCTCCAGCATTTCCTGTACGGAGTTCATCAGCGTCCCCATGTCGACGACCCCGGCGAACTCCCCGCGCCGCCCGGTCACCGCCACCCGCCCCCCGCTGTCCGTCAGTACCGCCTCCAGCGCGTCCCGGAGCGTCGCGTCCCTGGTCACGGTGTCGTGGACCAGCGTGCCCGCCCGGTCCAGGGAGCCCTTGGCCCGGCTCAGGTCGCCCCGCCGCAGCCACTTGTAGGGCCGCCGGTGCCGGTCCAGCAGCAGCAGTTCGCCCACCCGGGCGTCCCGCAGCGTGTCGAAGATCTCCTGGAGCGGGTCCTCCACCGTCACCGTGGGGAAGTCCGCGATCTCCACATCCCGCACCCGCGCCAGGTTCAGCCGCTTCAGGGCCGCGCCCGCCCCCACGAACCCGGAGACGAAGTCGTCCGCCGGTTGGTGAGGATCGCCTCCGGGGTGTCGAACTGGGCGATGTGCGAGCGGTCCCGGAGCACCGCGATGCGGTCCCCGAGCTTGATCGCCTCGTCGAAGTCATGGGTGACGAACACGATCGTCTTGTGCAGCTCGTGCTGGAGGCGGATCAGCTCGTCCTGGAGGTGGTCCCGGGTGATCGGGTCCACCGCGCCGAACGGTTCGTCCATCAGGAGTACGGGCGGATCGGCGGCCAACGCCCTAGCCACGCCCACCCGTTGCTGCTGGCCGCCGGACAGCTGGCGCGGGTAGCGCCCCCGGAACTCGCCCGGGTCCAGGCCCACCAGATCGAGCATCTCCTCGACCCGTGAGGACACCCGCGACTTGCTCCAGCCGACCATCTTCGGTACCAGCGCGATGTTCTGAGCGACCGTCATATGAGGGAAGAGGCCGGACGACTGGATCGCGTACCCCACGCTGCGGCGCAGCTTCACCGGGTCCATCTCGGTGACGTCCTCGCCGTCGATCCGGATCCGCCCCGAGGTCGGCTCGATCAGCCGGTTGATCATCTTCAGCAGGGTCGTCTTGCCGCCGCCGGACGGGCCGACGAAGACCACGGTCTCCCCGGCCCTGATCTCCATGGAGACGTTGTCCACCGAGGGGTACGGGTTGCCCGGGTACTGCTTGGTGAGGTTCTCCAGCCGGATCGCGGCACCGGACGCAACACCGCCACCGGGCGCAACAGCACCACCGGACGCGGCAGCGGCAACGGGCTCAGGCACGAATCCCCCTAGGGATGGTCAGACGCCCCACCAGGACGTACACGGCGTCGAAGATCAGCGCGAGCACCACGATGCCCAGCGTTCCCGCCAGCACCTGGTTCAGCGCGTTCCTGCTGCCCAGCGAGGAGATCCCGCGGAAGATCTCATTGCCCAGGCCGGGCCCCGAGGCGTAGGCGGCGATGGCGGCGATGCCCATCAGCATCTGGGTGGCCACCCGGATCCCGGTCAGGATCGGCGGCCAGGCCAACGGCAGTTCCACCTTGAGCAGCCGGGTGGTTCGGGACATTCCGATGCCGCGTGCCGCGTCCACCAGGGTGGGGTCGACGCCCCGGAGTCCGACGATGGAGTTCCGTACGATCGGCAGCAGCCCGTACAGGACGAGGGCGATCACCGTCGGCGCCACACCGAGCCCCACCACCGGAATCAGCAGACCGATCATCGCCAGTGAGGGGATGGTCAGGATCCCGGAAGCGGCCGTGGTCGCCAGGTTTCCCGCCCATTCGCTGCGGTACGTGAGAATGCCGATCAGTACGCCGATCAGCGTCGCCACCACCATGCACTGGAAGACGGCGCTGGCGTGCTGGAAGGCGTCGGCGAGGAGCTGCTGGTGCCGGTTGCCGAGGTACTCCCAGAAATTCACGGGCGGCTCCCTCGACGTAGGACGTGCGTCAGGTCAGCCCGGACGCCTGCTCCACCAGCGGGATGATCCGCAGCGGAACGGGGTTCTCCATGACGATCGCCGTGGAGGCCCGGACGATGCCATCAAAGCCCACAACCCGGTCGATCACACGTTGGAGATCGGCGTTGGACCGTGCGACCAGACGGCACAGCATGTCCCCGTGCCCGGTCGTCGTGTGCAGCTCCAGCACCTCCGGAACACCGGTCAGATGCGCCCGTACGTCCGCGCCCTGACCCTGTTTGATCTCCAGCGTCGCGAATGCCGTCACCGGATATCCGAGCGCCGCCGGGTCCACATCGGGCCCGAACCCCCGGATGGAGCCATTCGACTGAAGCCGGTCCATCCGCGCCTGCACGGTCCCGCGCGCCACTCCGAGCCGTCGAGAAGCCTCCAGCACCCCGATCCGGGGCTCACGGGCCAGCAGCACGATCAGCCGTCCGTCCAGCTCGTCCACGGTCATGGGCACTCCCAAGAGCTAGGCATCCTGTACAGATAGCCCGCCAATCCTCCCCCTGCACTGGGCAGATTGACCAGCTTTTACGCGAACTATTGCGCACCTTGCGATGTGGGGCGACGCTCCACCCATGACTGAGACCACTGAGCACGTCACCCCCTCCACCGCGCGTGAGGCCGATCCCTTCCCGGTCAAGGGGATGGACGCGGTCGTCTTCGCCGTCGGCAACGCCAAGCAGGCCGCGCACTACTACTCGACCGCCTTCGGCATGAAGCTGGTCGCCTACTCCGGACCGGAGAACGGCAGCCGCGAGAGCGCGAGTTACGTCCTGGAGACCGGCGCCGCCCGCTTCGTCTTCACCTCCGTCATCCGCGCCACCACCGACCACGGCCGCTTCCTCGAAGCGCATGTCGCCGAGCACGGCGACGGTGTCGTCGACCTCGCCATCGAGGTCCCGGACGCCCGCGCGGCGTACGAGTACGCCACCGCGCACGGCGCCACCGGCCTCACCGAGCCGCACGAGCTCAAGGACGAGCACGGCACCGTGGTGCTGGCCGCCATCGCGACGTACGGCAAGACCCGCCACACCCTGGTCGAGCGCAAGGGTTACGAGGGCCCCTACCTGCCCGGTTTCGTCGCCGCCAAGCCGATCGTCGAGCCCCCGGCCAAGCGCATCTTCCAGGCCATCGACCACTGCGTCGGCAATGTCGAGCTCGGCAGGATGAATGAGTGGGTGGCCTTCTACAACAAGGTCATGGGCTTCACCAACATGAAGGAGTTCGTGGGCGACGACATCGCCACCGAGTACTCCGCGCTCATGTCGAAGGTCGTCGCGGACGGCACTCTCAAGGTGAAGTTCCCGATCAACGAGCCGGCGATCGCGAAGAAGAAGTCGCAGATCGACGAGTACCTGGAGTTCTACGGCGGCGCGGGCGTCCAGCACATCGCGCTCGCCACCAACGACATCGTCGCCTCGGTACGCGCCATGCGCGCCGCCGGTGTCCAGTTCCTCGACACCCCCGACTCGTACTACGACACCCTCGGCGAGTGGGCGGGCGAGACCCGTGTCCCCGTCGAGACGCTGCGCGCCGAGAAGATCCTGGTCGACCGGGACGAGGACGGCTACCTGCTGCAGATCTTCACCAAGCCGGTCCAGGACCGCCCGACCGTCTTCTTCGAGATGATCGAGCGCCACGGCTCCATGGGCTTCGGCAAGGGCAACTTCAAGGCGCTCTTCGAGGCGATCGAGCGCGAGCAGGAGAAGCGGGGCAACCTCTAACGGCTGCCCGGCCGCCGGCAACTTCCCCTGCCGGTGGCGTGACGGACCCCGCGGCCCCACGGAACCTGCCCCGTGGGGCCGCGGTGTTTCCTCGGAGACCTGGGTTCGGACACCGGCTCTCAGTACCGGATGACCAGCGACGCCACCACGTCCCTGTCGCCCTCCGCTGCGTACACGTGCGGCACATCCGCCACCCATGACACATGGGTCCCGGCGGCGACGGTGAACGGCGCGTCCTTCGGGCCCACCCGGGCCACCCCCTCGTACACCGTCAGATACTCCGTCGTCCCCGGCGGGTGGGCGGGGGAGGTCTGGACGCGGCCGGGGCGGATGCGCAGGCGGTAGAGCTCGGTGGTGGCCGTGCCGTCCGCGAAGACCTCAAGGAGTTCGCCCGTCACCGAGTCGCCGTGCATCGGCTCGCGCGGGCCGCCGGAGAGCAACGAGGCCAGCGGTACGCCGAGTTGGGCGGACACCGCGTACAAGGTCTCCAGCGTGGGGTTGCGGGTGCCCGCCTCCAGGCCGGACAGGGTGGCCTTGCCGATGCTCGCGCGCAGGGCCAGCTCGGACAGGCTCAGACCGCGCTCGGTGCGCAGCTCGCGGATGCGGTGACCGATGCCGGCGGTGAAGGCCGCCGAGTGGGGAGCGGGTCCGGCGGTGTGCCGACCGGGTGCGGGGCTCCGGTCGGCCGGGTGGCTCCGGCCGGCCGTGGGGCTTCGGTCGTCCTCGGGTTGCCGGCCGGTGGTGGGGTCCTGGTCGTTCATGGGGTCCAGTATCCGAAACGCCGTTCCCTTTACGGAACGGGGGTGCCTATCCTCGTTCCGTAAACGGAACAGCACAGGAGGGGCCACCGCATGGGCCGCACCGCACAACCCGTCCTTGCCGGAATCGTCCTCGCGGTCGTCGGCTGCGCCAGCTCCTTCGCCGTCGTCCTCGCGGGACTGCGCGCCGTCGGGGCGAACGAGGCGCAGGCCGCGTCCGGGCTGTTCGTGCTCTGTCTGTCGATGGGGGTCGTGGGCATCGGGCTCGGGCTGCGCTACCGGATACCGATGAGCGTCGCCTGGTCCACTCCCGGCGCGGCGCTACTTGCCGCGGTGGGTACCCAGCACCCGGACTACCGGGCCGCGTTGGGCGCCTTCCTCGTCGCCGGTGCGCTGATCTTCCTGACCGGGCTCTCCCCGCATCTGGTACGCCTGCTCCAGGCGATCCCCGCACCCCTGGCCGCCGCCATGCTGGCCGGCGTACTGCTGCCACTGTGTCTGGCCCCGGTGCACGCGGTGGTGAAGTTCCCGGCGGAGGCGGTGCCCGTGGTGGTGGTCTGGGCGGTGCTCTTCCGGTGGGCACGGCGGTGGGCGGTGCCCGCGGCGCTCGCGGTGACCGTGGCCGTCATCCTGCTCGCGCACCCCAGCGACAAGGGTGACCTCCCGCTGCTGCCGACCCTCACCTTCGCCACCCCCACCTTCACCGTGGGCGCCCTCATCGGCATCGCGGTCCCGCTCTACATCGTCACGATGGTCTCGCAGAACGTGGCGGGGATGAGCATGCTCGCGACGTACGGATACCAGGCGCCCCTGCGCCCGGCCCTCACCACCACCGGGCTGGCCACCATGGCGGGCGCCCCGTTCGGCGCCCACGCGGTGAACCTGGCCGCCCTCACCACCGCCCTCGCGGCCGGCCCCGACGCGCACCCCGACCCCCGGCGCCGCTGGATCGCCTCCGTCACCGGAGGTGTCGGCTACATCGTCATCGGCCTCACCACCGGACTGACCCTCTCCGCCATCGCGGGAGCCCCACCGCTGCTCATCGAGACCGTCGCCGGGCTCGCCCTGTTCTCCACCCTCGCCGCCGCGCTCCGCACCGCCGTCTCGGACACCACCGCCCGTGAACCCGCCGTCCTCACCCTGGTCGTCACCGCCTCGGGCATCGCCCCGTTCGGCATCGGTGCCGCCCTGTGGGGGCTGCTCGCCGGACTGGCCCTGCACCTGGTGCTGAGGCGGGCCCCCGACCCCGTACGACAGAACCCCCCGAAGACCGGCGAGCCGCAGGCCGGCGCCCTCCCCGCACAGGGTGAGCGGCAGTCGGCCGCAGCCGCCAGCACCGTCGAACCGCAGGTCAGCGACGCTTCCGGGGAGCGGGCTCCGACTTCCTGACCTCGGAGGACCTCGCGCGCGAACCACCGCCCGTCGACCCACCGCCCGTCGACTCGGACTTGCGCACCTTCGGACGGTACGGCCACACATGGCGCGGCCCGCCCTCCGGCGGCTCGCCCAGCCGGTCCAGGGACGCCTGCGCGCGCGGCGCCCACAGCGGCGAGAAGACCGGGTTGACGCGCAGCGCCTCCGCCAAGTGCCGCCGTGCCGCCCCGTAGTCGCCGGTTCCCCGCTCGATCTCGCCCCGGTGGTAGAGGAACAGGGCGCTGCGCACCCCCTCCTTCGCCGCTCGCCGCGCGTACTCCAGCGCGGCCTCGTCGTCCCCGGTGCGGTGCAGCGCCCAGCCCAGCGCGTCCGCCACCTCCGCCCCGGGGTGCCGCGAGAACTCCTCGCGCAGCAGCTCCACGGCGGCCTCCGCGTCCCCGTGGTCGGCCTCCAGCCTGCCCAGCACCAGGGCTCCGCTCACCCCCTGCTCCCGGTCGTGCTCCACCTGTGCGCGCACCACCCCGAACTGTGCCGCGCCATCCCCTTCCTCGCCTGTCGCCTCCGTCAACTCGCCCAGTTCCAGGGAGTATTCGGGGCGCGGCGCGAGCGCCAGCGCCGCCCGGTACGCTTTCACCGCCTGCGCCGTACGTCCCATCGCCGCCAGTACCCGCGCCCGGCCCGCGACCGTCGCGCCCTGCTTGCGGTCCAGGGCGAGCGAGGCGTCGAAGAAGCCCAGCGACTCCTTCAAGTCGCCCCGCTCCCAGGCGAGTTCGGCCGCACGGCGCAACTGCTCCGCCTTCTCCGGCGCCTCCTGCGCCTCCATCGCGGCCTGAGACAGCAGGACGGCCGCGTCCTCGCGCCACCCCTTGTCCCGGTACGTCTGCGCCGTCCAGCCCAGCGCCGCCGCCCCACCGCGCTTCTCCATCAGCTCCTCGGCCGCCCGGCCCGCCGCCTTGGGGTCACCCAGCCGCCCGTATACGTCGATCAGCAGGGAGTACGTCGCCCACTGGCCCGGCGCCCGCAGCTGCGCCATCTCTCCGAAACGCCGGGCCTCACCGAAGTCGCCGCGCGAATAGGCGAGTTGAGCCATGCCCAGCATCGCGGCCAGGTTGCCCCGGTCCGCCGTACGCAGCGACAGCGACCGCTTGAGCGCCGCCTCCGCCCGGGGGTAGAAGGTGGCGTCGGCCGCCCGCGCACCCTTCTCGATCAGCGCGGTGCCGAGCGCCGACCACGCCCCGTCGTCCCTCGGATTCGTCCGCGTCCGGGCGGTCAGCACCGTCAGCGAACCGGCCGCCGGAGCACCGGCCACCGGCTTCGCGGCAGGCCGCTCGGGGCGCTCCGACCGCGTCAGTACGATCCCCCCGGCCGCGATCACCGCCACCACGAGGGAGGCCACCGCCACCCGGCGCACCAGGGGGGAGGGCCTCCTGGCGGGCACGGCGGGTACGGCGGACAGCACGGGCGCGGCAGGTGATGCGGGCGTGACGCCAGGTGCGAAAGGTACGTCGCCCCCGGCGGACCACTCCGACACGGCGGCCTCACCCATCACGGCCACCCCCTCCGGCATGGGAGCCGCCGCACTCCCGCCCGCCGAGTGCCCCGTAGCCCCCTCGCCCGCACCGGGCCCGGCCCCCGCAGGCGCACCCCGCTCACCCTCCCCGCGCGCCCCAGCGGGTGCCCCCCGCTTCCCCGATTCAGCGAATGCGTCCCGCTCGGTGGAGTCCATGGCGTCCATGGCGCTCACTGTGCGTCAACAGGAGCCGGTATGACGAGCACACCCGCCAACCGGGTTCCGGAACGCAGACGGGTTCACACCGATGGCCCCGAGTGCCAGGCTGACACCATGGACGATCTTGCGACCCCGCCCGGCCCCCCGTCCGGCTCCGCGCCCGTACCCCCGCGTGAACCCCTGCCCCCGCAGGATCCCGCGCGCGCCCTGCACGCGCGCCTGCGCACCGGGCTCCCCGAGGAGGCGCTGCTCACCGACCCCGATGTGATGGCGTCCTACACCCATGACATGGCCGGCTTCTGCGCGGCAGGGGCACCCGCCGCGGTCGTCCTGCCCCGCACCGTCGAGCAGGTGCAGCACATCATGCGCACCGCCACCGAGCTGCGGATCCCCGTCGTCCCGCAGGGCGCCCGCACCGGTCTGTCCGGAGCGGCCAATGCCACCGAGGGCTGCATCGTCCTGTCCCTGGTGAAGATGGACCGGATCCTGGAGATCAACCCGGTCGACCGGATCGCCGTCGTCGAACCCGGTGTGATCAACGCCGTCCTCTCCCGCGCCGTCGCCGAGCAGGGCCTCTTCTATCCACCGGACCCGTCCAGCTGGGAGACCTGCACCATCGGCGGCAACATCGGCACCGCGTCCGGCGGACTGTGCTGCGTCAAGTACGGGGTGACCGCGGAGTACGTCCTCGGGCTGGACGTGGTCCTGGCGGACGGACGGCTGCTCACCACCGGGCGGCGTACCGCCAAGGGCGTCGCCGGATACGACCTCACCCGGCTCTTCGTCGGCTCCGAGGGCAGCCTCGGCATCGTCGTGCGCGCGGTGCTCGCCCTCAAACCCGCACCGCCCGAGCAGCTCGCCATGGCCGCCGAGTTCCCGTCCGCCGCCGCTGCCTGCGAAGCCGTCTGCGCGATCATGGAGCGCGGCCACGCCCCCTCGCTGCTCGAACTCATGGACCGCACCACGTTGCGAGCCGTCAACGCCATGGCTCAGATGGGCCTCCCGGAAACCACCGAGGCCCTCCTGCTGGCCGCCTTCGACAGCCCGGACCCCGCAGCCGACCTGGCCGCCGTGGGGGAGGTCTGCACCGCCTTCGGCGCCACCCAGGTCGTACCGGCGGAGAACTTCGCCGAGTCCGAAATGCTGCTGCACGCACGGCGTTTGTCGCTCACCGCACTCGAAACCATCAAGTCCGCCACGATGATCGACGACGTCTGCGTCCCCCGCTCCCAGCTCGCCGCGATGATCGACGGCACCGCCGCCATCGCCGAGAAGTACGACCTCACCATCGGCGTCTGCGCCCACGCGGGTGACGGCAACACCCACCCCGTGGTCTGCTTCGACGCCGCCGACCAGGACGAGTCCCGGCGCGCCCGCGAATCCTTCGACGAGATCATGGCGCTCGGCCTGGAACTCGGCGGCACGATCACCGGCGAACACGGCGTCGGGCTGCTGAAGAAGGACTGGCTTGCGCGCGAACTCGGCCCGGTGGGCGTGGAGTTGCACCGCTCGGTGAAGGCGGCCTTCGACCCGCTCGGTCTGCTCAACCCCGGCAAGCTCTTCTGAGTGGGCCCAGCGGTCTAGGACCTCGGACGCCGGGGGAGTGGGTCGAAGGTCCGATGCGGCGCGCCCGGCCTCCTCCATAACCTTCAGTGGTACGTCGGTTGATCGATACGCACCGATCGATTTCGCACCGATCGATTTCGCACCGCTCGACGAGGAGGAATCGTGCCCGCACGACTCGACCACACCATCGTCCACAGCCGCGACCGCTGGGTGTCCGCCCGCTTCCTGACCGAACTGATGGGCGCCCCGGAGCCCAAGCCCTTCGGTCCGTTCGCCACCGTCCCGCTGGAGAACGGGGTCTCCATCGACTACGCGGACGCCCGGGGCGAGCACTACGGCGAGGAGGGCGACGCCCCGATCGTGTCCCAGCACCTGGCCTTCCTGGTCGGCGACGAGGAGTTCGACGCCATCCTCGGCCGCATCCAGGAACGCGAAATCCCCTACTGGGCAGACCCGTTCAGCAGCAAGCCCCAGCAGATCAACCACGACCACCAGGGCCGCGGCTTCTACTTCCGCGACCCGGACAACCACTTCTTCGAATTCCTCACCCACACCTATGTGATCGATTAGCAGTCCCCGTCCGAGGAGTCGGACGAGGTGGCCAACAGCTCGGCCAGGGCCTCGTCCAGGCCGAGCTGGTCGTTCTCGGTGCCCGGCGGCACCATGGTCAGCGTCCGCTCCAGCCACGCGGAGACGACCGGCGACGAGGCCTCCAGAAGTGCGTCACCCTCGGGCGAGGTCAGCGCCACACACACGACCGAACACCCGTCGACCTTCGTCGGCCAGATCCGGACATCTCCGTGCCCACACGGACGGAACACCCCGTCGACCAGAAGTTCGCGCGCGAACGTCCAGTTGACCGGGTAGTCCGAACCGATGTGGAAGGTGAAGTGCACGGCGTACGGGTCGTTCGTCCGGTACACCAGGCGCGCCTGGACGGGGATGGCTCGCTCGGGGGACAGGACGAGGTTGAGCTCCAGCTCGCGTTCCACGACGGTGTGCTGCACGGTCGTACTTCCTTTCCGGTACGGGGCCCAACGGAGGGCCGTACCAGGAGAGAGCGCAACCGGCGCGGTTCATTACGCGACTTGTGGGGTGGTTCTTTTCTCTGCCCGCCAATGACCGAAAAGTGGTGCATCCGGGCGGACGGGCCCGGTGGTGGGCGGGCGTCTGGTAGATGTGGACCCCGGTGTTTGAGACAGACCCAGCCAGACGGACACCGTCAGACAGGCCCCCTTGGCAGACGCGGCCCCCAACAGATTCGGGAATCGGTGATGAGCGCCCCCACACCGGCCAACGGCGACAGCAGCCCCACCCACGGCTTCTATCCCGACCCGTCCATTCCCGGATACGTCCGGTACTGGAACGGCAGCGCCTGGGTGCCCGGCACCAGCCGCCCCGCGCCCGCTCCCGGCGAGCCGATGCCGGCCCCGCCTCCCGGTGTCACCCCGGCGGCCCCGTACCCCCCGAACTCCGGTCTGCCGAACCTGGCTTCCGTACCCGCGCCGGCACCCACCACGCCCGCCGCCGGGCCCGCCGCGGTGGAGGAGACCGGCCCGTTCTTCTTCGACGAGGAGGGGCGGGAGCGGACGGGACAGTGGCAGCGGTCGGACGCTCAGCCAGGCCCGGTGTCCCAGCAAGGCCCGGTGTCCCAGCAACGTCCGGTGCCCCAGCAGGGTCCGGGCGGTGAGCTGGAGGTGCGCCGCTCGGCGGAACCCGCCCCGGCCTGGCAGGCGGACACCTCCCGGCAGAACGGTTTCGGCGGCGAGCGCGACCGCAGGGTGTCCTGGGGTTCCCCTGCCCAGGGCGGCGCCGGTGCTCAGGCGGTCGCCCCCGCTGCCGGTACGGCGCCGGGCGCGCCCGGCGCCCCGACTCCCGCAGGGCTCACCCCGGCCCCGGCCCGGGGCCGGACCCCGGCACAGGACCCTCGTACTCCCCGTACCCCCGGCACCTCCCACGCCCTGCCCGCACGCGCCGAACGGCCCGCACTGGAATCCCCGCCGGCCCAGCAGCAGCCGCACCAGCAGCAGCCCCAACAGCCCCAACCGCCCCAGCAGCCAAGCCAGTCACAGTCACGGTCCCAGGAGCAGAAGCAGCCGCCGCAGATTCCCTCGGCGCAGACCGCCGAGCCGCAGGTTCCGCAGGCCAAGTCCGCGCCGCGCACCGACCACACCGTGTCGATCCGCACCCGTGGCCCCGCCAAGGCCGCACCCGGCAGCGACGGCACCATGGCCATCCGCACGGTCCGTCCGAAGTCCCCACAGCAGAAATCGCCACAGCCCAACTCCCCGCAGCCCAATTCCCCACAGTCGCAGGCAAAGCCACAGGCACAGCCACAAGCCCAGTCCCAGCAGCCCGTGCAGCACCGCCCGCAGCCCCAGAGCCGCACTCAAGCCCCCGCTTCGACGCCTACCCCGTCCCCCACCCCCCAGGGCCAACTCCCGCCCCAGGGACGCAACTCGGCCCCATCCGGCTCCGCCTCCTGGGCCCAGCAGGTGCATCAGCTCGCCTCCGCCCCGGCGGCGGAGGGACAGGACGAGGGGAAGCCCGTCGTCCCGTGGAAGCCGCCGGTCGAGGACCACTTCACCAGGGCCGCGCGCGAGCAGGCGGCGGCCAAGCCCGCCGGGCTCGGGCGGCGGCTGGCGGCCCGGCTGATCGACACGGTGGTGCTGGGGGCCGCCGTCGCCGCCGTCGCCGTACCGCTGGTGACACAGGGCGTCGACCACATCGACGAGAAGATCCGGGCGGCCCGGCTCTCCGGGACGACGGTGACGGTCTATCTGCTGGACAGCACCACGGTCGGCATCCTCGCCACCGTCCTCGGCACCTTCCTGGTCCTCGGTCTGCTCTACGAGGCGCTGCCGACCGCCAAGTGGGGGCGCACGCTCGGCAAGAAGGTGTGCGGGCTCCAGGTGCGGGGCATCGAGGAGCACGAACCGCCCCGGTTCGGCGGGGCACTGCGGCGATGGGTGGTGTACGGGGTGCTGGGGGTGCTCGGCATCGGCGTGCTCAACGTGCTGTGGTGCCTCGTCGACCGTCCGTGGCGGCAGTGCTGGCACGACAAGGCGGCCCGTACCTTCGTCGCCAGGGGCTGACCCGCGCCGGGCGTCCCGGCCGGCCCCTCCCGTACCCGCATTCACCTTGTTGGCCGCACCTGCCGGCCGCCCGTCCCCCGAACGGCGTGCGAGCCCTTGCGGGGCCGGTGCGGGCGCGGTCGACTCCGGATATGAGTACCGACCAGCCGCCGCCCGGCGTGCCGCCTGAGAACGACCCGTTCCAGAAGTACCCGCCGCCCCCGCCGCCGCAGGGTGGTGCCGGTAACCCCTACGACCAGCCGCCGGGCAACGCGGGCGGCTCCCTGCCCCCGTACGGAGGCGGGCCGTACGACGGCAACAACTACGGTGCGGGAGGCGGTGGCCTCGGCGGGAACGACCCGCTGTCCGGGATGCCGCCGCTGGCCTCGATCGGCAAGCGGTTCGCCGCCCGGTTCCTCGACCTGCTGGTGGTGGGCATCCCGCTCGCGATCATCGGCATCCCGTTCGGGACGTACCGCAGGGTCACCGAGACCACCGACGACCTCGGCGACACCATCACCCAGGTCACCACCGGCACCGGGCTGGTCTTCCAGCTGATCTCCGTGGTCGCCTACGTCGCGTACGACGCCCTGATGACCAAGAAGAACGGTCAGACGGTCGGCAAGCGGCTGATGGGCCTGAGGGTCGCGATGCTCAACGACGGCAGCGTCCCGCAGAGCAACGCCGCGTGGATGCGGGCAGCGGTGCTGATGCTGCCCGCGATGCTGTGCTGCCCCTGTCTGTGGTGGCTCATCAACCTGGTGATGATCCCGGTCGACAAGCCGTACCACCAGGGCGTGCACGACAAGGCCGCCAAGACCGTGGTGGTCACGGTCTGAGCGGCAGCGAGCCGTACGCCGTCGGCCGTGCGGTGAGCGGGCCGGCGGTGCGGTGAGGAAGTCAGCCGTGCAGTGAGTGCTCGCCCACCGAGGAACGGGGGCGCGGACCGGGAACCCGGACCGCGCCGTACGCCTCGTCGGCGGCGGGAGACGCGACGGTCCCGGGATCCGTACCCGCAGCGGTACGGGTCCCGGGGGCCGTACCCGTGGTGTGCGAGGTGGTCCTCGGCATCGGCACCGTCATCGCCACCAGCAGCCCGAGACCCAGCGCAGCACACGCGATGACCGCGATCCAGGCACCCGAAGTGGTCTGGGAAAGCAGCAGCATGGCGAGGGTGGAGAAGACAACTGTGACTGCGCCGCACACGCACTGGGCGACGGTCGGGAGCGGGATCCGCAGCGCGTTGCCCGGGGGGTGCGAGCTGCTCGGGTCGCGGTCTGTCCGGGGGGTATGGCGTGTCCGCAGCATGGGGTCCGTCCTCGGAGCACGGGGTGGGGGTCGCGGGGTCTCGGCCGACCCTATGACCTTGGGTGCCCGCGCGCAGCAGCCGGTAAGCGTGACCTTACCCACGGTGCCGATGCATGGGGGGCGCACGGTGTCATGACGCCGTCCGCCCCTTGAGACGCAAGCGCCCGTACAGGAGTGACCCGGTGCCTGTCCGGATAGCGGATCGCCGCAACGTCCTAGCGTGCACGATGAGTTCATGTCAAGGTCTGTCTTTTCTTTCGTAACTCCGGTCGAATGAGGTCACTTGTGACGCGTGCCGCACACGGACCCCCTCACCCTTCGGGCCGGCGGCCGCGAGGGAGGACACCACCAAGTGATCAGCAACAGACGGGCGCTGCGCAGCGCCGCCGTACTCGTGGCGCTCGCGGCGACCGCCGCCACCGCCTCGACCTTCGCCACCGCGCAGGCGGCCCCGGCACCCGCGGCCGCCGCGCAGGACGCCATCAGCCACGGGACCAACGCTCCCGGCGCGGGCGACCCGAACGGCAAGGGCGTCAAGGGCGACAAGGGCCACGTCATCGACGGCCCGTTCAGCGAGCAGCAGGCGCAGCAGCGCAAGGCCGCCCTGGAGGAGGTCCTCAAGGGGACCAAGAAGGCGGAGAAGCGCGGCAGTTCCAGCGTGGTGAAGCTCGGCGACAAGAAGTACGTCGAGCTGGGCCGTGAGCGCACCGACCAGATCTTCACCATCCTGGTCGAGTTCGGCGACAAGGTCGACGACACCACGATGTACGACCCGGACGGCAGCGGCCCCAAGCCGCCCATCAAGAAGTACGGCGGCACCCCCGGCCCGCTGCACAACCGGATAGCCGAGCCCGACCGCGCCAAGGACAACTCCACCGCCTGGAAGAAGGACTACAACCAGGAGCACTTCCAGGAGCTGTACTTCGGCAAGGGCAAGGGCGCCGACGGCAAGCCCATCGAGTCCCTGAAGACCTACTACGAGAAGACCTCCTCGGGCCGCTACTCGGTCGAGGGCAAGGTCTCCGACTGGGTCAAGGTCGACTACAACGAGGCCCGCTACGGCTCCGACTACTGCGGCAGCAACAACTGCCCCAACGTCGAGGACCTGGTCCGCGACGGCGTCAACGCCTGGGTCGCCAAGGAGAAGGCGGCCGGCAAGACCGACGCCCAGATCAAGACCGACCTGGCCAAGTACGACGCGTGGGACCGTACCGACCACGACAACGACGGCAACTTCAACGAGCCCGACGGCTACATCGACCACTTCCAGGTCGTGCACGCCGGTGAGGACGGCTCGGCGGGCGGCGGCGCCCAGGGCACCGACGCCGTGTGGGCGCACCGCGGTTACGCGTTCGGCCGCGACGACGGCGAGAGTGGTCCCTCCGGCTTCAAGGCGGGCGGCACCCCGATCGGTGACACCGGCATCTGGGTCGGCGACTACACCGCGCAGCCCGAGAACGGCGGACTGGGCGTCTTCGCCCACGAGTACGCCCACGACCTGGGCCTCCCGGACCTCTACGACACCACCAACACCGCCGAGAACTCGGTCGGTTTCTGGTCGCTGATGTCGGCGGGCTCCTGGCTGGGCACCGCCAAGAACGAGATCGGCGACATGCCGGGCGACATGACCGCCTGGGACAAGCTGCAGCTCGGGTGGCTCAACTACGAGAAGGCCAAGGCCGGCACGACCTCGCTGCACAAGCTGGGCGTCGCGGAGTACAACACCAAGAACCCGCAGGCGGTCGTCGTCGAACTGCCGAAGAAGAACGTCACCACCGACGTCGTGAAGCCCTTCGAGGGCAGCAAGCAGTGGTGGTCGGACTACGGCGACAACCTCTCCAACACCCTCTCCCGCGACGTCGACCTGACGGGCAGGTCCAAGGCGTCCCTGGAGCTCCAGGGCTGGTGGGACATCGAGGCTGACTACGACTACCTGTACACCCAGGTGTCCGAGGACGGCGGCGCCTCCTGGAAGTCCATCGACGGCACCGCCGACGGTGAGACCATCACCCGCGACGGCGGCGACAAGCCCGCGCTGACCGGTGTCTCGGGCAAGTACAAGAAGCTCGTCTACTCGCTGGACGCCTACGCGGGCAAGAAGATCGGCGTCCGGTTCCGCTACAAGACCGACGGCGGCGCGGGCGGCAAGGGCTTCGCGGCCGACGGCATCACCGTCCAGGCGGACGGCGCTGCCCTGTTCACCGACAACGCGGAGGGCGACGACAACGGCTGGACCGTGCGCGGCTTCCAGCGCGTGGGCGAGTCCATCAACGGTGACTTCCCGCAGTACTACCTCGCGGAGAACCGCCAGTACGTCAGCTACGACAAGACCCTGAAGTCCGGCCCGTACAACTTCGGCTTCCAGAAGACGGACCGCCCCGACTGGGTCGAGCACTACGCGTACCGCCCCGGCCTGATGATCTGGCAGTGGGACACCTCGCAGCGCAACAACAACGTCGCGGAGCACCCGGGCAAGGGCATGCTGCTGCCCATCGACGCCCACTCCAAGCCGCTGAAGTGGCAGAACACCGGCAAGCTGATCTCCAACAAGATCCAGCCGTACGACGCGGCCTTCAGCTGGTACCCGAACCCCGGGTTCACCCTCCACAAGGAGGGCGTCGCCACCCGGATCCCGGCCCAGCTCGGCAACCCCGTCTTCGACGACCGGCGGGGCAGCTACTGGTCCGCGGAGAACCCCACGGGCAGCGTCCAGACAACTGACACCAACACCAAGATCTCCATCGTCCACCAGCCCCTGGACGGTCAGACGATGTCCATCCTGGTGAGCAAGTCCGGCCGCTGATGGCTTGATTTCCAGCCATTTACGCAGGTCAGAGCATGATCGGCCGTCGCCCCTCTAGCGGGCGGCGGCCGATCGCGTTTAGATGCCTCTTACGTACTCGCTATTGACGCGACGTCTTACGGGGCGTCGTACGGGGGAGTGATCGACATGTCCGCAGGAGGTTTCAACAGACTTCCGAACGGGAGCGTGGTGGTGGCACTGACCCTGCCCCGCCCCGGCCCCAGCGGCCTCGGCGCGGGGCCCAAGGTCCGCGTCCTGGTCCATGCCGCCAACCGGTCGCGCGCCCTGACCCGGCTGCGCAACCTGGGGCTGCGCGCCGTCTACCTCCGGGGTAACGCCGAGCCACCCACTCCGGACGAGATCACGGCTGTCCTGCACCACCCGGACGGATTGCTGTGGCGGGCGGCACCGGAGGCGCGCGAAGAGCTCTGGCACCCGATACGCGCCCTGCTGAAGACGGCGGTGCGCTAGCGCGGTCCGCCGGATACCCGGCCGGCCGCGCCCCGGGGCGACCGGGTATCCGGCCGCGGCCCTCAGACCACCGGCTTCCCGCTCAGGCGTACGCCCGCCGCCCGCAACTCCTCCAGCGCCGCCTCCGTCGTCGGCGCGGCCACCCCCGCCGTCAGATCCAGCAGCACATGGGTGGTGAAACCCTCCCGCGCCGCGTCCAGCGCCGTCGCGCGGACACAGTGGTCGGTGGCGATGCCGACCACGTCGACCTCCGTGACGTCCCGGGAGCGGAGCCAGTCCGCCAGCGCGACTCCGTTCTCGTCCGAGCCCTCGAAGCCGCTGTAGGCGGCCGAGTGCGCGCCCTTGTCGAAGACGGCGGCGATGGCGCCGCAGGCGACGGCGGGGGCGAAGTTCGGATGGAAGCCGACGCCCTCGGTGCCCGCCACGCAGTGGACGGGCCAGGAGTGCACGTAGTCCGGGTTCGGGGAGAAGTGGTCGCCGGGGTCGATGTGGTGGTCGCGGGTGGCGACGACATGGCGGTAGCCGGCCTGGGCCTCACCGATCAGATCGGTGATCGCGGCGGCGACGTCCGCCCCGCCCGCGACCGCGAGACTGCCGCCCTCGCAGAAGTCGTTCTGCACGTCGACGACGATCAAAGCGCGGTGCATGGCACATTCCTCACTGGCTCAAGAGGCACTCACCGGCGAGAGCGGGTGCCGTCGCGGAGGCCCGTCCTCCTGAGAGTAGAGACTCCGGCGCCCCGGGGGGAGTGGGCGTCCGGGGCAACCGGTAAATCCGGTTCAGGGGTGGTGCACGTACCCGGTGGAATCAGAGGTACGCGACCGCACCCCTCACAGGTACTCGGTCGGAATCACCGGCTCGCCCCGCGAGAGCTGCACCGCCGACATCGGCAGCGCCCCCCGCACCCTGGTGTGCCGCTCCCGGGCCGCGTCCAGCGGCTCGCGGGCGACGACCTCGCCGCCCTTGACCAGCTCCACCTGGAGCTGCCGGTCGACCAGCTCCGGCGGCACCGGACCGGTGCCGATGACCTCCGCCTCGGCCGCCCCGTACTCGTCGGGCCTGCGCGCCGCCCACTTGCGGCCGCCGCGCGAGGACTTCGCGCCCATGGACTTCTTCGCCACCGGGACGAGCGGGGCCTTGGGGTCGGCGGACTGTGCCCGGGCCACCAGCTTGTAGACCATCGAGCAGGTGGGGTGACCGCTGCCGGTGACCAGCTGGGTGCCCACGCCGTACGCGTCCACCGGGGCCGCCGCCAGCGAGGCGATCGCGTACTCGTCCAGGTCGGAGGTGACGACGATCTTCGTCCTGGTGGCGCCCAGCTCGTCCAGCTGGTCGCGCACCCGGTGGGCGACCAGCAGGAGGTCGCCGGAGTCGATCCGTACCGCGCCCAGTTCCGGACCCGCGACCTCCACGGCCGTACGGACTGCCTCGGCCACGTCGTAGGTGTCCACCAGCAGCGTCGTACCGCTGCCCAGCGAATCGACCTGTGCCTGGAAGGCGTCGCGCTCGCTGTCGTGCAGGAGGGTGAAGGCGTGGGCGGAGGTGCCCACCGTCGGGATGCCGTAGCGGAAGCCCGCGGCCAGGTCGGAGGTGGAGGTGAAGCCGCCGACGTACGCCGCGCGGGCCGAGGCCACCGCGGAGAGCTCGTGGGTGCGGCGCGCGCCCATCTCGATCAGGGGGCGGCTGCCCGCCGAGGCGGCCATCCGGGAGGCGGCGGCGGCGATCGCCGAATCGTGGTTGAGGATCGAGAGGATCACCGTTTCGAGCAGCACGCACTCCGCGAAGCTGCCCTCGACGCGCAGGATCGGCGAGCCCGGGAAGTACACCTCGCCCTCCGGGTAGCCCCAGATGTCACCGCTGAAGCGGTAGGAGGTCAGCCATTCGAGGGTCGGCTCGTCGACGATGTCCTGTTCGCGCAGGAAGGCGATGAGGTCCGCGTCGAAGCGGAAGTTCTCGACGGCGTCCAGCACCCGGCCGGTCCCCGCGACCACGCCGTAGCGCCGCCCGGAGGGGAGTCTGCGGGTGAAGACCTCGAAGACGGAGCGGCGGTCGGCGGTGCCGGCCCGCAGCGCGGCCTGGAGCATCGTGAGCTCGTACTGGTCGGTGAAGAGGGCGGTCGACGGAACATCCACCGGCAGCCCAAGGTCCGCAGCGTTCATAGGACCGGATGCTACCCCTGATTTCGTCAAAGTGACGAGATCTAGGAGGCCGTTTGTGCGAGCGCCCCCCTGCGGTGGCAGCATGGGAAGGGTGAGTGTCGCCCCCGTAGAGATCGAACGCCCCGAGTCGGCCGAGGAAACCTTCGTGGTGCCCGAGCCGGACACCCCCTGGGTGACCCTGGTCCACAACGACCCGGTCAACCTCATGAGTTATGTGTCGTACGTCTTCCAGACGTACTTCGGCTACTCGAAGGAGAAGGCGAAAAAACTGATGATGGACGTCCACCACAAGGGCCGGGCGGTCGTCTCCGCGGGCAGCCGCGAGGAGATGGAGCGCGACGTGCAGGCGATGCACGGGTACGGACTCTGGGCGACCCTCTCCCAGGACCGCAACTGATGCCCGGCTACTTCGAGACGGTCCCCGGCGGTGGCGCGGCCGTCGCTCTGGACCCAGTGGAGACGTCCATCCTGCGCTCGCTCGCCGTCCAGCTCCTGGAGCTGATCGGCCCCGGCGACGAGCCGGTCGAGGGCGAGGACCCGCTGGCGGCGCTGTTCGCCGAGGGCCCGAGCGAGGCCCCCGCCGACCCGGCGCTGGCCCGGCTCTTCCCCGAGGCGTACGTCGACCCGACGTCGGACCCGGCCGCCCCGGACAAGGAGCAGCTCGCCGCCTCCTCCGAGTTCCGCCGCTTCACCGAGAACGACCTGCGCACCCGCAAGCGCGAGGACGCCCTGTCCGTGGTGCGGAACCTGGACGCGCTGGCCGCCGCCGCGGACGACGAGCCCGGCCTCGTACTCAAGCTCCTGCCCGACGAGTCCCGGCGCTGGCTCGGCACCCTCAACGACCTCCGGCTGACCATCGCCTCCCGGCTGGACATCACCGAGGACGACGAGAGCGAACTGCTGTACGCGCTCCCCGACGAGGACCCGCGCAAGCCGATGGTGATGGCGTATCTGTGGCTGGGCGGGTTGCAGGAGACCTTGGTCGAGACCTTGCTGCCGTAGCCGAAGCGGCCTTGGCGCGGTGTTCCGGCGCCGGTGCTTCCAGGAGTCCGACAGATCCCGCAATATCAATCCGTGAAACGTAAGTGTTCGCTCAGCGGACGCTCAAATCCGAATAACGATCGGGTCACCTCCCCTGTGTGCTTTGCCGCCGCAGGGGAGTTTTGTCTGCTTTTCCCTGTGCAATAGGGCACAAAGTGTCATCTCGATCATCGGTTTCGGCGTGATAGATCTGCACGACCACCACGGACGCCACCCCTGTCCGTGAGGGCGCTGACGCCGGCGGATCGCCGGTATGCACTCCCAATCCGGGGGCAGTAAAGCCCCTCAATGGATCGTCACCGTCGATCCGAGCCGCGAGCCGCGTTCCTCATCGGAGCGTGGTGTTGTCCGGCCGGGTCGGCACGGAGAAAGGCGCAACACCATGACCTCAGCGCAGGTCGATCAGCAACACGACAGCAGCGGGGCGATTGGCGCCGAAGGCACATCGTCCGGCGAAGGCGAGAACGAGGGCTACCAGCGAGGCCTCGGAGCCCGCCAGATCCAGATGATCGCCATCGGCGGCGCCATCGGCACGGGCCTCTTCCTCGGCGCGGGCAAGAGCATCTCCAAGGCCGGTCCCAGCATCATCTTGGCGTACGCCATCGCGGGTCTGGTCATCTTCTTCATCATGCGGGCGCTCGGCGAGCTGCTGATGTACCGCCCGGTCTCCGGTTCCTTCTCGGAGTACGCCCGTGAGTTCCTCGGCCCGTTCTTCGGGTTCGTGACCGGCTGGACGTACTGGCTCTTCTGGGTCGTCACCGGCATCACCGAGGTCACCGCGGCCTCCAAGTACATGCAGTACTGGACGAAGGACGCGACGGGACTGATCAACCAGCCCCAGTGGGTCTACGCCCTGATCTTCACCGTCGTCCTCTTCGCCGCCAACCTGATCTCCGTGAAGCTCTTCGGCGAGCTGGAGTTCTGGTTCTCGATGGTCAAGGTGACCGCCATCATCGGCATGATCCTGATCTGCGCCGGCATCCTGACGGTCGGCTTCTCGGACGCCGGCGACACCGCCTCCGTCTCGCTCCTGTGGTCCGAGGGCGGGTTCTTCCCCAACGGCATCGGCTCCACCCTGATGACCCTCCAGATGGTCATGTTCGCCTTCCTCGCCGTGGAGCTGGTCGGCGTCACCGCGGGTGAGTCCAAGGACCCGAAGACGGTCCTGCCCAAGGCGATCAACACCGTTCCGTGGCGCATCGCCGTCTTCTACGTCGGCGCGCTGATCATGATCCTCTCGGTGGTCCCCTGGACCCACTTCCAGCCCGGCATCTCCCCGTTCGTGGCCGCCTTCGAGAAGATGGGCCTGGGCGTCGGCGCCGCGATCGTCAACTTCGTGGTGCTCACCGCCGCCCTCTCCTCCTGCAACTCCGGCATGTACTCCACCGGCCGGATGCTGCGCGACCTCGCCCTCAACGGGCAGGCCCCGAAAGTCTTCACCAAGCTGACGGCGCGCGGGCTGCCGCTCATCGGTACGTCCTTCTCCGCCGCCCTGATGCTGGTCGGCGTCTGGATCAACTACCAGTGGCCGGGCAAGGCGTTCGACTACGTCGTCGCCTTCGCCACCATCTCCGGCATGTGGGCCTGGATCATGATCCTCTGCTCGCAGATCAAGTACCGCCGGATGTCCGACGCGGGCCTGCTGCCCAAGTCGACCTTCCGTGCCCCGGGCTCCCCGTGGACCAGCTGGTTCGCGCTGGCCTTCATCTTCATGGTCATCGTGCTGATGGGCCTCGACGAGGAGGGGCGCATCTCCCTCCTCGGAGCGCCCGTCTGGGCCCTGCTGCTCGGTGTCTCGTACCTGGTCATGAAGGCACGCGACCCCGAGAAGTTCGCCGCCCGCAAGTAGCAGCCGAGACTCTGCGTCTCACCATCCGGTCCCGTCCGTACCACTCCTCGGTACAGGCGGGACCGTTTGCATATCCTGGCGCCCATGCTGACCATTTCCCGCACCCTGCACGACCACATCGTCGCCCACGCGCGCGCCGACCACCCCGACGAGGCGTGCGGCATGGTCGCGGGCCCGGAGGGCACCGGCCGCCCCGAACGCTTCATCCCCATGCTGAACGCCGCCCGCTCGCCCACCTTCTACGAGTTCGACTCCGGCGACCTCCTCAAGCTCTACCGCGACCTCGACGACCGCGACGAGGAACCCGTCATCGTCTACCACTCCCACACCGCCACCGAGGCCTATCCCTCCCGCACCGACGTCACCTACGCCAACGAACCCGGCGCCCATTACGTCCTGGTCTCCACGGCCGACACCGACGGCCTCGGCGACTTCCAGTTCCGCTCCTACCGGATCGTCGACGGCGTCATCACGGAGGAAGAGGTCGAGGTGGTGGAGGGCTGACGGCGAACCCCGCCGCGTACCCCCCGGCCCGATCACCACGCACGCCCCGGGGCCCGGTCGCCCGCCGCCCGCGTCCCGGGTGAGAGACTGTGCCCCGACCAGGGCCGCAGGACCCAGGAAGCCGGTGTGAATCCGGCGCGGTCCCGCCACTGTGACCAGGCCCTTCGGGGCCCGGGAGCCAGGAACTGACCTGTTGCCCTCCATCCGGTAAAGGGGACGTGGAAATCCCCCAAGGAGGCACCTCCGCATGTCCTGGCGTACCCGTACCCAGATGGCTCTCATAGCCGCCGTCGCGCTCCCGCTCACCGCGTGCGGCATGACCACCACCCCCACCCCGGACGCCAGGGCCGCGCCCGCCGCCGGATTCCCGTACACCGTCGAGAACTGCGGCGTGAGGACCACCTTCACCAAGCCCCCGGCCCGCGCGCTGGCGATGAACCAGCACGCGACGGAGGTCCTGCTGGAACTGGGCCTCGCGAAGTCCATCACCGGCACCGCCTACCTGGACGACAAGGTCCTGCCGAAGTACGCCGCCGAGTACGGCAGGATCCCCGTCGTCGCCAAGGAGTACCCGGCCAAGGAGAAGCTCCTGGCCGCCAACCCCGACTTCGTGTACGGCGGTTACGCCTCCGCCTTCGACCCCAAGCAGGGCCGCGGCAGGGAGGACCTGAAGAAGTCGGGGATCGAGTCGCGGCTGAACATCGAGTACTGCACCAAGGGCAGCAGCGCGATCGACGACATCTACCGCGAAGTGGCCGAGACGGGACGGACGTTCGGGGTCGGGGCGCGCGCCGACACGTGGGTGGCGGACGCGAAGAAGACCATCGCGGACACCGAGAAGCAGCTCAAGGGCGTCAAGCCGGTCAGCGTCTTCGCGTACGACAGCGGCGACAAGACCGCATCGACCGCCGGCGGCAAGGGCATCGCCAACGAGATGATCACCCGTGCGGGTGGGAAGAACGTGATGGCGGACGTGCCGAAGTCGTTCACGGACGCGTCCTGGGAGCAGGTCGTCACGCGCAACCCCGAGGTCATCATGATCATCGACTACGGGTCGACGACCGTGGAACAGAAGAAGAAGCGGCTGCTCGACGACCCGGTCCTCAAGGACGTCCCGGCGATCAGGAACAAGAGGTTCGCGGTGATGCCGCTCTCCGAGCTGGTGGTCGGCGTGCGGGCGCCCGCCGCGATCGAGAGGCTGGCCCTTCAGCTGCACCCCGAGCTGAAGAAGTAGGGCGAAGAAGAAGGTGAGTTGCAAGACGCCGCCCGCCAAGGGCCCGCTCCGCTACACCCTGGTGCTCGGCGTCCTCGCCGCTGTCCTCGCGGCGGCGATGGTCGCCGGGCTGGCGCTCGGGCAGGTCCGGATACCCGCCGCGCAGGTGCTGGACATCGTCACCGGGGGAGCCGAACCGAGCCCGTTCCGCACGATCGTCCTCGACGTGCGGATGCCGCGCGTACTGCTGGGGGCGGTCGTCGGAGCGGGCCTCGCAGTGATCGGCACCGTGCTCCAGGCACTGGTGCGCAACCCGCTCGCCGACCCGTACCTGCTGGGCATCTCCTCCGGCGCCTCCGCCGGAGTGGTGCTCGTCATCGTCTTCGGGATCGGCAGCGGCATGGGGATCTCGACCGCCGTGACCATGCCCGCGGGGGCGTTCGCGGGCTCACTGCTCGCGCTCGTGCTGGTCTACAGCCTCGCCCGGCGCGGCGGGCAGATGACCGGAACCCGCCTGGTCCTGGCGGGAGTCGCGGTGGCGTACATCCTCTCCGCGCTGACCAGCCTCCTGATGGTCACCTCCGCCCGGCGGGAGCACTTCCAGGAGGCCATGTACTGGTCGCTGGGCGGGCTGGGGTCGGCGCGCTGGGACATGCTGATGCTGCCCGCGGTGGTGCTGGCGGCGGGCACGGCACTGCTGATCGCGCTCGCCAGGCCGCTGGACCTGATGCTGGTGGGGGAGGAGGGCGCGACCGTCCTCGGCCTGGACACCTCCCGCTTCCGGGCCGCCGTCTTCGTGCTGACCTCGCTGGTCACCGGCGTACTGGTCTCCGTGTCCGGGGCGATCGGCTTCATCGGACTGCTGGTGCCGCACGCCGCGCGGATGCTGGTCGGCGCCTCGCACCGGACGCTGCTGCCGGTGGTGGCGCTGGGCGGCGCGGCGTTCCTGGTACTGGCCGACCTGGCCGCCCGTACCGTCGCCGAACCCCAGGACGTACCCGTCGGCGTCCTCACCGCCCTGATCGGCGGCCCGTTCTTCCTGTGGCTGCTGCGCCGCCGCCCCGAAGGAGCCCCGGCATGAGCCATCTGCGTACCGAAGGACTCTCCTACGGGGTCGAGGGCCGCCACCTCGTCGACGCCATCGACATCGAGGCCCGACCCGGCGAAACCGTCGGACTCGTCGGCCCCAACGGCAGCGGCAAGACGACCTTGCTGCGCTGCGTGTACGGCACCCTCACCCCCACCCACGGCCGCGCCCTCCTCGACGGCGAGGACCTGCACGCCATGGGCGCCAAGGCCCGCGCCCGGCGCCTGGCCACCGTCCCACAGGACGGACAGGCGGTGTTCGAACTCACCGTGCGCGAGGTCGTCGCGATGGGCCGCTCGCCGCACAAGAGGTTCTGGGAGGCGGACACCGCCGCCGACGCGCAGCTCGTACGGGAGGCCCTGGACCGGGTCGGTGTCGCCGACCTCGCCGACCGGGCCTTTCCCTCACTGTCCGGCGGCGAGCGCCAACGCGCGCTGGTGGCACGGGCATTGGTGCAGGAGCCCGCCCTGGTCGTGCTCGACGAGCCGACCAACCACCTCGACATCCGCTACCAGCTGGAGGTTCTCTCCCTGGTACGCGACCTGGGGACCACCAACCTCCTCGCCCTGCACGACCTCAACCTCGCCGCCTACTACTGCGACCGCGTCTACGTCCTGGACGCCGGCCGCATCGTCGCCTCCGGCACCCCCGAGGAGGTCCTCACCCCCGACCTCCTCAAGCGGGTCTACGGGGTCGACGCCGAGGTCAGCGTGCACCCGACGACCGGGGCGCCGACCGTCGTCTACCTTCCACCGTCCACCCAGCGGACGTAATCCTCCCACCATGTGAGATCACATGCCGGAAACCGGGCCGGGAATCTATACGATGACCGCATGGTTCCCCACGACGTGACAGCGAAGACGACGCCCGGCAGCACGCTGCTGCTCGTGGCGCGCCTGCACGTCGACCTGTGCCGGCTCGACAGCACTCTCTGTACGGCTGCCTGAACCACCCGCACCCTGCGACGCCCGACGCCCCCGCGCGGGGGAGGACGACCCGCCGCGCGCCCGTTCACGTACTCCCGTAGCCCCCGTACTTCCGTAGTCCGCTACTCCCGTACCCCGTACTCCCGAGAAGACTTCCGAGAAGGAGCCGCACGCCATGGCCATCGAGGTCCGCATCCCCACCATCCTCCGCACCCACACCGACGGCGCCAAGGCCGTCGAGGGCAACGGCGCCACCCTCGCCGACCTCTTCACCGACCTGGAGACCCGGCACACCGGCATCCGGGAGCGCATCGTCGACAAGGGCGAGCTGCGCCGCTTCGTGAACGTCTACCTCAACGACGAGGACGTCCGCTTCCTCGACGGCATCTCCACCAAGCTCGCCGACGGCGACAGCGTGACGATCCTGCCCGCCGTCGCGGGCGGTTCGGCCGACGCCGTGTCCATGGCCGGCCTGCGCTGATATGCGGTACGACTCCCCGCTGGCCGCCGTCGGCAACACGCCGCTGGTGAGGCTGCCCCGGCTCTCGCCCTCCGCCGACGTGCGGATCTGGGCGAAGCTGGAGGACCGCAACCCGACCGGTTCGATCAAGGACCGTCCGGCGCTCCACATGGTCGAACAGGCCGAGAAGGACGGCCGGTTGACGCCCGGCTGCACCATCCTGGAACCCACCAGCGGCAACACCGGCATCTCGCTCGCCATGGCCGCCAAGCTCAAGGGCTACCGGATCGTCTGCGTGATGCCGGAGAACACCTCGCAGGAGCGGCGCGACCTGCTCACCATGTGGGGCGCGGAGATCATCCCCTCCCCGGCGGCGGGCGGTTCCAACACGGCCGTACGGGTCGCCAAGGAGCTCTCCGCCGAGCACCCGGACTGGGTGATGCTCTACCAGTACGGCAACCCCGACAACGCGGGCGCGCACTACGCGGGGACCGGCCCGGAGATCCTCACCGACCTCCCCTCGATCACCCACTTCGTCGCGGGTCTGGGCACCACCGGCACCCTGATGGGCGTCGGCCGCTACCTCCGCGAGCACAAGCCGGACGTGAAGATCGTCGCCGCCGAGCCGCGCTACGACGACCTGGTCTACGGCCTGCGCAACCTCGACGAGGGCTTCGTGCCCGAGCTGTACGACGCCTCCGTGCTCACCACCCGCTTCTCGGTGGGCTCCGCCGACGCGGTCACCCGCACCCGCGAACTCCTCCAGCAGGAGGGCATCTTCGCGGGCGTCTCCACCGGCGCCGCCCTGCACGCGGCGATCGGCGTCGGCAACAAGTCGGTCAAGGCGGGCGAGGGCGCCGACATCGTCTTCGTCGTCGCCGACGGCGGCTGGAAGTACCTCTCCACCGGGGTCTACACGGCTCCGACCACGGAGGCGGCCATCGAGACGCTGCAGGGCCAGCTCTGGGCGTAGCGCCGCGGGGAAGAACGGGAACAGCACGAAGAAGGGGGCCGGGATCACCCGGCCCCCTTCTTCGTGCTTACCGCCTCGTCCTCGCCGCGTACCGCCTACCGCGCCAGCAGCCCGAAGAGCTCTTCCCACCGGTCGGTGACCTTCTCGGCGGAGAACCGCTGGATGTTCTCGCGCGCGGTGTCGCCCATCTTGTCGCGGAGGTCCTGCTCCTCGATCAGCCGGGAGAGCATCGCGGCGAACTCATCGACATTGCCCGGACGGGCGAGCAGTCCGTCGACCTCGTGGTTGACGATCTCGCGCATACCGGGGGCCATGTCGAAGGCCACGCACGGGACCGCGGTGGCCATCGCCTCCATCGGGGCCAGCGGGAAGCCCTCCGCGCGCGAGGTCAGCACGAAGACGGACCCCTCACGGAGCGCGCCGGGAACGTCGGAGGTCCGGCCCAGCCACTGCACCGTCGAGGAGATCTCCAGGTCCTCGGCCTGCTGGTGCAGGGCCGCCTCGCGGTCGCCGGTGCCGTAGACGCGCAGGGTCCAGTCCGGGTGCCTGGGGGAGACCTCGGCCCAGATGGAGAGGAGCATGTCGATGCCCTTCTCGTGCGAGAGGCGCCCGATGCTCACCACGTTCTTGTCCGTGCGCGCGGAGGGCTGCTCGGGGAAGAAGGGGAGCGGGTTGGGCATGAAGCCGACGTTGTCCAGCTTGCCCTGGGCGATCCACAGGTCGGCGTCCTCACGGGTGAGGGCCAGCAGCCGGTCCACGTTCCGGTAGTGCTTCTGCACGCGGCGGAAGCGCGAGGAGCCCTTGGTGGCCGCGAACGACTCGTGGCTCATCCCGATCGTCGTCAGCCCGGAGGTGTCGGCGAGCGCCACCCACTCCATGGCCCACACCTGCGTCACGATTATCACCGCGCCCGGGCCGGCCGCCTTGAACAGCGCGGTCAGCTTCGCCGCCTGCGCCGCACGGTCCGCCTCGTGGACCGCCAGCTTGCGCTTGTCGAGCGGGTGCAGCCGACGGACCCGGGGGGCCTGCGGGGGATGGGCCGCGTACAGCGTGGTGGTCGCATACGGTACGTCGGGCCCGAGATCGTGCCGGCGGCCGGCCGGGGCGGGCACGATACCGACGACCTGGACACGGTGACCGCGGGCGGCGAACAGCCGGGCCATCTGGTGTGTCCAGCTGGTCACGCCGCCCACTTCGTCGACGCTGTTGGAGACCAGGAAGATGTCCCGGAGGGTGTCCTGCGGCGCTTCCTGAGGCGTTTCCTGAGGCGTGTCCTGGGGCGGGTTCGTCCCGTGCATGTGGTGTCCGTTCAAGAGCGACGGTGCACGCGGACCACTGTGCGTCAGAGCGGGGCTGCCGAGACGGCTGGCGTCGCGGTTCACAGGATCTCGGTGCGGTGGTGGGGCCCCACAAACGAGGGTGATCAAGCATAGTGCGGCATGCTTACAAACTAGCCATGCTGGTGTGATCATTCCAAATCCGGGAAGGGACGCCCGCCGGGAATCCGGGGCTGCTCCCGCCCCCCCTCGGACACGGACTCTCACCGCGCCAGATGCCGTACCTGGTCCCACACCGTCGGATCCGCCGAGCCCACCCGCCGCCGGAAGTCCCACAGGGGTACGTCGCGCAACTCGTCCGTCTCCAGGAAGCTGGGCCGCCCCTGGGCGTCGCCCACCGAACCGGGCGGCAGCGCGATCACCCCGGCCCGGTCGTGCTGCCACTTGCTGGTGATCTTGGCGACGACCGCGTTCTCGCCCCGCACCGACAGCACCAGACACGGCCGGTCCTTCGACCCGGGCCCGTCCTCGTACGGTACGTCCGCCCACCAGATCTCCCCGGCCTCCGGCAGCCGCTTCGGCAGCTTCCCGGGCCTGCGCCGGGGCCCGGTCGGCCGCCCCGGCGGCCGGGTACTGCCACCGGGCCGCCGCCGCTTCACCCGCCGGCCGCGTCCCCACCCGTCGGTCAGCGCCGCGACCAGAGCGATCGCCACCACCGCAAGCAATGCCAGCCACCACGAGGTATCCATGCGCCCGACGGTACCGGCCACCCCCACCCGAGTCGCGCCGGCGCCCGTCTCCCCTCCTCGCCCCAGCCGCCTTGGGCGGAGGTGCCCCCCACGGAGTCGCCACCCTCGCCGTCCCGGCCCACCCCCGACCCCGTACCCCCCAACACCCCCTCCCCCCACCGAAGTTCCCACGCCCCCCCGCCCCCCACCGCACGCCCCCGCGCGCTCCCCCCGAACCGGTGACAGCCCAGGTGAGTTGCCCCACAACGGCACACGGCCGAGGAGCGAGGGCCCATGACGCGCCTTACGCTCGAACCCACCCCGCGCTCCCCACCCCGCCCCCGCGCGGACACCCGCACCCACGGAGGTCCCGGCTCCATGAAGCTCACCGTCGTCGGCTGCTCGGGGTCGTTCCCGTCCGTGGAATCGGCCTGTTCGAGCTACCTCGTCGAGGCCGACGGCTTTCGGCTGCTTCTCGACATGGGCAACGGCGCCCTCGGCGAGCTGCAGCGCCACACCGGCCTGTACGACCTGGACGCGATCTTCCTCAGCCATCTCCACGCCGACCACTGCATCGACATGACGGGCTACTTCGTCACCCGCTACTACCGGCACGACGGCGGCCGCGCGCCGAGCCTGCCCGTGTACGGCCCGGAGGGCACCGAGGAGCGGCTGGGCGCCGCGCACGCCGCCCTGCCCACCCCCGACGCGATGAGCAAGGTCTTCGACTTCCACACCCTGAAGGCCGGCACCTTCGAGATCGGCCCGTTCCAGGTCCGCACCGAGAGGATGCGCCACCCCGTCGAGACGTACGGCATCCGCCTCGAACACGGCGGTCGCACCCTGACGTACTCCGGGGACACCGGCCCCTGCGAGTCGCTGCACAAGCTGGCCGAGGACAGCGACCTCTTCCTCTGCGAGGCGTCGTTCCTGCACGGCAAGGAGGACATCCCGGAGCTGCACCTCAACGGCCGCGAGGCCGGCGAGTACGCGCACCGGGCGGGCGCGGGCAGCCTGCTCCTCACCCACATCCCGCCGTGGACCGACGCCCAGCGCAATCTGCGCGACGCGCGCGAGGTGTTCGGGGGGCCGGTCGAGCTGGCGGCCAGGGGCGCGGTCCACCTGGTCTGACGTACCGGCGCCACCTGGTCCGACGTACCGGCGGACGAACAGCAGCGGCGGACGAACAGCAGCGAGGGCCCCCGGAACCGATCGGTTCCGGGGGCCCTCGCGTCAGGCAACTGACGTGCGGCGAAGCCTTACTTGGCTTCGGCCTTCTGGAGCTCGGCGAGCTCCTCGTCGGACTCGCGGCCCGGCGTGGGGATGTTGAACTTGGTGATCGCGAAGCGGAACACGAAGTAGTAGACGACCGCGAAGCAGAGGCCGACCAGGACCAGCATCCAGGGCTTGGTGGCGATGCCCAGGTTCAGCAGGAAGTCGATCGCGCCGGCCGAGAAGCCGAAGCCGTCCTTCATGCCGAGCGCCCAGGTCAGGGCCATCGAGACACCGGTCAGCACCGCGTGGATCGCGTAGAGCACCGGGGCCAGGAACATGAAGGTGAACTCGATGGGCTCGGTCACACCGGTCACGAAGGCGGTCAGCGCCAGCGAGAACATCATGCCGCCGACGATCTTGCGGCGCTCGGGGCGGGCGCAGTGGACGATCGCGAGGCAGGCCGCCGGGAGGGCGAACATCATGATCGGGAAGAAGCCGGTCATGAACTGACCCGCGGTCGGGTCGCCGGCCAGGAAGCGGGCGATGTCGCCGTGCACGGCGCCGTTGGCACCGTCGAAGGAACCGGCCTGGAACCACGGGAAGGAGTTCAGCAGGTGGTGCATGCCGACCGGGATGAGCGCACGGTTGGCGACACCGAAGATGCCCGCGCCGACCGCGCCGGAGCCGACCAGCCACTCACCGAAGTTGTGCAGACCCGCACCGAGTATCGGCCAGATCAGACCGAAGACGATGCCGGTGACCAGACCCGCGAAGGCCGAGAGGATCGGGACCAGACGACGGCCACCGAAGAAGCCCGCCCAGTCGGGCAGCTTGGTCCGGTAGAACTTCTGGTAGAGCAGGGCGACGATGATGCCCATCACGACGCCGCCGAGGACGCCGGCGTTGACCGGGGCGTCATTCATGACGATCTTGCCGTCGGCGACCGCGGCGACCTTCGGGAGGTTGCTGTCCGTGAAGGTGGCGAGCACCTTCTGGAAGACCAGGTAGCCGGTCACGGCGGCCAGTGCGGTCGAGCCGTCCGACTTCTTGGCGAAGCCGATCGCGATACCGACGGCGAACAGGATCGCCATGTTGTCGATGATCGCGCTGCCGCCGGCCGCCATGTAACCGGCGATCTTCTGGATGAACTCCGGGAAGTTCTCGCGACCGAGCATGTCGGTCTGGCCGAGGCGGATCAGCAGGGCGCCCGCAGGCAGCACGGCGACCGGCAGCATGAGGCTGCGGCCGATGCGCTGCATGACAGCCATCACGCCCGCGCCCTTCTTCTTCTCAGCCGCGGGGGCGGCGCTGGCCTTGGACATCTGATCCTCCATGGGGGCAAGGCGCCGCCAGGACATGGAAAAGATGGGGACGGCGGCGTCTCCGGGGCTGCGCGCGAACCGAAGAGTTCGGGTCACGTGGTCTACACCAGTCACTGGTGTAGACCAGTTGTAACACGGTGAGGGTGAGATAAGGAACCCTCGATTCCGGTGGCCCGGGACACACCGTCACAGAACAGACGAAGGCCCCCGGACCACTAGGGTCCGAGGGCCTGGGGGAGCGGGGCAAATGCCCTGCGCCGGGGGATTCTTCGTGCCGTACGTCAGGCGTGCGCGGCTACTTCACTTCCGTGTGCGCGGCTACTTCGTGTTCTCGCGCTCCAGCTCCTCCTCCACTTCCTCCGGCTCGCGGCCGGGGGTGGGGAGGTTGAACTTGGTGATCGCGAAGCGGAAGAGGGCGTAGTACACGACCGCGAAGCAGAGTCCGATGGGGATGATCATCCAGGGTTTCGTCGCCAGTCCCCAGTTGATGACGTAGTCGATCAGACCGGCCGAGAAGCTGAAGCCGTCCTTGACGCCCAGGCCCCAGGTGACGGCCATCGAGACGCCCGTGAGCACCGCGTGGATCGCGTACAGCGCCGGCGCGATGAACAGGAACGAGTACTCCAGTGGCTCCGTGATGCCGGTGACGAGCGAGGTCAGACCGACCGACAGCATCAGTCCGCCGACCGCCTTGCGCCGGTGCGGCTTGGCGCAGTGGGTGATCGCCAGCGCCGCCGCGGGCAGCGCGAACATCATGATCGGGAAGAAGCCGGTGGTGAACTGACCGGCCGTCGGGTCGCCCGCCAGGAACCGGTTGATGTCACCGTGCACGACCGAGCCGTCCGGCTTGGTGTAGCTGCCGAACTGGAACCAGATGGGCACGTTCAGGAACTGGTGCAGACCGATCACCAGCAGGCCGCGGTTGGCGATGCCGAAGATGCCCGCACCGAGTGCGCCGAGCCCGATCAGCCAGTCGCTGAAGCTCTCCAGCGCGCTGCCGATCGGCGGCCACACCCACAGGCAGAGCGCGGCGAAGATGATCGCCACGAAGGACATGATGATCGGCACCAGACGGCGGCCGTTGAAGAAGCCGAGCCAGTCGACCAGCTTGGTGCGGTGGTACTTCTGCCAGAAGTACGCGGCCAGCAGCCCCATCACGATGCCGCCGAACACACCCGGATTCTGGTACGTGAAGGCGGAGACGGTGTTGTCCGCCGCCTGGCATCCCTGCGCGACCGCCTTCGCACCGGCCGCGCAGTCCTCGGGGAACTGGCGCAGCACGTTGTAGTACACGAGGAAGCCCGCCACCGCGGCCAGCGCGGTGGAGCCGTCCGCCTTCTTGGCCATGCCGATGGCGACACCGATGCAGAACAGCAGCGGCAGTCCGAGGTTGGCGTCCAGCAGGGCGCCGCCCGCGCCCATCATCACCTTGGCCACGTTGTTCCAGCCGAGCCCGTCGGTGCCGAACACGTCCGGCTGGCCCAGCCGGTTCAGGATGCCGGCCGCGGGGAGGACCGCGATCGGCAGCTGAAGGCTGCGGCCCATCTTCTGCAGGCCCTGGAACAGGCCGTTCCACCACTTGGGCGGTGGCGCCGCCGCGCTCTGCACACTCATGGACGTCCTCCCGGAACAAGCCATTCCTCACGGGTGTTGCACACTGGTGTAGACCAGTTGCGATACGGTCCCGGAGTGCTGCGATGCGCGGTCCTCCGGTGATCGTCATCCTTTGCCACCCGCGACCCGGGCGCCCGCGAAGATGGGCCAACCGTGGGTTAACGTGACAAAGCGGCCGACGCTGGGCCGACGCGGCGTGACGCAGCGACCTTTGACCATCAGGGAGAAACACATGGCCACCAAGGCTGAGAAGATCGTCGCCGGGCTCGGCGGGCTCGACAACATCGAAGAGGTCGAGGGCTGCATCACGCGCCTGCGCACCGAGGTCATCAACGCCGACCTCGTCGACGAGGCCGCGCTCAAGGCCGCCGGCGCCCACGGCGTCGTCCGCATGGGCACCGCGATCCAGGTCGTCATCGGCACCGACGCGGACCCGATCGCGGGCGAGATCGAAGACATGATGTGAGCCACTGAGGCTCCGCGAAGGCCCGGCCCCCGTAAAACGGGCCCGGGCCTTCGCCTTGCCCCGAGCACCCGTCGCCCCGGGCGCCGGGCCCGCTACCCCTGCTGTGCCGTCGTCGCCTTGGGCGTCGGGGCCGCCCCCCGGGGGGCGGAACGGGCGGCCCCCGGCGGACGCCGCACCCTCGCTGCCGCCCGCCCCCGCCCCGTACCCCCGGCACCGCCTCACCCCGACATGGCCTCACCCCCCTGGCCGTACCGACTAGGCTCGCCTCATGTCTCGAATCGACGGCCGCACCCCCGACCAGCTCCGTCCCGTCACCATCGAACGCGGATGGAGCAAGCACGCCGAGGGCTCCGTCCTCGTCTCCTTCGGCGACACGAAGGTCTTCTGCACCGCCTCCTTCACCGAAGGCGTCCCCCGCTGGCGCAAGGGCAGCGGCCAGGGCTGGGTCACCGGCGAGTACTCGATGCTCCCGCGCGCCACCAACACCCGCGGCGACCGTGAATCCGTCCGCGGCAAGATCGGCGGCCGCACCCACGAGATCTCGCGCCTGATCGGCCGTTCCCTCCGAGCCGTCATCGACTACAAGGCCCTCGGCGAGAACACCATCGTCCTGGACTGCGACGTGCTCCAGGCCGACGGCGGCACCCGAACCGCCGCCATCACCGGTGCCTACGTCGCCCTCGCCGATGCCATCGCCTGGGGCAAGTCCAAGAAGCTCATCAAGCACAACCGCGAGCCGCTGACCGGCACGGTCTCCGCCGTCTCGGTCGGCATCGTGGACGGCGTCCCGCTCCTCGACCTCTGTTACGAGGAGGACGTCCGCGCCGACACCGACATGAACGTCGTCTGCACCGGCGACGGCCGCTTCGTCGAGGTCCAGGGCACCGCCGAGGCCGAGCCCTTCGACCGCAAGGAGCTCAACGCGCTCCTCGACCTGGCGGCGGGCGGCTGCGCCGACCTCACCGCACTCCAGACCCGCGCCCTCACCGCGGCGAACGTGGAGGGCGAGGCTCCGGTCGCGCCGTAGCAACCACGGACGACTCTCCCGCGTCGTATCGGATACGGGTGCACGGACTTCAACACCGTGCGCCCGTCCATCCATTGACCACGCGGGGGCCGGGTCTCTGCCCCCTTCCGCGCGGGCCGTCCCGGGAGGACCATTCCATGCCGTCCGCTGTACGCCGCCCCCGCCATCGCGCCGTCCTGGCTCTCGCCGCGGCAGCACTCGCCCTCCCGCTGGCCGTCGGCTGCGGGGCCCTGGACAAGGCCATGGACTGCGCCAGTACGGCCTCCACGATCGCGTCCAGCGTGAACAAGCTTCAGCAGGCGATCACCACCGTGGCGGACAATCCGCTGCAGTCGGAGCAGGCGCTCAACGACATCGACCGTGAGCTGAAGGCGCTGGGCGACAAGACGGACAACGCGGATCTGTCCAAGGCGGTGAAGGACCTCACCGCGGGGGTTGCGAGCGTCCGCAAGGCGATCGACTCCGGCGACACCAGCCCGGACCTCACCCCGGTCACGGACGCGGCGTCGGAGATCGGGAAGGTGTGCACACCGGGCTAGTCCTGCCCCGTAGCCCCGTAGCCCCGTAGCCCCGTAGCCCCGTAGCCCCGTAGCCCCGTAGCCCCGTAGCCCCGGGCGGCGGGGCCGCCCCCGTACCTCGGCGGCCCCCTACTCCTCCAACTCCCTGTTGCGCCGCTCCTCCTTCAGCCGCTGCTTCTCCGCCTTGCGCATCTTGCGGTCCACCCCCACCCCGCCCATCAGCGCGAACCCCGTGACCCGCACCCGCGGCGACCCCGGTGTGCCCTGGCCGGTGGCCTTGTCGTCGAAGCCGCCCATGATGCCCAGGCCGGTGACCTCCACCGTGAGGTCCTGCGGGACCTTGACCGCGATCCCGCCCATGATCGTGATGCAGCGGATCGTCACCTCGCGCTCGGCGAACCGCGCCTCACGCAGATCGATCTCCCCGCCGCCCCACATCGCGAACGCGGTGAAGTTCCGCGGCACACTCCACTGCCCCCACCGCTTGAACCCGCCCCAGAAGGCGAACGCCCCCTTCGAGGTGGCCGGCACCCCGATCCGCCCCGCCCAGGACGCCGCCTCCCCGCCCTGCCCGTGCGGAGCGAGCACGGAGGGCGCCGCCCCCGAGGACACCGGCAGATCCCGCACCAGCACCTGAAGCTCGCCCTGGGTGCGGGACGTGTACGCAGCCCCCAGCCGCTCGTCGAACTCCTCCATGTCGAGGCGCCCCTCGGCGACCGCCTCCCGCAGCACCTCGACAATGCGCTCACGGTCCGCGTCGGAGGCGCGCAGATCGGGGACGGCGGCAGGCGCGTATTTTTCGAGGTCCGGCTTGGAGAGGCCGGGGCGACGCTCAGGCACATCACTGGTCATGCAACTCACCCTAGCCGGGCACCCGTTGACCCGTCCTGCCCGGCGTACATCTTCGCGATCACGGCCTCGATGTCCGGCTCCCGCACCGAGAGATCGACCAGCGGATACGCCGCCGCCAGCTCCGCCACCAGCGGCGCCGCCGACACCGAAGCCGGGAACGCCAGCCACTGCCGCGGCCCCTCCACCTTCACCACCCGGGCCAACCGCGTCGTCACGGGCGGGAGTTCACGCTCCAGATCCACCACCAGGGTCCGCTCCGACTCGCCCACCTCGTGCAACGCGGCCGGCGCACCGTCGTAGACCAGACGCCCGTGGTCGATCACCATGACGCGCTTGCAGAGCTGCTCGATGTCCGTCAGGTCGTGGGTGGTGAGCAGCACGGTGGTGCCGCGCTCGGCGTTCAGGTCCCGCAGGAACTCGCGGACCCTGGACTTCGACACCACGTCGAGGCCGATCGTCGGCTCGTCCAGGTACAGGACCTCGGGATCGTGCAGCAGCGCCGCCGCGATGTCCCCGCGCATCCGCTGGCCGAGCGAGAGCTGCCGTACGGGGACGTCCAACAGCTCGCCCAGATCGAGGAGTTCGATGCACCGCGCCATGTTCGCGGCGAACCGGTCGTCGGGGATCCGGTACATCCGGTGCATCAGACGGTACGAGTCCTTGAGGGGGAGGTCCCACCACAGCGTGGTCCGCTGCCCGAAGACCACGCCGATCCGCTGCGCCAGCCGGGTGCGCTCCTTCGCCGGGTCGATGCCCGCCACCCGCAGCCGGCCGCCGCTGGGGGTGAGAATGCCGGTCAGCATCTTGATGGTGGTGGACTTGCCCGCCCCGTTGGGGCCGATGTAGCCGACCATCTCGCCGCGCGGCACGGTGAAACTGATCCCGTCGACGGCCCGCACCTGCCGCTTCTCGCGCCGCAGGAAGCCCGTCTTGCGCCGTACGTCGAAGACCTTCTCGACCCCGTCCAGCTCGATGAAGTCCATGCCCTCAACCATCCGCTTCCTCAGCTTCCCGTACTCCGGTACGACCTCAACCCGACCCGCCACAACAGCCCCGCCACCACCCAGAACCCCACCGCCACCACCGGCGGCAGAAACGCGAACCACTCCGGCACCCCCAGCGGATACGGCAGCCCCAGGACGTACATCGCCGGAAGCCAGTTCACGAAGGCCAGCGGGAGAACGAAGGTCACACCGCGCACCAGGTCCTTGGCGAACACCGTCGGCGGGTACTGGAGCAGCGCGTTCCCCCCGAAGGTGAACGCCGACTGCACCTCCGCCGCGTCCTGCGCCCAGAACTGGAACGCCCCGCCCATCACGAACACCGCCGCGAAGATCGCCCCACCGCTCAGCACCATCAACGGCACCATCAGGACCTTCAACGGCGTCCATTCCAGGTCAAGTTGGACGATCGCGTACGTCAGCACCCCCAGCCCCTGAGTGATCCGCCCCAGCCTGCGCAGCGCGAACCGGTCCGCCGCCACCTGCGCCAGCACCGGCGCCGGCCGCACCAGCAGGGTGTCCAGCGTCCCGTCCCGCACCTTGTCGCCGAGCCTGCCCATCTGCCCCATCGCCAGGTCGGCCAGGCCCAGCGCCGCCCCCGAGAGCCCGTAGAGGAACGCCACCTCGGCCAGCGAGAAACCCCCGAGCGTCTCGACGTGCTGGAACATCAGGAGCACCGCGACGAAGTCCAGCCCGGTCGCCGCGAAGTGGCCCAGGGTCGTCATCACGAAGGACGCCCGGTACGCCATCGTCGAACGCACCCACATCGCCGCGATCAGCCCGTACGCCCGCACCCCGTCCCGGGCGAGCGCGAACCGCGCCGCCGGACCCCGGCGGCGTACTCCCACAAGGCCGGACGGCGCACCCGGATCAGCCACCCTGTACCACCACCCGTCGCGTCGCCACACCCTGCAGCAGCCTTCCCGCCGTCAACACCACGGCCGCCCAGCCCACTTGGAAGGCGTACGCGCTCACCAGATCCCATCCCGTCCGCTTGCCCAGATACACATCGACCGGGACCTGGAGGATCGACGACCACGGCAGCAGCCGCGCCACCTCCCCGAGCAGCCCGGGAAAGAGCGTCAGCGGCAGCAGCATCCCGGAGAAGAACATCGCCGCCAGCCACGCCACCTGTGTCACCCCCGCCCCGTCCATCAGCCAGAACGCACTCAGCGCCACCAGGAACCGCAGCCCGAAACTCACCACCAGACCCAGCCACACCGACGCCAGGAACGCCACCCAGGTCCACGCCGAGGGCGGCATTGCGACGTCGAACGCCAGCGCCCCCGCCACCATCGGCACCACCCCGCGCCCGATCAGCAGAAACGCCCCGCGTCCCAAGTCGCTTGCCAGCCACCACAGTTGCAGGTCGACGGGGCGGTGCAGGTCGGTGGCGATGGCGCCGGAGCGGATGCGCTCCATCAGCTCGCTCTCGAAGCCGCCGCCCATCAACGAGGCGGCGGCCAGCAGGGCTTGGCCCAGCCAGACGTACGCCATCGCCTGCGAGAGGTCATAGCCGCCGAGGTTCGGGCGCTGGTCCCACAACGCCGTGTACGTGTAGGCGATGACGAATCCGAAGATCGTGTTGGTGAAGATCCCGGCCGCCGTGGCCAACCGGTAGGTCGCGTACCGGCGAAAGCCCCCGGCCGCCACAAGTGCGTACAACCGCCAGCGCACCCACACCCCCCGTACCTCTCGCTCGTTGTGCCACGTGGCCCTGTCACATCGGGCCCGGCCCGCACATGGGCACCAAAGCGCACGACCCTAGTCCAACGGGGTCACCCTCCGCGAGCGATTACCCGGCACGTGTGAGCGCGGGTGGGAAGAGCGGCGGGGCACGGTGTTTTATGGGGGTACATGCGAATCGCCCGATACGACACTGTTATGCCGGAGAGTGAACCTCTGGCCGCGTCCGAGGAGTCTTCACAGGCATGAGCGACGAGCCACCGCAGCAACCTGGCTGGACCCCCCGGGACCCCTCCGTCCCCGCCCCGGGCCCGGACTCCGCCTCGAACCCGGACAACCACCAGGCCGGCTCCGAGGCGACCGGCGAAGGCGCCGGGAAGAAGGGCAAGAAGCCCAAGCGGCCCAAGCGCACCGGCTGGCGCAGGCTGATCCCCACCTGGCGGTTCGTGGTCGGCGCCTTCCTGCTGCTCGCACTCCTGCTCAGCGGTGCCTTCGTGGCCGGCTACACCATGGTCAAGATCCCCAAGGCCAATGACACCGCGACCGCCCAGTCGAACGTCTACCTGTACGCCGACGGCTCCTCGCTCGCCCGTGACGGCGAGGTCAACCGCGAGAACGTCAAGCTCTCCCAGGTCCCCAAGCCGGTGCAGCACGCGGTGCTCGCGGCCGAGGACCGCGGCTTCTACAGCGAACCCGCCGTCGACCCCCAGGCGATGATCCGCGCCGCCTGGAACACCGCCACCGGCAAGGGCAAGCAGTCCGGCTCGACCATCACCCAGCAGTACGTGAAGAACTACTACCTGGCGCAGGAACAGACCGTCACCCGCAAGGTGAAGGAGTTCTTCATCGCGATCAAGCTCAACCGGGAAGTCTCCAAGGACGACATCCTGGAGGGCTACCTCAACACCAGCTACTTCGGCCGCAACGCCTACGGCATCCAGGCCGCCGCCCAGGCCTACTACGGCAGGGACATCGAAGACCTCGGCGCCCCCGAAGGCGCCTACCTGGCCTCCCTGTTGAACGCCCCCAACGCCTACGACGTCGCCACCCACCCCGAGAACCGCGGCAAGGCACTCGCCCGCTGGAACTACGTACTCGACGGCATGGTCAAGGAGGGCTGGCTCAAGCAGGCCGACCGCGCGAAGACCACCTTCCCGCAGCCCCAGCAGGCCAAGCCCGCCTCCGGACTGTCCGGCCAGCGCGGCTACATCGTCCAGGCCGTCGAGGACTACCTCACCAGCAACAAGGTCATCGACGAGGAAACCCTCAACACCGGCGGCTACCGCATCACCACCACCCTGGAGAAGCCCCGCCAGGACGCCTTCGTCAAAGCCGTCGACGACAACGTCATGAAGAAGACCTCGAAGGAACGCAAGGCCGACCGCAACGTCCGGGTCGGCGGCGCCTCCATCGACCCGGCGACCGGCAAGATCGTCGCCATGTACGGCGGCATCGACTACACCAAGCAGTACGTCTCCAACGCCACCCGCCGCGACTTCCAGGTCGGCTCCACCTTCAAACCGTTCGTCTTCACCTCCGCCGTCGAGAACTCCTCCACCACCCAGGGCGGCACCCGCATCACCCCCAACACCGTCTACGACGGCACCAACAAGCGGCCCGTCACCGGCAGCGCCATCCCCTTCGCCCCGGAGAACGAGGACGACCGCTCCTACGGCCAGATCTCGGTGCGCACCGCCACCGACAAGTCCGTCAACGCGGTCTACGCACAGATGGCGGTCGACGTCGGCCCGTCCAAGGTCAAGGACACCGCCGTCGCCCTCGGCCTCCCCGCCGAGACCCCCGAACTCACCCCGTACCCCTCCATCGCACTCGGTGTCGCCACCGCCAGCGTCCTGGACATGACCGAGGCGTACGCCACCCTCGCCAACCACGGCAAGCACGGCACGTACACGATGGTCGAGACGATCTCCAAGAACGGCGTCGACCTGCCCCTGCCCAAGCAGGAGGCCAAGCAGGCCGTCTCGCGGACCGCCGCCGACACCACCACCGCCATCCTCAAGAGCGTCGTCGAGGGCGGCACCGGCGCCGCCGCCCAGGCCGCGGGACGGCCCGCGGCCGGCAAGACCGGCACCGCCGAGGAGGACAAGGCCGCCTGGTTCGCGGGCTACACCCCCGACCTGGCGACCGTGGTCGCCGTGATGGGCGCCGACCCGGACACCGCCGTACAGAAACCGCTGTACGGAGCCCTCGGGCAGCCCCGCGTCAACGGTGGCGGCGCACCGGCCGAGACCTGGGCGCAGTACACGCAGGCCGCCCTCAAGGGCAAGGCGGTCAAGGACTTCGAGCTGGAGCTGGAGGAAGGCGCCGAGGCCCCCGTCGAACCGCCGCCCGCGAGGTCGTCCGTAGCCCCGCCGCCCGGCGACACCGCGGGCCAGGACCCGGGCGACGCCGACGGCGGTACGACCACGGACGGCGGCCAGCAGCAGGGCGGCCAGAACGGCACCGGGGGAACCGCCGACACCGGCGGCGGCGCCGACACCGGCGGCGCACTCACCGGCGGAGACACCGGCGGGGGCGACACCGGCGCCACCACGGAGGGCCCCGGCCCCACCGGCGGCACCGACACCGGCGGCGGCGACGACACCGGAGGCACCGACAACCCGGTCGGCGGACTCCTCGGCGGCGGCGACGGCGGCAGCGCGGACGGCGGCGGCGGGGACGACGGGGGCGGGGGCGACCCGGCGGCCCGCTAGTGCCCCGAGGTCGCCTTCAGCCCCACCACGGCGACCAGCAGCAGACACACGAAGAAAATCCGGGCGGCGGTGACCGGCTCGTTCAACGCGACCATGCCGACCACCGCCGCACCGGCCGCACCAATACCGACCCACACCCCGTACGCCGTACCGATCGGCAAGGTCTTCGCGGCCTGCGACAGCAGCAGCATGCTCACCACGATCCCGGCACCGGTGAACACACTCGGCCAGAGCCGGGTGAACCCCTCGGTGAACTTCATACCGATCGACCAGCCGACCTCAAGCAGACCAGCGACGACAAGAAGAACCCATGCCATGACGGCACCTCCGACAAGAGACAAGAACACCTGGACAACTCACGGGTGCGTCGTCTTGTCGTGAAACCCGGTACGGCGCGTCTCGTCGGGGTCCCACCAAGGTAGCAAAAGAACAGCGGAAGGGCCTGGTGACGGCGGTCACCAGGCCCTTCCACCTCGCGCTCTCTACAGGTACAGCCCGGTCGAATCCTCCGACACCCGCTCCGAGGCCACCGCGTGCAGATCCCGCTCCCGCATCAACACGTAAGCGGTACCCCGCACCTCGACCTCGGCACGGTCCTCGGGGTCGTACAGCACCCGGTCACCGGCCACCACGGTCCGCACGTTCTGACCCACCGCGACGACCTCGGCCCAGGCCAGGCGCTTGCCCACCGCGGCCGTCGCCGGAATCAGGATGCCGCCGCCCGAGCGGCGCTCACCCTCCGGGCTGTCGGACCTGACCAGCACGCGGTCGTGCAGCATCCGGATGGGCAGCTTGTCGTCACCGTGCTGGTGGCTGTCACTGGGGTGGTGGGATTTGTCGCTCACGCCACGCAACCTACCTGCCCGGGCCGGCCAAGGCCCCGCGAGGGGGCCGACGATCAGCTCCTACGCCGCCGGGTGGACACCACCAGCAGACCCACGAGCGCCACCGCGACCACCGCCACCGGCACCAAACGCTCGATCCGCGGCGCACCCTCGGCATCCACGAACTGCGCCTTCACGTCCGTGACCTTGCGGTTCACCGCGACAAAGGCCCGCCCCGCGGTCTCGTCCACGGCCGACCGCGCCTTGGCCTTCGCATCCCCGACGATCGTCTTCGGATGCAGCCGTACACCGATCTCGTCCAGCGTCACCGCGAGCTGCTCGCGCCTGCGGACGATGTCCGCCTCGATCTGCGCAGGGGTCCTGGCTTCCGACACTGCGCCGCCTCCGTGGTCCGGTCCGGTAATCCGTCCTGAACAGTCTGTCAGCTCCCGCGCACTCGCACCCATCGGCACCCCCATTACGCTCAAGCTCACCACACGCCCACTACCCGACCTGGGAGCCCTCATGAGCGAGCGCCTCGCCCCCGGCGACACCGCCCCCGCCTTCACCCTGCCCGACGCCGACGGCAACGACGTCTCCCTCGCCTCCCACCACGGCCGCAAGGTCATCGTCTACTTCTACCCGGCCGCCCTCACCCCCGGCTGCACCAAGCAGGCCTGCGACTTCACCGACAACCTCGACGCGCTGACCGCGGCCGGTTACGACGTCATCGGCGTCTCCCCGGACAAGCCCGAGAAGCTCGCCAAGTTCCGCGAGAAGGAAAACCTCAAGGTCACCCTCGTCGGCGACCCCTCCAAGGCCGTCCTGGAGGCCTACGGCGCCTTCGGCGAGAAGAAGCTGTACGGCAAGACGGTCACCGGAGTCATCCGCTCCACGATCGTCGTCGACGAAGAAGGCAAGGTCGAGCACGCCTTCTACAACGTCAAGGCCACCGGCCACGTAGCGAAGATCATCAAGGACCTGAAGATCTGACCCTCCCGGGTGACCGCCGCCGGGCGACCTGGGCCGGGCGACCTGGGCCGGGCGACCTGGGCCGGGCGACCTGGGCCCGGAGACCGGGGCCCGGAGACCGGGGCCCGGGACTCGGCCACCGGGGTCATTTCGGCCCCCAAAACCGTGACGGAAGTCCCAGTTCGCTGGGACTTCCGTTTGCGATCGTCGCAATGGTGCAGAAGTAATCCTTGGATACGTGTCCAAGGAAAGGAACCTGCACCATGGCGCTCAGCGGCCCCGAGAGAGCTGAGGATCCCGAGGCGGTCAAGCGTCACCGGAACCTCTTCCGCACCATCAAACGGCGCAAGAACCCACCCCTGCGCCGGTCGGACATCACCATCACCGACGAGGCAGCGGTCAAGCGGGCGACGAAAGCCGCCTCCCTGGGCAATGCCATGGAGTGGTTCGACTTCGGCATCTACAGCTACCTCGCCGTCACCATCGGCAAGGTCTTCTTCCCGTCCGGGAACGACACCGCCCAGCTCCTCTCCTCCTTCGCGACCTTCGCCGTGGCCTTCCTCGTACGGCCCCTCGGCGGCATGTTCTTCGGCCCGATGGGCGACAAGATCGGCCGCAAGAAGGTCCTCGCCCTCACGATGATCCTGATGTCGATCGGCACCCTCGCCATCGGCCTCATCCCGTCCTGGGACTCCATCGGCGTCTGGGCCCCGATCCTCCTGATCTTCTTCCGGATGGTCCAGGGCTTCTCCACCGGCGGCGAGTACGGCGGCGCGTCCACCTTCATCGCCGAGTACGCCCCCGACAAGCGCCGAGGCTTCTTCGGCAGCTTCCTGGAATTCGGCACGCTCGCCGGATACGTCGGCGCGGCCGGGCTGGTGACCGCCCTCACCGCGATCCTCGGCAACGACGTCATGCGCGAATGGGGCTGGCGCATCCCGTTCCTCGTCGCGGCCCCGCTCGGCCTGATCGGCCTCTACCTCCGGATGAAGCTGGACGAGACCCCGGCCTTCCAGAAGCTGGAAGCGGAGAACGCCCGCGCCTCGGAGGCGGCCGACGCCGTCGAGAAGACCACCAAGGGCGACCTCGGCCGGATCTTCCGCGACTACTGGCCGACCCTGATCCTCTGCATCTGCCTGGTCGGCGCGTACAACATCACCGACTACATGCTGCTCTCCTACATGCCGACGTACCTCTCGGACGAGCTCGGCTACTCGGAGACCCACGGCCTGCTCATCCTGCTCGGGGTCATGGTCTTCCTGATGCTGATCATCAACCAGGTCGGAAAGCTCAGCGACCGCTTCGGCCGCAAGCCGCTGCTCATGGCCGGCATGATCGGCTTCTTCGTCCTCTCCCTCCCGGCCTTCCTCCTGATCGGCCAGGGCAGCATCCCCGCGATCATCATCGGCATGCTGATGCTGGGCCTTTCGCTGGTCTGCCTCCTCGGCACGATGTCGGCAGCCCTCCCGGCCCTCTTCCCGACCCCGGTCAGGTACGGCTCCCTCTCGGTCGGCTACAATCTCTCCGCCTCGATCTTCGGCGGCACCACCCCCCTGGTCATCACCGGCCTCATCGCCTGGACCGGCAACAACCTGATGCCCGCCTACTACTCGATGGCCGCCGCCCTGGTCGGCATCATCGCGGTCGCCTGCATGAAGGAGACCGCCCAGAAGCCCCTCGCCGGCTCCCCTCCCTCGGTCGAAACCAAGGCCGAAGCCGCCGAACTGGTCGAAGCCCAGGCCCGCGAACCGAAGTTCTGACCATCGGCGCGGCCCGGCCGCACTCGCCCCTTACCATGGGGGCGCACCCGCGGCCGTGGTGGAATTGGCAGTCACGCTGGGTTTAGGTCCCAGTGGGGTAAAACCCGTGGGGGTTCGAGTCCCCCCGGCCGCACAGCTACGACAAAGGGCCGCCCGTCTCGCACGGGCGGCCCTTCGTCGTGTGTGCTACCGCCGTTCTCAGCCGAGCAGTTCCCGCAACACCGGCACCAGCGCCCTGAACGCCTTGCCGCGGTGCGAGATGGCGTTCTTCTCCGCAGGCGACAGCTCCGCGCACGTCATTTCGTAGCCGTCCGGCTGGAGGATCGGGTCGTAGCCGAAGCCGTTGGTGCCGGCGGGGGCGTAGCGCAGGGTGCCCGGCATGGTGCCGAAGACGACGCGTTCCGTGCCGTCCGGGAGGGCGAGGGCTGCCGCGCAGGCGAAGTGGGCGGCGCGGTGCTCGGTGCCGATGTCGGCCAGCTGGGCCAGGAGGAGGTCCAGGTTGGCCCTGTCGTCGCCGTGGGTGCCGGACCAGCGGGCGGAGAAGATGCCCGGGGCGCCGTGCAGGACGTCGACCGCGAGGCCGGAGTCGTCGGCGATGGCGGGCAGGCCGGTTGCCTTGGCCATGGCGTGGGCCTTGAGCAGGGCGTTCTCGGCGAAGGTGACGCCGGTTTCCTTGACGTCCGGGATCTCCGGGTAGGCGTCGGTGCCGACGAGCTCGTAGGGGAGGTCGGCGGCGGCGAGGATCGCGCGGAGCTCGGTGATCTTGCCGGCGTTGCGGGTGGCGAGGATGAGGCGGGTGGGGCCGCTGGAGTCGGTGGACCCGTTGGTCTGGGTGGTCATGGGTCCACGCTACGGGGAGTGGGGCGGCTGCCGCCCCGTACCCCTCAGACCCCCGAAGCCCCGACCCCCGCTCCCCGTGCCAGCACCCGCAGGTCCACCCACTGGCCCATCCGCCGGTAGCCCTCGTCGCTCGGGTGGAGGTGGTCTCCTGCGTCGTATGCGGGCAGCATCCGCTCTGGGGCGTGCGGGTCGCGTACGGCCGCGTCGAAGTCCAGGATGCCGTCGAACACGCGCCCGGCCCGGATCTCCGCGTTCACTTCTTGACGGACCATCTCCCTCTCCGGTGTCCAGGACTTGTGACCTCCGAAGGGGAGCAGCGTCCCGCCCAGCACGCGCTGCTGCCGTGCGTGCCCCTGGCGTACGAGCTCACGCAGCCCGGCCACCACACTCTCCGCGTCGGCCCCGGGCTTCCCGCCGATGTCGTTGATCCCCAGGAGCACCACCACGGTCTTCGCGCCGGGCTGCCGTACCGCGTCCGCGTCGAAGCGGGAGAGGCCGCTGGGGCCGCGGTTGTCGTTGAGCAGCCGGTTTCCGCTGATTCCCTGGTTGAGGATGCCGTAGTGCGGGGCGCCGGGCTCGGAGCGCAGGCGGTCGGAGAGGACGTCGGGCCAGCGGCGGTTGGTGTCCTGGGTGGAGCCGAGTCCGTCGGTGATCGAGTCGCCGAAGAGGACGAGGGAGCCGTTGGTGTCGTCGTTGAGGACGTCGACGCCGGTCAGGTAGCGCCACTTGTTGGTACGGGTGAGGTAGGCGGCGCCGGTGGTGTCACCGGTGTGCTCACCGAGTGCGGTGTAGCTGGTCTGGTGGGAGTTGGGGTGGTACGTCACCGGGCCGCTCGGCGTCGGCGAGAACACGGTGATCAGCAGGTCTCCGTCGTACGGGATCTTGATCGAGACCCCGTCGCTGGCCACGGAGCGGCCGACGGGTATGACCACGGAGGTCTTGCCCCGGAAGGTGAGGGCCCGCATGGTGCCCGGTTCGGCCGCCGGTGCGCCTGCGGCGGCGGCGACCGCGAGTGACGCGTGGGATATCTGGAGGGGACTGGTTCCGAAGAGGTTGGAGAGGGTGATGCGGGCGCCGGTGCCGCCGATGCTGGTGTGCACGACGTTGCGTATCGACTTGCCGGGGAGCCCCTGTGCGGTGCCCGGTTCGCCGCTGACGGGCGAGGCGGACCAGGTGCCGGTCCAGCGGGCGGAGGTGGCGGGCCTCATTCCGGTCCCGCCGGGACGCTTTTGCTTGGCCGCGGCGCGGTGGGCGCCGTTGTCCGTGGGGGACTGGCTGTCGCCGCCCGTCAGGCCGGTGAGAGCGAATATCCCGGCGGAAATCAGAACGACCACTGCTGCCAGGGCGGCAAGCAGGGCATAACCATGGCGCCTGGTCATGCGGGGGGTGACTCCTCGTTGTGCAGGGGGCGCCGTGGGGCCGCCCGTTCGAGACTCGAACTGATCACCATCATGAGGCATGTGGTCATGACATGAGGCATGTGGTCATGAGAGGGGACGTTGGGAACTCGAAGTGCGTTCCAGGAGTAGGAAAGGTAGTGACTCAGGTAACGAGCAGGGCAGGAGTCAGGCAGGAGCGTCGCATTCGGGTCTTCCCGGGTGCGGAGTCTCTGTGGTCAGGGGTCTTGTCGTACGTGCGGTTGCGCACGGCACTTGGTCGCCGGCGGCGCACGCCGACCGGAACCGGGCACGGGCGAACGGAGTGGGCGGAGCGGATGGAACGTACGGACGACAGGTCTGACAGGGCGGACGGGACGGCGGCCAATGAGGCGGCCGGGTCGGTGAACGGCGCGGCAGCCAGTGAGGCGCCCGGGTCGGCGAACGGAGTAACGGACGGGACGGCAGCCGGCCCGGCAGCCGGTCGCGAGCCCACCGGTGCGGGTGCTCGCAAAAGCGAATCCCGCCCGGACGGCCTGAGGAAGCCTGCCCCGCCCCCGCCCCGCCCACCCTTCGCGTTCAGCGAGGCCGACGAGGAGAAGCGGCAGGGCGTACGCCGGATGAAGGCGACCGCCACCGGCCTGCTCCTCTTCGTCGCACTTGTGTACGTCCTCGCCAAGTGGGCCGAGCACAGCGGCCTCACGGGCTGGCCGGGTTACGTCGCGGCCGCCGCCGAGGCGGGCATGGTGGGCGCCATGGCGGACTGGTTCGCGGTCACCGCCCTCTTCAAGCACCCGCTCGGCATCCGCATCCCGCACACCGCCATCATCCCCACCAAGAAGGACCAACTCGGCGTCTCCCTGGGCGACTTCGTCGGCGAGAACTTCCTCTCCGAGGACGTTATCAAGGCCCGCCTGGCCCCCCTCCAGATGGGTGGCCGACTCGGCGCCTGGCTCGCCGAACCCGCCCACGCGGACCGCGTCACCGAAGAACTGGCCACCGCCCTGCGCGGCGCCCTCACCGTCCTGCGCGACTCCGACGTACAGGCGGTCGTCGGCGAGGCCATCACCCGCCGCGCGGACGCCGCCGAGATCGCCCCCGGCCTCGGCAAGGCCCTGGACAAGGTGGTCGCGGACGGCGCCCACCACCGCGCCGTCGACCTGATCTGCACCCGCGCCCACGACTGGCTGGTCGAACACGGCGACTCCGTCATGGACGCCGTGCAGGGCGGCGCCCCCGGCTGGACCCCCCGCTTCGTCGACCGCAAGATCGGCGACCGCGTCTACAAGGAGCTGCTCCGCTTCATCACCGAGATGCGGGACATGCCCACCCACCCGGCCCGCGGCGCCATCGACCGTTTCCTGGCCGATTTCGCGGGCGACCTCCAGTCGGACTCCGACACCCGCGCCCGTATCGAGCGCCTCAAGTCTGAGATCCTCAACCGAGGCGAGGTCCAGGACGTCATCGCGTCCGCCTGGTCCGCCGTCCGCGCGATGATCATCGCCGCCGCCGACGACGAACAGTCCGAACTCCGTCTCCGCGTCCGCGCCTCCCTCATCTCCCTCGGCTCCCGCCTCGCCACCGACGGCCGCCTGCAACGCAAGCTCGAAGGCTGGGTCGAGGGCGCCGCCGTCTACGTCATCACCACCTACCGCTCCGAGATCACCTCCCTGATCACCGACACGGTCGCCGGCTGGGACGCCGACCACACCTCCAAGAAGATCGAGGCCCATATCGGCCGCGACCTCCAGTTCATCCGCATCAACGGAACGGTGGTCGGCGCCCTGGTCGGCCTCCTGATCTACACGGTGTCGCGGGCCTTCGGCGCGTGAGGTGGGCGGCGGGGCCCGCCCGCCCCTCCCCATTCCCTCAGCCCGCTTGCCCGCCCGTTCCGCCCCCGGGGGCGGAACGGGCGGGCAAGCGGGCGGCCCCCGACGGAGTCGCACCCCCCCCCCCCCCGCCCCCCCCCCCCCCCGGGCCCCCGCGCGCCCCCCCCCCCCCCCCCCCCCCCCCCCGCCCCCGCCCCGGCCCCGGGGGCCCCCGCCCCCCCCGCACCCCACCCGTCCCGGCCCCCGTCGCACCCGGGCCCCGAGCCCCCGCCCCGACTACTCGCAGCCGACCCCGTCCCCGTCACGGTCCAAGTGCCTCGCATACCCCGGGTCGCCCCGGCGAATGGGCGCGGCACCGGCAGCCCGCACCGCCGTGCAGTTCTTGTAGTAGACGGAGCCCCCACCCCCGGACGTACCCGCTGAAGACCCCCCACTCGCAGACCCACCACTCGCCGACCCACCACTCGCCGACCCACCGGTCGTAGACCCACCACTGGTCCCCCCGGACGTAGACGGCTTGGTCGTCTTCCGAGGCTTCGGCGGCGAAGTCGTCTTGCGCGGCTTGGGCGGCTTGGGCACCACCGGCCGCTCCGTCGCCCTGACCGGCGCGCTGACGGTGATCCGTACAACCGCCGTACCACTCACCCCACTTGCCCCCTTCCCCGCCACCTCGTACGTGAACTCGTCCTCGCCCGTATAACCGGCCGTCGGCGTGTACACCAGATTCGTCCCGCTGACCGTCGCCGTCCCGTGCTGCGGCACGACAGAAACACCCAGCTTGTACGCCCCCGCCCCGACCTCCCGCGTCAGATCCCCGGCCTCCCCAGCCGCCGAAGTCACCTCGTCATTGGCCAGCGCGGCCACAATGATCTGCTTCCCGCCCCGCCCACTCGCCTGGTCATCGGCGAGCTTCAGCCCCGCCCTCGCCGTCACCGAGGGCGACGCCGACACCTTGTCCCCCACGGGCTTGAGCCCACCGGCCTTGCTGTCCCCGACCGCGCCGCCGCCCCCACACCCGGCCAGCACCATCACCATCGCCACGGCCCCACCGACCGCCACGACCGCCCGCTGCCGCCCCGCCACGCTGCTCTTCCGAACCTGCCCTACCTGCCATATGTGCTTCATGTGCCCCCCAAGGCGTCACGAGTGAACCGAGGGGTTGATGATGGCAGTTATGTGAAGATCCGGTAATGGAGTGGTAATTGAATGGCCGAAAAAGGCCGGTTTAAATTACCCCGAACACCTCAGGCCGCAGCTCAAAGCCCAAACCCGAACCCCTGCCCCCACACCGAGAGTTGCTGCAATGGCTCAATCCCACACACTCAATCCCGCACACTCAATCCCGCACGGGCGCACCCGCCCCGCCACCACTCCCCGCCTTCACCAATCGCAACCGGTTCCATCCCCGTCATGATCCAGGTGCCGTCCATAGCCCGGATCCCCCCGACGAATAGGCGCGGCCCCCGCCGCCTTCACGTCCTCGCAACTCTTGTAAAACACCGCACCCCCACCTCCGTTCCCTCCACCGGGTTTCCCCTCCTTCCCGGCACAAGCCACCCCGTCCCCGTCCCGGTCCAGATGCCGCCCGTACCCGGGGTCCCCCCGCCGAACGGGCGCAGCCCCCGCAGCCCGCGCCTCGGCGCAACTCGCATAGAAAGCCGCCGGCTTGGTGGGCCTCCCGCTCTCCCCGGGCTCCGGTTCCTCATCCCCCCAAGCCCCGTCGTCCTCCTCCTCGGGCTCCTCGGGCGGCTCGGTAACCCTCACCGGCTCATTCACCGTCACCCGCACAACTGCCGTATCAATCAAGCCACTTACCCCCCTCCCTGCCACTTGGTACGTGAACTCGTCCTCGCCCACGTACCCGTCCGTCGACACGTACACGAGGTTCGTCCCACTCACCGTCACCGCCCCGTTCCGCGGCTTCCCCGTGACGCTCAGCCGGTACGTCCCCGCCCCGACCTCCCGCGTCACGACCCGGGCCTCCCCACCCGTGACCTTCACCCGGTCATTCGCCAACGAAGCCAGAATGATCTGCCGCCCCGACGGCCCACTCGCCTCGTCATCCCCAAGCTCCAACACCACCTTCACCGGCCCACCCGCCCCCGTCGGCGCGGGCGCCGCCAGCGGCCTCACCCCCTCCTGCCTCCCGCTCCCCGCCGCACTCCCCTCACACCCGGCCAGAACCGCGACCAGCGCCACGGCCCCTCCCGCCACCACCACCGAACCCCGCCGCGCGCTGCTCTTCCGCATGTGCCCCCCTAGGCATCAGAAGTGACCCGAGGGGCTGATGATGACAGTTCCACGTCAACTGGCCCAGACCTCGACGACCCCGCCCACCCCCTACGGCGCGATGTCACCGCACTGAACTGCGCGAACGAATTCCCCCCAGGCGCCGACCGTCACGTCGAAGAAGGGACCGTCGGGGAACTTGGAGTCACGCACGGCGGTGCGGGCGGTGGACGGCGCGAACTCGACGCACTCGCCACCCGTCCCATTGCTGTAGCTGCTCTTGCGCCAGATCGGCGGCACAACGGTGGTCATCGAGAACGCACCTCCAGGGCTTAGCGGGTCAGAACGGCTGGCTTCCTTGGACCCGGCGGCTGGACTGACAGGAGGCGAGGTCGTCCGCCCCCTCCCTACAGTGCTCCCGCTCCGTCCTGGACCGCCAGGATGAAGGCAGTCCAGGCGCCGTGAGTCACGGCGAACGAGGGGCCATCAGGCGTCTTGGAGTCACGCACGGCGGTGTGGGCGGGGAGGGGGGCGACCTCAACGCACTCACTCGTGTTGGCTCCGCTGTACGAGGACTTGGTCCAGGCGGAGGCCGGTATGGACTTGGTACGGCTCTGCATTACATCTCCTCGCGTACGCGCTCGATCAGGGCTGATGAGGCAGCCATATCCAACGCTTGTGCGCGCAAGTACTCAAACGCAAGCCGGTATCGGTCCAGTTCCTCCTCCTTCTCCATGAAGAGGGAGCCGAAGTGAGCATCGATGTACACCACGTCCAAGGTGGGTTCCGCGCCGCCAAGGATGACGAAGCTGCCCATGGCGGCCGAGTGCGCGCCCTTGGAGAACGGCAGGACCTGGAGGGTGATGGAGGGTGACTCGTTGGCCTTGAGGAGGTGGGCGAGCTGCTCCTTCATGACGCCCGCCGAACCGACCACCCTCCGGATCACGGACTCGTCCAGGATGGCCCAAAGGTGCAGCGGCTTCGGACGGTTGAGAACCTGCTGGCGCTTCATGCGGATGTCCACGAGCCGCTCGATATCGTCTGCCGGAAGGCGCATCTCCGATGCGTGCTGCACGGCCACCGTGTAAGCGCGAGTCTGAAGCAGCCCCGGCACATAGAGACAGTTGAAGTGATCTTCGCGTACGGCCTCGTCTTCCAAGGTGAGGAGCAGATCCATGCTGTCAGGGATGGAGTCGGCGAAGGAGTTCCACCAGCCCTGCTGCTTAGCGTGCTTAGCCAGTGCGACAACTGCCGTTTGCTCAGTCGCTGTTGCGCCGTACGCGCGGCAGAGGCCCTCCACCACCAGCCACTTCACCGGTCCGGCCTGGGTTTCGTAGCGGCTCACGGTTGCCTTGGATACGCCGACCTGTTGTCCGGCCTCTTCCAGCGTCATGCCCTTTGCGGCGCGCAGCTTGCGCAGGACTGCTCCGAGCTGGCGGCGGCGGGTGGTTGCCCTCGCGGTCATGACGGCACGTCCTCTTCAGTCTCGGAGCCGACGGCCAGTCGGCAGCAACAAGGTTAGGCAGAGCGCGAGTTGACCGCGTAGGCGATTCACTCGGACGATTCTCGTGAGAAGTTACATAGTGCGACTTCTCAGTGCCATACTCATCACTGTGCCGCTACACAGCGCAGCCGTACGGACACGGTGAGCGCGGCATTGCTGCGGCACGGGAGGAGAGGTCTGGCCATGACCGGCTATGAAGACACTGAGTGTTTTCAGAGTGGCCACTGATCGGGTGATGGGCCGGTGTGAGCAACGGACAGGGCTCCCGTGCCGTTGAGGGAGGTGTTCGACGTCTCAT